>JACFMZ010000096.1 GCA_019455105.1 Bacteroidota bacterium | reverse complement strand
ATTCCTCATCCCTTAGGGATATCGGAATGACAAAGAAAAAAGAATTTGAATGACAAATCTTCCCTTTGCGCTAAAAAAGAATTTTGGGTATTTTATTGTGCATTTGGTTCAGACTAACATATAAAAAGAGAGATATTCACTATGGCTACACTTAAACCATTCAAAGCCTTCAGGCCGAAGCCCGAGTTTGCCGCGGAAGTTGCCGCTAAACCGTACGATGTGCTTAATTCTGATGAAGCACGTAAAGAAGTACAAGGTCATCCGCTTTCGTTCCTTCATGTCGGAAAACCGGAAATTGATCTCGATCCTTCAATTGATCATTACGATGCAAAAGTCTATCTCAAAGGTAAAGAAAATCTGCAGCAGCTTATTTCCAAAGAAATTCTTCTTCAGGATTCTGAACCGTATTTCTATATTTACGCGCAGACGATGAACGGCAATACGCAGTACGGCATTGTCGGCTGCGCTTCGGTTGAAGAATATTGGAACGATACCATTAAAAAGCATGAATTAACCAGAAAAGATAAAGAGGAAGACCGATGCAATCATGTTCGTGTAACAAATGCCCACACCGGACCGATATTTTTAACCTATCCTGATAATACCGAAATTAATTCTCTTGTAGCCGAATTGGTAACACAAAAACCGGAAAATGATCACACTGCTTCAGACGGCGTGCGTCATCAATCGTGGGTAATTAAAGAAAAGCGAATCATTGAAAAACTTCAGACGCTGTTCGGCTCGGTAAAAAATTTTTATGTTGCTGATGGTCATCACCGTTCCGCCGCCGCCGCCATAGTTGGAAAAGAACGGGCAAAAGCAAACCCGCACCACAAAGGAGATGAAGAATATAATTACTTTCTTGCCGTCTGCTTTCCCGCCAATCAACTCCGTATTATGGACTACAACCGCGTAGTAAAAGATTTGAACGGTTTAACGAAAGAAGAATTTTTTGCCAAGTGTAAAGAAAATTTCACCATCACAAAAAGTCAAATTCCCGTTCACCCGAATGAAAAGGGAGAATTCGGCGTTTATATAGAGGGCGAATGGTTTACCATGGAAGCGGATGAAACGCTGTTGGATCAATCCGATCCGGTGGAGAATCTTGATGTGGCAATTCTTCAGAGGTATGTGCTGGAATCGATCTTGGGAATTAAGGATATCCGCACTGATAAGCGTATTGATTTTGTCGGCGGCATTCGCGGATTGAGCGAGCTTGAAAAGCGTGTTAACTCCGGCGAAATGAAATTAGCTTTCAGCATGTTTCCGACTTCGATTCATGAATTAATTTCCATTGCCGATGCGGGAAAAATTATGCCGCCGAAATCGACATGGTTTGAACCGAAACTGCGCGACGGATTGTTTATTCATTTTTTAGATTGAGAAAAAAATAAAAAGCCCCGCGATGCTCTGCGGGACTTCAGCGAGGGGGAGGGGATGTTGTACAGCAATTGTGTTATAAACGAATCTTCTCTAAAATTTCCCGCAAATCCTGAAACGCTACCGGTTTGCGAAGAACCGTCGTTGCGGAATCTAAATGGTGGTGATTTTCAATTTTATCTCCGGAAATTAATATCACCGGAATATTTTTTGTCGCTTCATTCAGCCGGATATGTTTAAGAAATTCAATTCCGTCCATTACCGGCATGTGATAATCGGTTAAAATCAGATTCGGCTGATTGGTGAGAAGAGACTCTAATGCTTCTTTGCCGGATTCCGCAACAAGTATTTCTGCCCCTTCCACAACGCGGGCAATATATTTAGAAAGAAGAAGCCGGTTTCCTTTTTGATCATCTACGATTAAAACTTTTGTGCAGTCAGATTTTATCTGTTTAGGAAAAATTAATTTAAATGTTGTTCCTTTCCCTTCTGTGCTTTCTGCCTGAATATCGCCCGAATGTTTTTTCATAATTTCATAGCAAAGAGGCAGCCCTAATCCGGTTCCCGATTCTCCCTGTAAGCCGGTTCGAGAATATTTTTCTTCCACCTTGAATAATTTTTTCAATTCGTTTTCCGGTATGCCGATTCCGGTATCCGTTACGCCGAGAATTAACGATGAATCATCAACGCTGATTTGATGAATGGAAATTTTTCCGTTCACCGGAGTAAATTTCAGCGCATTGCCGACAAGGTTGGAGAGCAGTTGACGCAGTAACTGTTCGTCTCCCCGCACGGTTGTTCCTTTGGGAATTGATACCTGCAGCGAAACCATTTTCTTTTTTGCCAGCCCGAGCAGGGAATTAATAGTATCGCAGGCAATCCGTTCAATATCAATCGGCTGAAAGCGGATATTTATTCTTCCGGTTTCGAGACGCGACCAATCGAGCAGTGAATTCACCAGATTCAATTGATGCTGCGCCGCATCTTTAATGAAGCCGATGTAATCTAATTTTTCTTTATTATCCAGCGTCTCAAACTCGCTCTGCAGCAAATCGCAAAAGCCGAGAATGCTGCTGAACGGAGATCGGAGATCGTGAGAAACAATGGCAATAATTTTATCTTTAGTAGCGTTTAATTTTGTCAGTTCATATTGTGCCGTTTCTAACCGTTGAATGTTTGCGCTGATCTGCCTCTCTAATGCTTTTCGCTGCGTAATATCTTCCAGCGCCCCTTCATACCCGATGATTTCATTTTGTTCATTGCGCCGGGCGTGTGCATGCATCAGCACGGTAATAATGGAACCGTCTCTCCGTTTTAATTCAACTTCTCGCCCCTGAACAATATGCCCGTTTTGCAATTCTTCCTGAACTGTTTTTCTGTCGGATTCGTGCGCGTACACATCAACGGCAATATTTAAATTATGCAGCTGAAGAAAATCTTCGCATCCTAATAAATTCAGTAAGGCAATATTGGCATTAACAAATTTTCCATCGATGGTAGATTGATAGAGCGGAAGAACGGAGTTTTCAAACAACGAGCGGAACCGGTATTCGCTTTCATTCAGCGTTCGTTCCCATCGTTTTCGTTCGCTGATATCGCGAAATTCCGTTATAATGTATTGCTCTTGTGCCGAATCGGTAACCACAGAAGTAACAATTTCAGCTTCAATAATAGTGTTATCGGTAAGCCGAATTTCTTTTTCATATTTATTTCTAATGGTGTTGGTCTGCAGTCTGTTGCGGTACTGAGAAAGAGTTTGTTCACAGTTAATACTGTCCGGCGCATAGAAGCAGGTAAAAGGTTTACCGATTAACTCTTGTTCGCGGAGATGTACGAGCGAACAAAAAGCTTTATTTACGGCAATAATATTTCCGTCGCTGTCGGTTAAGCGCATGCCGTCGCTGGCGTTTTCCCAAATAAGCTGCAAGATATCCTGCGGTATTTTTTCAACGCTCGCTTCGCTGTTAACTGTCGGCTTTTCAGGAAAATTTTGGCTGTGAAAGTATTGCAGAAGATTTGCAATACGAGTTTCGCTGTATTGTGCATTCATACTAACCCCCTTTTGGTTGTATTTTTTTTGCTCGCATTGTAAAGAAATTCAATCGCAGTGCCAAAGAAAAACCTTTAATTTTTAAGCAAAAAAGGGGATTTTTAAGTAAATCATATTGTATATTCTACAATAGTTTTGTCTTAGTCAGGTTTTTACATTTTTCATTATCTCTATAATAATGATGTCAAGAAATTTCATTTTACTCATTTTCATTTTTTCATCTTTTGGGAAAGTCGCAGCACAAAATTTCAAGATGGAAGAAATATTTCCTTCAAAAAAATATCTTTCCTTTACTGCCGATCCTCTTGAACATAGAATGAGTGCGGCGAGTATTGAATTACGCAAGCGCGTTTTGTCTTCTCTCGGTGCGGTGATTCCGGTACTTGATATTGAATTTTTTCACGCTCCCGTTCAGCTCAGTATCGGCGGTTCGGCGCATATTGAATTAGAACCGGACGAGCGGGCAAATCTGGTAACAACGGATTTTTTTGTTGATTACGTTATTGCAACAGTTTCGCTTTCGGAAAAATATGCTCTTCAATTTTCGGCAGGACATTCAAGCGATCATTTCAGCGATAATTGGTATGAGTTTTTGAAACTTCAAAAGTCGCTTATTTATTCCCGGGATTATGTAAAAGGCTTTGTCGTAAAAACGTTTGAAGAAGAACATTCAAAACTGTATCTCGGTGCAGTGTATGCTTACTATTTCATTATCAATCACGAAACCTTTCATCCGTGGACCTTTCAATGCGGCGGAGAAAAAAGTATTGAATGGGTTAAGAATTTTCCGGAATTCTTTTTTGCGTTAGATTTGAAATTTATGCAGCAAATATATTATACCGCCTCGCAGTCATACCAAATCGGAATCCGTTATTCAAAATCGGAGCGGGAATATCGCATCGCGTATCAGTTTCAGAACGGAGCCGACCCGCGCGGACAATATTATCAGCAGCATCGCAGATTTCATTCAATCGGTTTATATATTGAACTGTAAGAAAGCACGTCGATGGTTGAAATTAAAGGAAAGAATTGTTACTCTGATAAGTAACAGAAATATCAACAATACGTTAATGCCATGAAAAATATTATTCTCCCCCTCATTATTGTTTTTGCTGTTGCCGCGGCAGAAGAAGCGCCGACGCTTCCCATTATTCCATCACCGCAGCGCGCAGAAACGAATACCGCAATTTTTAAGATTACCTCTTCAACAAAAATAATTCTCGGAACAGGAAATTCAACGGAAGAATTTATTGCCCAGCAGTTGAATGATGAACTTGCCTCTCACAATGAATCACAGTTAAAAGTGATTGATCTGAAGTCGCTGAGGAAATTACCTTCCAACTATATTTATCTCGGCAGCGCGGATCTTCAGCGATCGAAAAAGTTTCTAAAAGAACGAAAAGGAACATTGACGAAAGAGATGAAGGAAGAGGGATATTTTCTTTCTGTTGATAAAGAAGGAATTGTAATTATTGCTGAATCAAATAAAGGATTGTTTTACGGAATGATGTCGCTGCTGCAATTATTGGAACAGGAAAAGCGAAGCACTGCCGTGAAGGGAGTAACGATTCATGATTTTCCTTCACAAAAGATTCGCGGCATTACCGATGATATCAGCCGCGGTCAAATATCGACGGTTGAAAATTTCAAAAAAATTATCCGCTTCTGTGCGCGGAATAAAATGAATGTCTATTGTCCGTATATCGAAGATGTCTTTGCGTTCAAACAATATCCCGAAATCGGAAAAGGAAGAGGAGCGCTCACTGCGGCGGAATGCCGGGAACTTGATGCCTACGGTAAAAAATATTTCGTTGATATTATTCCGATTTTTGAAACGCTCGGTCACTGGGAAAATATTTTAATTTTGCCGAAGTATGTAAAATACGGCGAATTCCCCGGCGCGCAGACGGTTAATATTTCTGATGAAAAAGTGTATGCCATGCTGGATGATATGATCGGCGAAATTTCTTCCTGCTTTAGCTCTCCGTATTTTCACATTGCCGCGGATGAATCGTGGGATGTCGGTTTGGGCGTGAATAAGGAACGCGTGGCGAAAAGCGATTTAGCTACCGTGCATGCCGAACATTACAAACGCGTTGCGGCAATTGTAAGAAAATACGGAAAGAAGCCGATAATGTACGGCGATATTATTTTAAATCATCCCGATATCTTAAAAAAAATTCCGCAGGATATAACTATTGTTGACTGGCATTACGGCGCAAGCCTTTCTTTCTCCAGCCCGCAGATTTTTCAGAAAGCAGGATTCCCGTACATTGTTTCCCCCGCCGTATGGAATTTTACCGGACCGTTTCCCAATTTCATTAATACATTTTTGAATATTAAGTATCTGAATCTCGACGGATTCAACAACGGCTCGCAGGGAATACTCTGTTCGAACTGGAATGATTTCGGCGGAGAAGCGCTGCGCGAATTAAATTATTACGGATATGCCTGGAATGCCGAATGCGCATGGAATCCGCAGCAGGCGGAACAGACTGCCTTTGATAAAAAATTCTTTGCCGGTTTCTTCGATACGCATGAACCGCAGACAATGCACGCGCTCTATGCAATTCTTTCCGATCCTGCCAATCAATATCACTGGTACGAATTATGGCGCCACCCGATGCTGCCGAACCGCGACGATATGATTTGGGAAAAACGTCTGCCATTACTTCAACGGATGCAGAGTATTCAGTCAACAATGCCTCTTGTTCTTTCGCTTCTTCAGCAGGCAGATAAAGAAGTGCAGAAAAATGCCGATCAGCTTCAGGAGTTAGAATTTGCCGCCAAATTAAATTTGTGGTTTGCGCAAAAGATTGAAACGCAGGAAAAAATTAAACTGATGCTGAAAGATAGTACGCGGAACCTTGCAGAATCATCGCAGGAAATTGTTACGCTTTGTCGGCAAGTCGTTGAGAATTTGGAAAAAATAAAATCAGAATTTGAAAAAATCTGGCTTACTGCCAACCGAAGACCGTCGCTTGATCTTTTGCTTCAGCGTTACGACCGGCAGGCGCAGTATTGGAATGAACTTGCCGCGCAGATTCAGCAGGGAAATTTTGCCGTGGATCCGCAGCTGCAAAGCCAATGGATTTATCATCCGAATGCCAATCCGAACGCGCGGGATACATCCGCGGCGCAGGTGCCGACAGCCTATTTTCGGAAAGAATTTTCGGTGAAGAAAAATCTTCGCTCGGCAAAAATTCAACTGCTCGGCGATACGTGGTCGCAATTGTATGTCAACGGAAAATTTGTCGGCGAGGTGATGGCGAGGCGTTCGCTTTCGCTGATGGTGGAAAATCAGCGGGCAAAAATATTCGATATTCTGCCGCTGTTGACCGATTCCACAAATTGTATTGCCGTTCAATCGCAGAATTTTCAGCCGATGAGTTCCGCCGGAATAAATATCTATGCGGAATTTGTTGCTGCTGATGGAAAGACTGATACGCTCATGTCTGATGAAACATGGAAAGTTTCGGATAAACAATTTCTGAATTGGAATCAATCTTCCTTTTCTGATGTTTCATGGAACAGAGCCGCGGCGAAAAAATATCCGACGCCGGTGGTGAAACCAAATCTTGCAACAGATAGAACAAGCTGGTATGAGAGGTAACCTATGACAACACAAACAGAAACAAACGATCAGTTTTGCATAAATTTTTGCAGAGAAAAACTGACAAAAGAATATTTCAACAAAATCTCCGCCTGCATGAAACTGCTTTCGGACGATGATATATGGTGGAGGGCACATGAAACAAATAACAGCGTTGGAAATTTGATTCTTCACCTTACCGGAAATGTCCGCCAGTGGATTGTTCAATATCTCGGTGGGAATGAATTTCAGCGGAATCGGGTGAAGGAATTTTCAGAGCGAAATAAAATTTCCGGAAAAGAATTATCAGTGATGCTGGAATCGGCGCTGAACGACGCCGGCAAAGTGTTGGAAAAATTTCCACTTGAAAATTTGAAGAAACAGTATACTATTCAGAATTTTACCGTTACCGGCTTGGAGGCAATTCTTCACGTAACGGAACATTTCTCGTATCACGTCGGGCAGATTGTTTATATCACCAAACTGCGAACGGGAAAAGATCTTCAATTCTATAATTTGTAGGCAGGTATGAACGAAGAAACAGTCTCTGAGATAAAAATTTCACAGCGTCCGTTTGTACGCTGGACGCTGATGACGGCAGGAACAATTCTCGTCGGTATCGGTATTTTAGGAATCTTTCTTCCGCTGCTGCCGACGACGGTGTTCTTTCTTATGGCGGCGTGGTGTTACGCCCGCAGCTCCGAAAAATTTTACCGCTGGCTTCACCACAATAAATATTTCGGAAAATATATTAAAGATTACCGCGAGGGGAGAGGAATAACGCTCTCATCAAAAATTTCAACAATACTTATTCTCTGGGCAAGTATTACCTATTCAATAGTTTTTGCCGTAGAAATTTTCTTTGTTAAGATACTTCTGTTTCTTATCGCTGTCGGTGTTACCATTCATATTCTTACCATTCCGACAAACCGGATGAAAGAGTAACTAAAGTTTCTTTCTTCTATTCTTAATATAATCTACAAAAATATATTGTCCGAGATTTCCAAGAGAAGAATAATACGCCCGTCCTTTATTTGCTTTTGTCAGCTCTTCCACAAAATTGATAAGATACGGGTCCTGCGCAATCATAAACGTGCTGATGGTAATTTTTTCTCTTCGGCACTGAACGGCTTCATCAATAGTTTTGTTCACAATTTTCGGATCGAGACCGATCGGATTTTTATACAGCCGTCCCGAATCATCAAACATTGCGGAAGGTTTTCCGTCCGTTATCATAAAAATTTGTTTATTGGCATTTCCGTTTTTTCGTAAGAGATTCCGTGCCATCTGCAATCCGGCGCGGGTGTTGGTGTGAAAAGGACCGACGTGCAGAAATGGAATTTCGGCTAATGAAATGAGCTCGGCATCATCGCCGAAGGTGATGCAGGCAAGAAAATCTTTCGGAAATTTTGTTTGAATAAGTTCGGCAAGAGCCAGCGCAACTTTTTTTGCCGGCGTAATACGGTCTTCGCCGTACAGAATCATGCTGTGCGAAATATCAATCATCATCACGGTAGCGCAGGAAGAAAGATTTTCCGTTTCAAACACTTCCAAATCATCTTCCTGCAGATTGAACGAATCAATGCCGTCCCGCTTCAAGGCGTTGGTCACTGTGGAAGTGAGATCAATATTTGTCGGCAGATCGCCGAAATTCCATTTTTTTGTTTCGCTTAACCGCTCAACGCCGGAGCCGGTGTGCGGCGATTCGTGGCTGCCGAAATCGCTTTTTTTGAGCGAAGAAAATATTTCTTTCAACGCGTCGGTGCGTATATTTTGCGTCCCCTTCGGTGTTAGCTGAAAGGTTCCTTCAATTTCTTCAATTAAACCGAGTTCTTTCAGTTTTTCAATAAGATCTTCGAGCGACATTGTTTCGTTAAAGATTCCGTATTCTTCGCCGAGCTGCCGAAGCCAGTCGAAAACATCTTCCAGGTTTCCGCTGCTTTGAAGAGCCAGGTAATTAAACAATTTTACCAGCTGTTCTAATCGCTGCTCATCGGTTGCGGAATTTTCGTTCCATTGTGAGTATAAAAATTTCATTGTCTTACGTTGCTAATCGAACTCTTCAAATTTTCCTCTGCCGGAAAAAATTGTGCCGATCATATCTTTATAAGTCGTTACGTGGTCCACTTCATCTTTTGCAATTTTTGAACTCTGGTGCAGCCCGTCCAAAACAAATTCCATTGAAGAGGAGAGCGTGTAGCGGTCGCGCTCATCAATCTGCAGATATTGTTTTGTCAGCTCTTTTAATGCGGGAATGCGGTTTAATTCCGTAAAATAAGCGGCAATCGGCATATCATCTCCCACCACAATGGAATTACCCGATTCGAACCATTGGAGAATTGTGTCGTATTCGCTCTTTTCATGTTGTTCCGATTGTGACTGACTTTTTCGTTTTGGTTTTTGAAGCGGATCGGGAAAATAATTTTTAAAAATCTCTCTCGTTGCTTTTCCGATGAGCGCCTTGCCGACTTTAACGGCTCCTTCCTGTTCGCCTTCAAACACCAATTCCACTTTTCCCGTTAATCCGGGAAGCACATGCGGCAAATCGCACATGCGCGGTACAATATCTTTTTCATTCAGCATTACGGCGCGCCTCTCGGCGTTGCTGATAAGATTTTCCATTGCTGCTATAGTCAGCCGCGCGCTGACGCCCGATTTTTGATCGACGTATTCGCTCTTGCGTGCTTCAAAGGCAATCTGTTCAATGATTTCTTTAAAATAAATAGGAAGATGCACTGTCCGGTCGTTTCGTTTAATCCATGCTTCCTGTTCGGTAATTGAAATGGCTTCGTCCAGTGTTCGCGGATAGTGTGTAAGAATTTGTGAATCAATTCTGTCTTTCAACGGAGTGATAATGCTTCCGCGGTTGGTGTAATCTTCCGGATTTGCCGTGAAGACGAGAATGATATCGAGCGGAATGCGAATATTGAATCCGCGGATTTGAATATCTTTTTCTTCCAAAATGTTGAACAGCCCGACTTGAATGCGGGGCTGAAGATCGGGCAGTTCGTTGATGGCAAAAATTCCGCGGTTGCTGCGGGGAATTAAACCGAAGTGAATGGCTCCTTCATGCGAATAATGTAATCGCTGTGTTGCCGCTTTAATCGGATCAATATCGCCGATGAGATCGGCAATGGTAACATCCGGCGTGGCAAGTTTTTCACTGAAGCGCTGACTGCGGTGAATCCATTCAATTTCTGTTTCGTCGCCGAATTGTTGTATTTGATCGACGCCGAATTTACTTACCGGCTGAAAGGGATTGTCGTTAATTTCCGAACCTTTAATGACCGGAATATATTCATCCAGCAACGAAGGAAGAAGGCGGATAATTCTTGTCTTTGCCTGCCCGCGCAAGCCAAGAAGAATAATATCATGCTTTGCCAGTATTGCATTTATTAATGCGGGAATAACTGTCTGCTCATAACCGATAATTCCGGGAAATAATTTTTCATCTTTTTGCAGTTTACAAATAAGATTATTGCGAATTTCTTCTTTTACGGAAAGAATTTTATAGCTGCTGGCTTTTAATGCGCCGAGTGTTGCCGGTTTGTTCATTGAGTTTCCTTGCTTTTCTTTAATATACTTTTGCCTGTTTCTAAAATCAATTTTGTTGTTCGGAAATTAATTATCATATTAAAAATTATAGGCATTGCGGAATAATAACGCCGCCAAGATAAATTTCGTTTGATAAAGATATGAAATTGTATTGTTTTTATTATGAACCTACCAAATAAAACATTAGTTTTGCGCCTAAGTTCCATCGGGGATATTGTGTTGGCATCGCCGTTGCTGCGTGTAATGCGCAACGCTGTCGGGAAGAATGCGAGGATTGATTTTGTTGTAAAGAAAGAATTTTCGGAATTGGTTCGGCACAATCATCATCTTTCCGTTACCTATGAATATGAGAGCGCTTCAGGAATTTTTGGGCTTCTTGCATTAGCGAAAGAACTTCGCGCAGAACAATATGAACTTGTCGTTGATATTCACGACAGTGTGCGGACGAAAATTCTCCGAAAGCTCATTGGAGCAAAAAATGTTGTGGTTGTGAACAAAAGAAAAAAAGAACGGCAGGCGTTAATACGGCATCATAAAAATATTTATACAGATAATCTTTCC
>JACFMZ010000183.1 GCA_019455105.1 Bacteroidota bacterium | reverse complement strand
GATGCGGGCCACGTTTTCGGATCATCGGAGAAAGCAATTTTTGCAGAACCTTCCGCCTGATAACCGCCGACAGCTTCCCATTCTTCATTGGTTGTATAGCGTCCTTGAATAACATTCCCGGGAATTCCTATCATCGGATTTATTCTGTAGATGTACTGCTTTCCGCTGTTAATGGGAAATTCGCCGGAAGGTCCTTGGGCAATTCTTCGAGGATATAGTTTCCCGCGATTTTCAAAAAATAATCCGATATTGCTGGCGTTGTGCGTTCCTCCGGCGCGATCGGTGATGCCGGATGGCTTTTCCAGTTTAAATTCGCGTTCAATCTCTTCAATCTCTTTCGGCTTTACTTGACCGAAAGCAAAAACAGGGAGCAAAAATAATAAAAGATAGTTTTTCATAATGTTTAAAATTTAATTGCTGTTCCTAATCTGATAATACGCGGCGGTCCGTAATTGGACGGATCTAATTGATATTCGCGTGAAAGAAATCCGATGTAAGTAAAATCCGGATCTCCGGTATCGGTGTACACATAAAGAATATTTCGATGATTGGTAACATTTATTATTTCGGCAAAGAGACGAAGTTTTGCCCAGTGTGTCAGTTCAATATCTTTTCCTATTTCAAGATCGATGGAATAGGTAGAGGGCATACGGAGAGAATTTTTTACGACGAAGCCGATATCTCTTCCTCCCGGTGTGTACGGGTAACCGGAGCTTGCCCGCGCTAGAACGGTAAACGTTGTGTTTCTTAAAAATTCAAGAGAAGAATAATCATCCGGTATGGAATATGTAAACGATGCATTGAAGACATGTGTTTTATCAAAATCCAAATATGTTAAAATGGTTGATTTAACCGGGCTGCCGTAATTTTCTTCTTCGGTTGAAGCATTTCCTTTGGCAACGGAGTAAGTATAGGTAATGCCGCCGGAAAGATTTTTCAGCGGGCGGATATCGACATTGATTTCAAAGCCTTTCATGTTGGCATAATCTTCATTGATATAAAGCGTGTAGGCGCTGAATCTTCCGGGAACTTCATAGGCGGGATAATAATGTGTTCCAATTAATCCCGACACGTCTTTATAATATGCCGTTGCATTCATAACTATTTCATCGGAAAATTGATGCGATACGCCGACTTCATAGGCAATGGTTCGCTGGGCATCTAACGACGGCTGGCCAAAAATCGGTTCCCGCACGGTAAGTTTGAAATCTTTGTTTTCAAACATAAACCGGTAATCTGGGTTTTGGAAAAAATGTCCGTACGCAAAATGAAGTTTTGTCCGCTCCGAAATCGGGTGGGCAATACCGAAACGCGG
>JACFMZ010000095.1 GCA_019455105.1 Bacteroidota bacterium | reverse complement strand
TGCCGGAAATTGAGTGGATGATTTTTACGCTCTCCGAAGGCGACCTTGCCAAAGCAACAATGATTGAAGAAACAGATATTGAGCGATGCTATAATTGGATGTATCTCAACCGCATAAAACGGTTGAACGAAATGAAGCGGAGTGTTGCAGAAATAGAAAAAATGAAACGAGCGTAGTTACCAATTTTTTCCAAATGTATTATCTATCCACTCATATATCCACGAGCCGAGAATAAGAACAATAAAAAATACAATAACATATAAAAATAGCATATAATTAATCCCTAAATGGCAACAAACGAAATTAAATTAAATTAGTAATAAAAATTGACGGTAAAGATGCAATCGGCGCAATTCAGTTAACTGATAAAAATATAAAGGAACTTTATCAAAGTTTCAAGTATGGTCAACAGATTGATGGTTATGGAATAGTTATTCATCGTTTGTGCAACAATGATATTACCAAGCATAAAATATTTTACTTGATGGAGAAATGAGTGCTCAACCATTGAAAAAATAAGTCAGGGATTCAGCATAAAAAAACGGGGCTGGGGTTTGGGATTAAGCTTATGTAAGCGCATTTTTGTTCAGTTGTTTTTCGGTTTAAAAATATTCCAGCCGATAATACTTCCCAGCACCGTAAAAATTGAATACGGAATAACCTGCACAATCATACTCGCAACAGCCCCGAAAAATGTCGGCTTGTTTTGCATTTCCACTTCTACCATTTCGTTAAACCATTGGGGCATAACTATGCCTTCTTTGGCGGTAACTTTATCAAGAATCTGCATCATAATTTCCAGCTGTACCTTGCCGAACAGCAGTTCTACAATAAGCTGCATAAACACGCTCAGCACAACGGAAATAATACCGGTATAGAGGCCTACGTGAATACAGTCTTTCAATGTTAACGGTTCTGCCTCTTCGGTAAATTTTCGCTGATACATTAATACGGAAAAGATTCCGCCGAGCAGAATGCCGGCGCAGCAGCAGCCGTTGATAAAATTCACAATCGGCACAGTAACAATGGTGGCAACAAAAATTCCGCCGTAGAGCGACGGCATTAATTTATCGGGTTTTGAATGCATAATTTTTTATCCGGGAAAAAGATGATATAAGGTAGTGAAAAGTTTCATTAAGATTATCTGTCAAAGCAACAGCAAGTCCGAATCCGAGAAGCGAGCCGGTAACAATGCGGGAAACCGTTGAGCTATGATACATTCCAACAGTATTAAAACCAACATCAAAAAGCGTCGGCAGAAAAATTATTAACAGAAAGATTCGAATATTCTTGGGCGCAGGAATAGACAGTGCACAAAGCGTGCCGATAAAGAAGCTGAAATAAATGGAGCTGCAGCGAATACACACGGCAAATTTTTCGCCAAAAAGATGAAAGCTAAATGCATCCAGTTGATGACAAAGAGGCGAATAAAAGAAATAGAGAAAATCCGAAAATGACGATAAACTTTTTCCTTCATGCGCAAAAAACGGCGCGGCAACAAGAGAGAGACACCACACGGCGGCGCTGAACTGAATGTAATATTTTTGTTTTTTCATTATGAAAGTGTACATCAAATGTTGAAAAAATGCAATGAAGATTCTTGTACCAGCCGAATATTTTTACCAAATACTTTGAGAAATACAATTGCATATCGTCCTCTTACTTCGTACAATCATGTAGCAACTTTCAAAATCAATCTCATAAAATTTCAGCGCAGGCATCTCCTGCCTGAGAGTAATGATTCGGGATCACAGGCCAAATTAATTTATATTTTCATTTTCCAATACGTTGAAAGGAATGCCGTTATGAAATATCTGCTTCTTCTTTTTCCATTTTTTCTCTTTGCCCAAACACCGGAGGTAAAAAATCTTCTTGCTGAAGCGGATAACGCGGCAACGGTTCAATTTGATAATGCAAAAGCGCTGCAGGCATTACAGAAAGCCGAAGCTGCGGAAGCAAACAATTACGAAATTCTCTGGCGCATAAGCCGAACCTATGTTGATATCGGCGAACATCTTCCGGGAAAAACCGATCAAGAGAAGGAAAAACAGCTGGAGTATTATCAGAAGGCTCTTGATTACGCCAACAAGGCAATTGCTGCAAACGGAAACGGCGCCGAAGGATATTTACGACGAGCCATTGCCAACGGAAGAGTTGCTCTTTTTAAGGGAGTGTGGAGTGCCATTGATTTCGTAAAACAAACCAAAGCGGATTGTGAAAAAGCAATCTCTCTTGACCCGAACAATGCCACAACATATTATGTTTTTGCCCGAACGCATGCAAAGCTTTGCGAAAAATCTAAAGTGATTCGCTGGCCTCTCGGACTCGGCTGGGCGAACATGGAGGATGCGATAAAATATTATGAGAAAGCTATTTCTCTCCGTCCGGATTTTATTATGTACCGTTTAGATGCCGCGCGCGCGTATATTGAAGAAGATGACTATCAAAAAGCGAAAGAGCAGTTACAAACCATCGCTGCGCTTTCCAAGCACGATGAGGATGACGACCAATTAAAGAAAGAAGCAAAAGATCTTCTGGAAAAAATTAAAAATAAATAATGAAGAAAAAGAAAAGCCCGATGTTATCTCGGGCTTTTTTCTATTAAAAATTTTTTGCCGTAAGTTTTCGAAAACTTCCCGGCGCTTCATCATCCCCCGCCAAAAACATTTGCACCGGCCCGATACCTTCAACAAGCCAAAATTTTGCCGTTACGCTAGAAACGTCGGTAATTGTTCCAATGGTCGGGGTATTTTTTACAACAAGATAATATGCCTGCAGGGTGGTATCTTTTCCGTTTAAATGTATTTGAAGAGATTCCTTTTTTTCAAATTCGGCGGTAATGTGCAGTGTTAAAGAGATGACCGATGACGGAACAATTCCCGAAGCTTGATATATTGCCGTAAAACATTCAAACGAATTTTGCAGCCCCGCTTTGGGAGATGCTAATTTGATAAATTGAAGCGAGTCTCCGCGAACTTTCTGCGCAGCAGAATCAAGAATTAAATATTTGCGAAAGACATAACCAAAATTTGTGAGATAATAATAATCGCCGCTGAGTGAATCTTTATAGACAAAGACCGGCGTAACTTTCGGCGCGGGAAGAACGCCTGTAACCGAAACGCTGTCATAAATTAAATTTGAATGTGTTCTCTTCAAATGCTGAACAGTGCCGGAAGGAAGTATGGAATTGAGAGAAACCGTTCCGGCAACAGTCCAGCTTGCGGAAAAAGAATTTTCCGTTCCGGTAATTTTATTTTCCGTAGAATTTTCCGTTAAATAACCGGCAAATTGAAAAGAGTGTCCCGCTGTAAGAGGAAAAAGATTTGAAGGAAGCGGATTGGGAGTTGTTGTATCCGGTGAGACTATTTTATTGTCTTCATTCTTTTTACATCCGAAAAGGAGCAGTGCCGATACACAGAGAATAAAGAATTTTTTACGATAATTCATCTTTTAACCTCAAGGCTTTCTATTATAATAGTAATAAAGCCGTTTTTTATAATCAATAATATTAAATATTTATTTTGCATTTATTCTTCTCATTTGCCATATTCGCCTATTGGCTTTTTTCTTAAAACGGGGGGATAACCATTATAAACCTTTGGAGGTAATCTTGAAAACATTGTTTAATCGTTTCTCTGTAATTTTTGCAGTTTCGCTTTTCTGCTTTTCTTTCGGAATTGCGGGAGGGTTTCAATTAAATGAACATGGTGCGCGTGCAATGGCACAAGGCGGCGCGTGGGCAGCCCGCGCTTATGATGCTTCGGCAATTTATTTTAATCCTGCCGGACTCGCTTTCCAAAATGGAACACAGTTATATCTCGGTTCAACAATTATTGTTCCTTCCATGACATTTTTCGGCCCCCTGCCGAGCGTGAAGGAAACAAAAATGGTCGATCAAATTTTTCCCCCGATAAATCTTTACGGAACGTATGCCGTTACCGAAGACCTTCATGTTGGTTTAGGAGTTAATAATCCGTTTGGCTTGGGAACGGAATGGCCCGATAATTGGGTTGGGAATCAACTGTCGGTAAAGGTAGATCTGCAGTCATTCTTCATTACGCCGACTGTTGCGTATAAAATTAACGACCAGCTTTCTGTCGGTGCGGGATTTAATGTGGTAACCGGAAGCGTAACGCTTAGCCGCTATTTTATTCCCGGCGTAAAAGTCGCGTTAGATTTAAGCGCAACGGGATACGGATTTAATCTCGGCGCTCAATATAAAGTATCCGATGATTTATCTCTCGGCGCTTCATACCGCAGTTCGGTAAAACTTGATGCAACAGGAACGGCAAAGTTTACGCCGAGCATCCCCGGCTCAACACCCGATGGTGATGCCGCCGCAAGCATTGAACTTCCTTCCACAGCGTTTCTCGGCGTTGCTTACAAAGTTATGGATAATTTAGAAGTGGAGGCGGACTACCAATATGTCGGATGGTCTTCATACAAAACGCTGATCATTGAATTTAAAAAAGATCCTTCAAAGAACAGCGTTAATCCGAAAGATTATCAGAATACGTATATCTTACGAATCGGCGGTGAATATACTATGGATCAATTTCAATTTCGCGCCGGTTATATTTACGATCATACTCCCGTTGAAACAAAACATGTTGATCCGCTTCTTCCCGATGCAAACCGCAACGGCATAAATATTGGCTTAGGATATAAAATTACCAATAATTTGAACATTGATTTTTCATATATGTATTTAAAATTCAACCAGCGTACCGTTACCGGAACGGATTTCGATAACAACGGAAACCCCGGACAAACATACGGTGATTTTGACGGAACATATCAAGCATCGGCAAATTTATTCGGATTGAATATCGGCTATTCATTTTAATTTCAATTATAATAATATAGGAGATACACAATGAAACTCTTCGTCAAACTGCTCATGGCGGCGCTCATGATTCTCATGATCGCCGGGTGTGAAAAAGATGAAAATCCGGTTGATAAAAAATCCGGAAAAGCAGATGTAAAAAAATATGTGGCTATTGGAAACAGCCTAACCGCAGGTTTCCAGTCAAACGGTTTATACCGTTCGGCGCAGAAATATGGTTACGTAAAACTTATTTCTGATCAACTCATGGCGGCAGGTGCAGAAATAGGAACATTTGAAATTCCATGGTGGGAAGATCCAGGTTCACCGGGAGCGGACGGAAAATCCGCACGGTTAGTACTGCGCAGTTTAACGGGACCGGTTATTGTTCCTGAAGGATTAGCACCGGGTGCACAATCAAATCTTCAGCTTACAAGACCGTATGATAACCTCGGAATTCCCGGCGCTATATTATATGATTTCTTAGATACCACAAATTTTGTTGCAAAAAGTCAATCACGTGCGAATCCTTTCTTCGCCCATGTTCTACGCAGCAGTAATTTCGGAAACAGCGTACTGGCGCAAGCAAAAAATTTAAATCCCGATCTTATTACATTCTGGCTGGGAAATAACGACGTACTTGGTTATGCCACCAGCGGAGGTACTTCTGAAAATATGGTCGGCTCCGTAGGTCCCACACCGACAGCAATATTCACTCAATTAATTAACGGGGCAATCGGTGCGTTGAAAGCTTCCTTCCCCAATGCAAAAATTGCGGTTGCAAATATTCCTGATGTTAAATCTGTTCCGTACTTTACCACCATAGGACCGAAAGTTGCGGCATCAATACCGGCGGGAATGTATGTCCGCTATCAAAAGCACGGCGTTACCGGCGGATCGTTTGACTCCACAACATTTACCGAAGCAGGCGCGCCGTTTCTCACACTTCCGGCAAGCGGATATGTAACCGAATTAGGAGTAGCAAGCGGAAAATGGTATCGAGACAACCGCTATGCGCAGTTACCTGCCGGCATTGATACAAGTAAACCTTTTGGATTTCATCCTCTGAATCCCATACCGGATAAATTAGTACTTGATGCCAGTGAACAAGCTGTTGCACAAACTTCTGTTACAGAATTTAATGCAGCAATAGCAGCGACAGCATCAGCAAACGGAGCGGCGCTGGTAGATATTAATACATTCTTTACCGGTGTGAAAGCCAATGGAATTACTATCGGCGGCGTAAAATACACCGCGGATTTTATTACCGGACAGCTCTTCAGTCTTGACGGCGTTCATCCCTCATCAAAAGGACAGGGAATTATTGCCAATGAATTTATTAAAGTGATGAATGCGAAATTCTTCAACGGCGCTGTAGAGCCGGTTGACGTTTCATCGCTTCCTGGAATTTCCGTTACTCCTCTGGCAAAGTACGGTTATCAGGAAAAGCACGTTGCGCAGATGTCGTATCCTGAATGGCAAAGCTTTATTGATTTGTGGAAATAAGAAAGCTCTTCTTTCAAGAAACAAAAACTCCCGATACAATTCGGGAGTTTTTGTTTTAAAGGAAAGTAGTACTTTTTGACCGTGCAATGATAATTACGGACACACCGATTAATGTTTCAATTCGCCAACATGCACTTTATCATGACCTTCTAACGGTTCCAGATGAGTGACAATAGTAACCGGCTGCGTAAATGCCTGTGTTAACTTTAATTCAATTTGTGTCGATTGTTCATGGGCTGTGGTTAACAGCGTCTCTTTCGGAAAGAGAAGATGAAAATCTATCCAGAGAGAATTTCCTGCATCGCGGTACCGCAATTCATGGTAACGAAGATTTCGTTCGCGCGTTTCATTTTCTAAACATTCTCTGATAGTTTTTTCAATTTCCGGATTTGCTTCATCCATTAACCCGCCGACAGACTGGCGAACAAGTTTTCCGCCGGACCAGAGAATGTTGATTGCAACAACAATTGCAATTAACGGGTCAAACGGAAGCCAGCCGGTTAAAATGGTTAACAGCAAACCCGCCACAACACCGAAACTTGTCCACGAATCGGTAAGGACATGCTTTCCGTTGGCAATAAGTATGAGCGAATTTGTTTTCTTTCCTCTCCATACTATAAAGCCGCCGAGCGCAAGATTGATAACCGATGCGCCGAAAATTATGTACGTTCCGACATCAAGATTTTGAATTTCAATTCCATAGATCAGTTTTATTGCCGATTCATAAATAATAAATCCTGCCGCAACAATAATCAGCAGCCCTTCTATTCCGGCAGAAAAAAAGCTGACTTTCTCATGACCATACGGATGACTTTTATCTGCCGGCTGATAGACTAACCACATGCTGAACGCGGCAAAAGTAACCGCAACAATATGAACAACTGATTCTGCGGCATCTGATAAAATAGCGGCTGAATTGGTAATTAAATAGGCGTACCATTTTCCGATAAGCATTATTACGCCTACGGCAAGCGAAAGCCGTATGGCAAACTGCTGTTGTTTTTTTTCTCTTTCTTTCATTCCTTCTCCATTGGAAATTTGCTATAATTGTACTAAGATTTTCCTCGTGAAAAAAACTGAATTTTTGTATATTCAAACAGAAACAATCGCCGAGGTGGTGAAATTGGCAGACACGCTGGTCTTAGAAGCCAGTGCCTTGCGGCGTAGGGGTTCAAGTCCCCTCCTCGGCACACATTGTATCTTACTTGTATATCGCTGCATTATTATCGGAGATGATTCAACGCCCAAGGCATTTACATATCTTTCTCATCACAGAGTTTCTTCGTAGAAAATACTATTAACGGCTAATGACTTTTCTTAACCCCTTTGTGTTGTTCGGACTTGCAGCAGCGGCAATTCCGATTCTTATTCATCTGTTGAACCAGCGAAAACTTCCGACGATTGAATTCAGCACGCTTACCTTTTTAAAAGAATTACAGAAGAACAAAATCCGTAAAATAAAAATACGCCAATGGCTTCTTCTTCTCATTCGCACGCTGTTAATGCTTGTTTTGGTACTGGCGTTTTCACGCCCTGCGCTGAAAGGCTCATTAGGATTTACCGGTACGCATGCCAAAACATCGTTATTTATTATTCTTGATAACAGCGCAAGCATGGAACTGCATAACGAGCAGGGAAAATATCTTGCCCAAGTAAAAACCAAAGCAAACGAATTGTTATCCCTTCTGCAGGAAGGAGACGATGCAGTCGTTCTTCGCTTAAGCGAGCTCCCTGATCAGCAGCACGCTGCGCCGACACACAATCTTGAGGTTTTGCGTCAAACAATAGAGGCGACCGATGTTTCGTATAAACACCATACCATTGAAGAAGCATTACGCATTACTTCTCAAATTACACAAAAGTCGCAGAACATCAACAAAGAAATTTATATTCTTACGGATGGACAGCGTTCGACATTTTTTTCGGATACCGTTTCAAAAATTGAAGAACGCTTATTTCCAAAAAATATTTCAATGTTTGTTCTCTCCTGTGCAAATTCACAGCCGGAAAATATCGGCATTGAAAAAATCATTCTCCCTTCCTCCATTGTTCAAATCAACAAACCAATTTCACTTTTTGCCGTAATAAAAAATTACGGCACGAATGCCGTTTATAATTTCTTAAGCGGACTGGAAATTGACGGAAAACGCATTATGCAGAAAAGCATTTCATTGGAAGCGGGACAGTTTTCTACCGTTGAATTTTTATTTACGCCGCAGCGTTCGGGATTTATTTCAGGAAAAGTTACTCTGGAAGAGGATGAATTTCCTGCCGATAATACATTTTATTTTTCGCTGTTCATTCCCGACCATCTTCAACTTCTTTTAGTATCGCCTTCAACCAAAGAATCTCAATATGTCGCTGCCGCGCTTTCCGTTTTTGAACAACAGACATCGGCGCCGGTAACCGTTACCGCAATTCCGCCGAATCAATTATCTGAAAGAACAATAGAAAATCAGGATGTTCTTCTGCTTTGCGGCGTTACGGAAGTATCTCAAAGCCAGCAGCAAATTCTCCGCTCATATTTAACAAACGGCGGAGGTATTTTGTTTTTTCCTTCCTCCGATACCACGAAGACTGATTACCGAAATTTATTTTCCGCCATAAATCTTTCCACAGGAAAACTTCACCGCGCGATGGGCGGCAGTCAGAGCGGCTTCACATTTCAACGGATAGATTTTGATTTTCCGATTTTTAAAGGAATGTTTGAAACGAATCAAAAAGATTTAGCAAAAAATATTCCTTCGCCTTCCGTTTTAACATCGCTCTCTTTTCCGTCGGCAAATGTTCAATCAATTATTTCCTTATACGATGGAACGCCGTTTATGTGGGAATATAAAATTCATCGTGGAAAAATTATCGGGTTTTCGGTCCCGGCAACCACTGTCTGGTCGGATTTTCCGTTCACCAGTTCGTTTCTTCCGTTTCTTCATCAATCAATTTTATATTTGGCAACCGAAACAAACACCGCTAATAGCGTAGAGGGAAAGATTATTGAAAATATTGTCGAAATATCAACAAAGAGTTTTCGAGGAAAGAAAAACCAGCTTTTACAAACTGTTGTTGTGCGCAATCCGGAACTTCACGAAACAATTTTACAATCGGTGAGAAAATACGATTCTTCTTCAGTGTTTTCTTCAATTTTTGAATACAAAGACGCGTCGCTTCCCGGAATTTACATCGTTCTGCATAACAGCGATACGCTGTACGCTTTTGCGGAAAATATGAATAGAAAAGAATCAGATATGAGACTCGCCGCAAAAAATGAAATTCTTGCAACGGCTGAACAATTAGGAATTGCCGAGCATGCTGTAACATTTTTGGAGCCGAAAGAATCAATTGCCGGCAGAGTAATGCAGAGCCGTTTCGGAATTGAGTTATGGAAATATTTTCTGCTGCTTGCCGCTGTTTTGGCTCTGCTTGAAATGATTATCGGACGCGAAGCAAAAAAAGATGCTCTATGATAGAAATTGAAGAACATAAACGAGAACGGGCAATTGCTGTCGGGCTGTACACTCATTCCAAATTAAAAGCCCAAGCGGAAGAATATCTGGACGAATTAAAGATGCTTGCCGATACCGCCGGCGCGGATATTATTCACTCGCTTTTACAAAGCAAGGAGCGAATCGATTCTGCCACGTATATCGGTTCCGGAAAAGTTGAACAGATTCGTCAGTTGGCAGAAGATGAAGATATTTCTCTTATTCTTTTTGATGATGATCTGACGCCGGCGCAGACACGAAATCTTGAAAATAACATCAAGCGAAAAATTGTTGATCGCAGTTCGCTTATTCTTGATATTTTTGCCAACCGCGCAAAAACAATGGAAGCAAAAACGCAGGTTGAGCTTGCCCAACTGCAATATCTTCTTCCCCGCCTAACGCGGATGTGGACGCATCTTTCAAAACAATACGGCGGCATTCGCACCAAAGGTCCTGGCGAAACGCAAATTGAAGCCGACCGGAGAATGCTTCGAGACCGAATCGGCGTACTGAAAGAAAAATTAGAAAAAATTGCTTCACAGCGAACGACACAGCGGAAAGGAAGAAAAGAATATTACAACATTGCGCTCATCGGTTATACCAACGTCGGCAAATCAACGCTGCTGAATACACTCTCGGATTCTTCCGTGTTTGTAGAAAACCGGCTCTTTGCAACGCTTGATGCCACAACGCGAATGGTTTCCCTTTCATCGACAACGCCGGTTTTGTTTACCGATACTGTCGGTTTTATCAGGAAACTTCCGCATCATCTTATTGCCTCATTTAAAAGCACATTGGAAGAAGTCACGGAAGCCGATATATTGCTGCATGTTATCGATACTCCCCATCCGCACGTAGAAGATCAAATTGCAACGGTAAAAAACACCATTGAAGAACTCGGCGCTTCGCATAAACCTGTTATTTATGTCTTTAATAAAATTGATATTGTCAAAGATCGTTCAATCGTTCATGAACTTCAAACACGCTACACGCCTTCAATTTTTATTTCAGCACACCGCGGAATTAATATTTCCGGATTGAAGGAAATGATACTGCAAATGATTCACGCCGGGTATGAAGAGATGAAATTTTCACTGCCTCATAACGCGTATAAAACATTATCGCAATTGCGCGATTTTGTTGAAATTGTTGACCAGCAATATGATGAAGAAAAAATTGATATTGTTATCCGTGTCAGCATGAAACTCAAAGAACGTGTTGAAAAAATTATTGCGCCGTACATCAAAAAGAAAAAATCTGAATTTTAGAGATTGGTTTTCTTTCCGAACTTTTTTATCTTTGTAGTGCATTGCCCCGTCGTCTAATGGCAGGACAGCAGACTCTGGATCTGCGTGTATTGGTTCGACTCCAGTCGGGGCAGCTAGAATAAAT
>JACFMZ010000182.1 GCA_019455105.1 Bacteroidota bacterium | reverse complement strand
CAAAAACGGGTAATGGAACAACCTTTTGAAAAAAATGGAGCCGATATGCAGATTCTGGAAGATGATGACCATTTTCGGGTACTTGACCAAACTGCGAATCCGTTTAACAGTGCAAGAGCAAGTTTTTATCACAATTCGATTGGAGGATATCACGCCGGAAAGCCGGGAAGAATGCAGGATATCTGGGAATTTTACATCAGCAAAGGGGACATCGGAATTCTGAATATGCTGAATGTACGCTACATAATTATCCGAAATGAAAACGGCGGACCGGTTGCTCAGCGCAATCCTTTCGCAAACGGACCTGCCTGGTTTGTGGAAAATGTTCAACCTGCGGAAAATGCCGATGAAGAAATCCTGCTTTTGGATGAGCTAAATACCAAAGAAACAGCTGTGATTCATAAGGATTTTCTTTCAAAAGTTCCTGCTAAAAATGTGATGCGAGATTCCACGGCAACCATTGATTTATTCAGTGCGGAACCGAACCATTTGATATACGAAACTGCTTCCAAAACCGAACAACTGGCTGTTTTTTCGGAAATTTATTACCCGCACGGCTGGAATGCTTATATCAACGGCGAGCAGGCAGAATATTTTAGAGCAGATTACCTGCTACGCGCAATGACCATTCCGGCCGGATTTAACAGAATCGAATTCAAATTTGAACCAAAAGTAATTCAAACCGGAAGTACTATTTCGCTGGTGAGTACGATTGCTTTCGTTTTAATCGGAATCGGAGGGATTTTTTACGTCAGGAAACGAGAAAACAGAGAATAATGCGAGTGCTTATCGTTACATATTATTGGCCGCCCGCCGGAGGACCCGGAGTGCAACGGTGGCTAAAATTTGTAAAATACCTGCCGGAATTCGGAATCGAACCGGTGGTGCTCGTTCCTAAAAATCCGAATTATCCTATTATTGATGAGCAGCTTTGGAAGGAAATTTCGCAACATATTGAAGTTTTAAAACTTCCGATATCTGAACCATACCGATTTGCCAAACTTTTTTCAAAGAGCAAGAGCAACAAGATGAGCAGCGGAATTCTTCCTAAAGAGAATCCGTCTTTTATTGAAAAACTCATGCTTTATATCCGCGGAAATTTTTTTATTCCCGATGCCCGGATTGGGTGGGTGAATCCGACGGTAAAGTTTATCGAAAAGTATCTGAATCAGAATAAGATAGATGCGCTTATAACCACCGGACCGCCGCATTCTCTGCATTTAATCGGGTTAGCTTTAAAGAAGAAAATCGATATTCCTTGGTTTGCCGATTTCCGTGACCCTTGGACAACCATTCATTATCACAATTCCCTGCGGCTTAACCAAAAATCGCAGCGAAAACATCTTCAGCTGGAGTCGGA
>JACFMZ010000094.1:2611-12035 GCA_019455105.1 Bacteroidota bacterium | reverse complement strand
ACGTTACCCATCTTGCAAGTGGAACATATATTGTGAGGATGATTTCTTCTCCAAATGGCGGAAGTATAAAAGACCAGTTTGTAAAAACAATGAAGATAATGTTATTAAAATAAAAAGTAATGTCCCTCAAAAACAAACAACGCCAGTATAACGCAGGCGTTGTTTATTTACTTCCTTTTCTTTTCAGAAATTATTCTTTTCAGCTTTTTATACATTGCATTAATATCTTCGGAAACCACTTTAATATTTCCGAGCGTCGGCATAAAATTCGTGTCGCCGTTCCAGCGCGGAACAATGTGAAAGTGAATATGATCGTCCACTCCCGCGCCGGCAACTCTCCCCAAATTCGCGCCAACATTAAATCCGTGCGGATGAAGCAGCTTTTTTAACACGGCTATCATTTCAACGCTGGTATTCATTATTTCCGTCAGCTCTGCTTTTGAGAGATCGGTAATTTCCGCCGTTTGCTTATTCGGCACAATCATTAAGTGTCCGCTGTTATACGGATAGAGGTTCATCATCACAAAACAATGCTTTTTTCTTAATAACACTAAGTTTTTTGCATCGTTTTTTTCCCGGTAAATTCTGGTAAACAGCGATTCCTCTGTTCGCGGGCTTTCGTTTTTAAAAGTTCCGATATATTTTGAACGCCAGGGAGAGTATAATCGATCCATAAGTAACTACCTTTCTTTCGCTTGTTGAAATATAGGGAGGATGAAAGCGGTATGCAAAATAAAAATCAGGCTGAAGATTTCAATTATTTTTATAAAATTTTCTGCAGCCGTTTTTTCAGCAAGGTATTCCGTTCACGTACATCAATATTGTTCAACGCAACGGCAAGAGCTTTTTTCTGTCCCACAATAATGAGCCGTTCTTTTGCACGGGTAACGGCGGTGTACAGTAAATTTCGCTGCAGCATAATATAATGCGACATCGTCATGGGAATGATAACCGCTTTAAATTCATTCCCCTGGCTTTTATGAATGGTTGTAGCGTAGGCAAGAACAAGTTCATCCATCTGATCGAACGAATACTCAACAAACTTTCCGTAGAAATCAACAATCAATTTTCCGGCTTCTTTTTCCACACCGGCAACTCTCCCGATATCGCCGTTGAAAATATCTTTGTCGTAGTTATTGCGAATCTGCATCACTTTATCCCCCATAATAAATTTTCGTTCATTTCCCTGCCAGCAGATCCGTGATGTGCCGTTGAGGATATGCTGCAATTCTTTATTCAAATCTTTCACGCCGCCGATTCCATCATTGCGCGGGGAGAGAACTTGAATATCGCTGAACGGATTGTACTGCTCATTTTGCGGAAGAATGGTAGAACATTGCTGAACAATAACTTCGCGAATTTTTTCCGGCGTATCGGCATCAATAAATTGAAATTCTTCGGTAAACTCCGGCGCGTCGCCGTGATTGATGCGGTGAGAGTTTGTAATAATAGAACTGCCGTGCATCTGGCGAAATATTGTTGCAAGGCGGATTGTCGGAATACGTTTCGATTCAATAAGGTCGCGCAACACCTGACCGGGACCGACGGAAGGCAATTGATCCACATCGCCAACAAGAACAAGCTGCGATTCGGGTGAAACAGCATTTAACAATGCTTCAAATAATTGAATATCCACCATTGAAACTTCATCAACAATAATAATATTACATTCCAGCGGAGAATCTTCGCCGCGCCTGAAAGTATTCTGCATGGGATCGTATTCTAACAAGCGGTGAATTGTTTTTGCTTCCCGCTTGCTCACTTCAGCCAAACGTTTTGCCGCTCTTCCGGTCGGTGCGCACAAGAGATACGATAAACCGAGAAGATCAGCGAGTTCAATAATTCCGTTGACACATAACGTTTTTCCCGTTCCCGGACCGCCGGTGAGAATGGTAATTGAATGTGTAACGGCATGAAGAATTGCTTCCCGCTGTTTCGGATCAAATTCTAAATCATGAAACCGCTCAATTTTCTTTAACTCGTTCAGCAGTTTTTCCTGCGTAAAGGGATTTGCATGTTTTCGTGTCAGCAGCTCAATTTTTCTTACGGAAGAATCTTCCGCTTCAAATAATTTCAACGGAAATATATTGTTGCTCTCTTCAACAAGAAATCCCTGCGCCACCGCATTGTTGAGCGCCGATTCTATTTTTGTTTCATCAACCGTTAACAATTCTGCTGCCCGGCGGATTAATTCTTCCGCCGGAAGAAAACAATGTCCGCCGCTCCGGCAGGCATCATCTAAAATATACCGCACGCCGGAACTTAACCGATACAGGCTGTCGTGAGAGACGCCGACTTTTTTTGCTATTTCATCCGCTGTTTGGAAACCGATACCGGCAACATCATCAATTATTTGGTACGGATTTTCTTTTAAGACAGCCGCCGTATGTTTCTCGTACGTTTTATACAACTTAACGGCTTGATAGGTGGCGATATTCAATGATTTTAAATACACCATGACTTCCTGCATTTCTTTCAGCGATTCCAAGGCGGAAAGAATTGCCGTATATTTTTTTTGTCCGATGCCGTCAATTTCCAGCAGCCGTTCAGGATGATGACTTAAAATATCAAGCGTTGATGTTCCAAACCGATGAACAATTCTTTCCGCGAACGCCGGACCGATTCCTTTTATTAAACCGGAAGAAAGATAATGCTCAATTCCCGCCAGCGAAGTGGGAAGTTTTGTTTCGTAGGAAGAAAACTTAAACTGTCTGCCGTACTTGGCATGGTTTACCCAAACACCGTTAAACAGAAATTCATCCCCTTCATGCGGCGCGTGGAGATACCCCACAACAGTTGACGAACCTTTTCCGTTTAACACGGAGCCGATGAGATAGCCGTTTTCATTGTTATAATAAATTATTTTTTGAAGCGATCCGTGAAGTTGTTCGGCGGTTGGTTCGTGTTTACTTTTCATCTCCTGCGCCTCCACTTTTCTACAAAATACTGCCACAGCGTTTCGTTAACACTGAACGGAGTAATTTCATAATATTCCGGATGGTCCGAATGAAGCGCGCGAAATTCAACAGACATAACTCTTTCGCCGACGTTATAGTACCAAGTTTCGCTGAACAAACCGCGGCACTCAATATAATCCGGAGCGCCGCAGACAATGTACGTCAATCCCATCGGCGTAGATGAGCCGTTCGCACAGGAAGTAAACAGCGATTTTGCTTCGGCAATTCTTTTGTAAAATTCTTTTTGACGGATTTCACCCCCCCGTTCACTCCAAAAATCTTTCAGCTTGTCAATCTTCAACGTATTGTCTGCCGCCAAAAGCGAATCATACTCATCATTCTTCATGATGTAACGCATGGAATGCAATATTTCCGAAAGAGAAATTGTTGAAGGGAGCGCTGTTGTTCTTACGTAGGTTGAGCGTCTTACAGTGTTGACTGTTTCTTTACCGTTTCGGTACCGAACAACAGTACGCTCTAAAGTAACAAATCCTTCCGGCGGAATGGGAAAAAACTGAATTACCTGTTTCGGAATGTCGTTATTAATAATCATTAGCGAGTCATTTGAAAACAGAAGCGAATCATTTTCGGCAAAACATGAGGGAGACGATAGGCGGTACGGCGGAGAATATGATACTCTGGACGAAGGTTCTTCGTTTATTTTTCTTGTAATATAATATTTCATTGAAAACTTTACGGAGTCCCCTTGGGCAAGATTGTATAATTCCTGGAATATACCAAAGGAATTTTTTGCCTGCGTCAGCAGCTCCGGAAAAATCGGCCGAAGCGAAACGCCCGATTTTTCAACAGCGGCAGTATCGAGAAACAACGGCGTGCTCGCAACCGTTGAATTTCCCGAATAATTTATTGCCGTAATAAGTTTTGTGGAACGATACAGAAGCTGCGAAAGATTATCAGTTGATGTAATTGTTAAGGTATAATTTCCCGGAGCAAGGGGAAATGACTGCATAAAGAAATCCATGCTTTGGGCAGTCGTCGCTTCATACGAAGATACTTCTACGATTCGATCTACTTCTTTTACCTTAACCTGCGTCTCCGTTGAATCGAAAACTATGAATGAAATAGAATATGAAGCACGATACCCTGCCGAAGATTTTTCAAATTTCAGGCGATTGTACGGCATCAACAGATAAATATCAATCCGACTCCCATCCCCTTCACGAACATTCATTATGTAGGATAAAAACGAAGGAGCGGACATTTTTCTGAACTGTGCTAACGAATAACAATCAGCGGCAGCTTCCCGCTCGCCGGTGCAGCCGATACAGAGAAAGAGAAGCGCGGCGGAAAGAATAATTATTCGATGTTGGATTCTACATAATCCCATACTTCAAACAACTCGTTAATTTTTTTATCTAAATTTTTCGCCGGAAGATAGTTTCGTGCATTCCATAATGCATATTTTGCTTTTTCAAATTCATAACGCTGATAATAAAGGTTTGCAATATTCATAGAAGAAAAATATTTCAATTCAGAGAGAGGCGAATGCGTTGCAGAAAATTCAAACATTGCAATTGCTTTTTCCGCAGCATATTTTTTATACATTCTGCCGAGAAGAAAATGGATCAGAACGGAATTCGGAAAACTCTGTAGAAGATTTTCCATTTCGTTTCGGCGGATTGAATCCGGCGAGATATTGTAAAACAACGCAAACACTAATGAATCCGGCAGATTTTCTTTCATAAACAATATTCTCAGTGCAGCCGATTCAATAGACGATTCGCTGATGCGCAATTCATTTACTCCGTTATAAAATTTCATTGCGTTGTTTCTGCTGCCGAGTGCCGTATATGCGTCTCCGGCGATAAGACGAAGAGAAGGATATGTTTTACTTTTTGAACGAATTGCTTGATAGATTTTAACGGTCTCGCTTGGTTTTTTCTGCAACATTGAAGAGAGCATTATTCCGCGGATACCGGCTGCGCTTTCTGCTTCTTTATAGGATAAAGCAAAAAGCGAATCTGCCGAACGATAATCCGCAGTCTGCAAAGCGTCCATTCCTTTTTCGTTTCGTTCGGCAATTTCCCGCGCACAAATCTTTTTGAAGATGGTCTGCTGATTAAAAATTAATTGTATTGCCTTCGGCGACAAAGTTGACACATCAACAGAATTTAAATATATTTTCCACTCTTCCAGCAAAACCGACAGCGGCTTTCCGTATGCCAAATAAAAATTTTCGGCGCAGAATATTTTTTTATATCGTTCAATGCCGTAATAATCAATAATATATTTGCTGAAAGAACCGGCAGCAAGATAAGCATACGAACTCGGCAATTGCGCGAACCCGGTTAATGTAAAAAGACGCGAAGCATCCCCTAACAGCGTATCTCTTTGCAGCGCCGCTACATATTGATGAACCGAGTACAGATCTTCGTGCCAATCTATGGCAACCGCCAATCCTTCATTAAAAACCATATACGGGCTTGCTTTAAGAACCGGCATTCCGAATTCCACCGCCAAAATATGAACCAATTCATGGCGGAATGTTGATTCAAAAGAATCCGAGGTGAGATGAAGCTGGTGTTTCCACGGTTTTGCAATATTTGTTGTTGACGTTCCTATGAAACGCAGCTTTTCAGAATCAGATGGATAGATAAAGACAGAAATGCGCTTCGGTTCTTTTTTCAGCTGCAATTGTTCCGTAACATTATGAAAATGATATTCTGCTTCCTGTTTCAACAGTTTCATCTGCTCAATTGAAAATTCTTCTGGGGAATAATAAAAAATAAAATGCTCGGAATATGACTGTCTGCCGAGCGCGGTTTGAATATCTTTTTCCGAATGTTCAAAACCGAGCGCTGAAGAGAACATTAATTCTGCAGCGAAAAGAAGAGCACAGAGCAGCGCTCCGCTCCATAAAATTCTCTCTTTCTTTTGAAAGCGAAAAAACTCCCGAATTATTAATGCGCTCCCTTTCTTTTGATACGAACGAATTCTGAGAAAGAATAAAATAAAAAACAATAATGCTTCAGCAGCAGTAAACTCGCGATACAACAACAAGCGCGATATATCACTCAATGTTTCATCGTACGTAATTCCCGGAAAGAAACCGAGAATAGGATTGTAGGCAAACAGCTGCGGCTGGGTATAAGTAATGCGAAGAATATCCGAAAGAATAAGAATGACAGCAAAAATAAAAATGATTTTCGCTTTTCTAAAAAAAATTGCAATAAGCAACGCAAGCGACACAGAAAAAATCATCGTTACAAACGGAAGTAAAAAATAATATTCCAACCCGCGCACGAACGAGCAATTTTTTACAACAAATGCATTCAGCGAAATAATAACCAATGGAATCAACAAAAGAATTGCATTAACGGAAAGATAATCCCGCACAACATACAGCCACGTTCGGCGCGTCAACGGTTTTGTTTTGTGGTCTGAGAAAAAATAAATCGTAAGAATACCGCTTGCAAAAGAGGTAACAAGCGCAATGATTGCAGAAAATTCATAGCCGAGATAATTAAGAAGTGGAATTTGCGTGAGCGCGAGTGACACGATGAAATACAACAGCGCAGCAATGTGAACTGCGGGAATGCGGAAATATGCACTAAAAATATTCATTGTTAAGAATATGATATACCAATTTCCCAAATTCCTTTTTCTAAAAATGCTTCAATCGTTTGACGTTCTGCTTTATAATGAAACGTAAAACCGCTCTCTTAATTCGTTAATTTTTTTTAGATGTGCCGGATATTTTTGCCACACGCCAATATAAGCATATTTCACGGTTTAATAAATAAAAACCGTGAAAAAACATATAAATTTTAACTTTTTCACGGTTTTGAAGAATAAAAAAAAGTCCGCTGTATGCGGACTTTTTTATTTTCTGTTTTATTTTCTTTTATTCTCTATGACTTGCTTTTACTAATGAATCGAAAATTCTCTCACGCCATTTTTATCAACAACTGCGTGAATAAGTTTTGCCGGAAATGTTTGCGCAGAAGAAAATGTATAGGCAGATTCGACGCGCTTTTTTACTTCGGGAATAACGGATTCTTTGTCCGTAAAAATTTCGGCAATTTGTTCACCTTTTTTCACTTTGTCGCCGATTTTTTTCTTTAAAAGAATTCCTGCTTTCGGGTCGATTACATCGTCAACTTTGGTACGCCCCGCGCCGAGCGTAATTCCGGAAAGCCCGAGTTCCAGCGAATCAATTTCGGAAATAAATCCGTCTTCGCGTGAAGAAATTATTTCCGAATATTTTGCAGGCGGATATTTTTCCGGGTGAAGAAGAAATTTAGAATCGCCGCCTTGTGCTTTTACAAGTTCCACAAATTTATTGAACGCGCGTCCTGTTTCAACAACTTCTTTGCATCGGTCAATTCCTTCTTCAATCGAATCCGCTTTTCCACCGAGCATCACCATTGCGCCGCCGAGAACGTACGTTAATTCCATCACGTCGGGAATATGTTCACCGCGCAGACAATCGATTGATTCTTTTGTCTCCAGCCAGTTTCCAATAGCATATCCGAGCGGCTGATTCATATCGGTGATAAATCCGACGGTTTCTTTTCCGAATTTATTGCCGATACTGACAAGCGTTTGCGCCAGTTCAAGCGAACGTTCGTATGACTGCATAAAAGCGCCCCGGCCTGTTTTAATATCAAGCACCAGCGCATCTATTCCCTCGGCAAGTTTTTTGCTCATAATACTTCCGGCAATCAACGGAATACATTCTACCGTTGACGTAACATCGCGCAGCGCATACATTTTTTTATCTGCCGGTGCAATTTCTTTCGTTTGCCCGATCATTACCAATCCCGTTTCGGCAATTACTTTTTTATATTCATCAATAGTAAGATTCACATCAAATCCGGGAATGGCTTCAAGTTTATCGAGCGTGCCGCCGGTATGCCCTAAGCCGCGTCCGCTGATCATCGGAACAGGAACGCCGCATGCCGCAACAATTGGCGCGAGCGGAAGAGAAATTTTATCTCCCACGCCCCCCGTTGAATGTTTATCAACTTTTTTTCCGGAAATTGCGGAAAGGTCAACGACAACGCCGGAGTGAAGCATCAATCGGGTAAATTCCACCGTTTCTTCGGTATTCATTCCGCGGAAAAATACCGCCATAAGAAATGCTGAAATTTGATAATCGGGGATTTCTCCGTTCACATACCCGAGCAGAAGAAACTGCATCTCTTCCGATGTTAAAGAATTTCCTTCTCTTTTCTTTCTAATAATTTCATTTGCCGTCATGGGAAAACGCTCTATTCATTATAGTGATTTGGTTCCGAAAATAATTTTACACTGCTTAAATTACAGAATTAATTTCTCTCCTGAAAGCAGATTTATAGAAATTTGAACCGGCGTAAATCGTCAGAGTATAATCGTATTCTTAAGAAGGATGTTATACTGAAGATATTATAAAAAATTTTCTGCGGCGAATAACGGTTTGCGTACAATACCTATCGTACCACCACGATCAAAAACTAATACCGGCGCTATGCGGTATTTCATAAAATAAAAAATCCGTGCAGTTATTCACTGCACGGATTTATGTATCAAGTCTTACCGCTTAGAAACCAAGAGAAATTGCAAAGACATGGTTTGCATCAAAATATTTCACCGGCACGTAGGCATAATCCAGCGTTAAATCTAAGCCGCTGAACTGCTTAAAGTTGATACCGGCTCCGAATGAAACACCTTCGTAGATATCCGGAGTATTCGTGCTGGCTTGCGGAGCCATTAAATATCCGCCCCGTACAGAGAGGAATTTTTGAAACGTATATTCTGCGCCGAATTTATAATTATCGTACGTATAGTTATTGTTTTGAAAAGCCGCCGCAAAATTTAATACGTTATCTTCATTGAGTTTATACTCATAGGAAAGACCGATTCCGATTTCTGACGGTAATTCCGCCGTTGCCGCATCAACCAATAAATAGGTCGGGCCTCGGTCAGCATTCGGATCTACAACATTTCGGTATAATGCATTACCGGAAAACTTCATTGATGAACCGTAATTCTTTACCACAATACCGAGATCCAAGCCTTTCACGAACAGCAGGTCTCTATACTGCACGCCGAAATCAAAGCTGAATCCTGTTGCAGAGACACGGTCGATTGTTTCGTTCACCAAATTAAAGTTGGCACCGACACCAATTCTATCTGTTAATTGTTTGGAATATGTCAATCCGAGCACAAAATATGTCGGATTGAAAATCGCTCCTGTTCCATCCGGATAATCCATTGTGGTTTCATGGATATCGCCGATATTGAACGAGCGAAATGATAATCCCACCGAACCGATATCGCCTAATCTTCCGCTGGCAGCGACATAATTAATGCTTATGTCGGCAATATACGAACGATTTGAAAATATGGCGTTAGCAGAATTTTGGCTAAAATCAACGCCAGCTGGATTCCAATAAATACCTTCGAGTCCTGAAACATTGGCAATCGGGGCACCCGACATTGCAAGATATCTTGCGCCGACCGGA
>JACFMZ010000094.1:0-2554 GCA_019455105.1 Bacteroidota bacterium | reverse complement strand
TAATTCCGGCGCACTGTAAGTACCTGCACGGTTTTGACCGCTACCGAATGTTTCAAAGACCGAGAAGCCCAGCATCAGAAGTACGAATACTATTCTTTTCATTTGAAACATAATTTCCTCCGAATAAATTAAATTTTTATAAGAGTGCAGGCATTCAACGAATACCTGCACTTCTCTTCATCAATATGTTTTTAACATCTGTTGTTCTTGAATAACTGCCAATTTTAAGACCTTTGTTGTTCCTAATTTCGGCATATCAATATGAACGATATAGATACCGCTCGATACCGGATAATTGCTGTCGTTAGCAAGATTCCATGTATCAAACTGACCGCTTACCGGATCGTGATTGATTGTTTTTACGAGAACGCCGCTTAAATCAAAGATTCTTATAACAGCGTTATCCGGCAAATGACTAAATGTTACATATTTATTATTCGGAGCAAGTTCACGATTTTGATATCCGTAGTATGGATTCGGGAACACATTGATTTTCTCGACATCCTTCTTTGCTAAATCAGCGCTGCTGGATTTTGCTGCCGGAGCTTTAAAGGTAAAGTTATCGGCAGATGTATTAGCATAATTCGGGATAATGGTAAATACCTGTCCATCTTTCGGATTAAACGGCATTGTACCTCGTTGTAACGGCCATAATGCATACATTGTCGGGAATTCATCCGCCTGACTTAATGCGTTTCGTGATGTAAAATATGCATCCGGTGCAGCAGTGTATGGAGAATTGAAGATAAATAAATATTCTCTGTCTGCACTACTGGCAGTGGGATGCCACGTGCTATCTGCCGACGCATTTCCATTCTGCTCAACAAATGCTGCGGCTAACTGCACCGGGGGATTTGCATCTACATTCCATACCGTGAAGTATTGTTGTGTATAACCTGCAAAGCCATAATTTGGCGCACCGCCTCGCAAATAGCGATAAGCATACTGACCGTCACTTCGGTTTGTAACAAATCTTATTTCAACCTTCACATATTTATCAGGCGTAATGTTACTGCCAAAGAAATCCGATCCTAAAAGCAATCCACCAAAAAATTGGACACCGCCAGCATTATTACCGGTAAACCACCTATCTGCTGAAGGTGTAAATGTCCATGTATTGATATCAACAGCTGGACCGATAACCTTAGTTATTACACCATCAACGATCATATATGCATCGTTGCCGGATTGGTTATCCTGATTGGTTAATTTTACCGTATTAGTCGTAACATCTGTTAACGACCAGTTACCGCTGGCGGCAAAATTAACACGATAATCATGTCCGGTTGTCGCTGTCGGATCAACAACGAGAGCAATCACATTTCCATCGCTATGACCATTATGTGTAACTTTTAGAGAATCGCCGACATTTGAAGAAAGTCTATCGCCCGGTTTTGTATCCTGCGGTACTACACGCTGAATAACAAAAGGAGAGCGAAGAACGTGAAATGGTAATAATGGATTGGGATTGTAAGCATACGCCACAACAGCAAAATAATACTCCTGACCATTTCGAATTGCAGATTTTTGAATTTGATCTTGAGTAACAGCTAAGTATCTTGAGAGCCCTTTGTCTGTTCCATTTGCCACCAAGGTAGAAATGAGTTTATTATTTGCATCCGGAATATCGTCATAGATAGCCGTAATACCATCATTAAGATCCCAGGTGCCAAGCAAAATACCATCGGCAAGACTGGAGGATGAAGAAGGAACCTGATAAACTTCATATCCTTGGAATGTATATCCTTGATCAGCAAAGTTTTCAATTTTGCTGACGCTGGTTGCATTTGTTCCCCAGCTTAATACAACTTGTTTAGACAATGCCGCCACAGAAACAACCGGAGGCGATAACGAAGGAAGCTTAAATAATCGATCAAATACAATTTGAGCAGTATTATCGTTTACTTTTAAAGCAGCAACACTTCCTAAATTATCTACTGTACTTTGGCCGTAAACAATTCCGAGAACTATTTGTGCCGTATCGCCAAGATTCATCGTTATCGGACCGTTAACGCACATAATTCTTCTGTCGCCTTTACCTTCGACTTGACCATCAATTTGATTAGTCGGACTTGCCGGCTTGGTCGGGTCGCCGGAAAGTAAATATGTTCTACCGTCCGGTGTAACAGTAGCCACGTTTGTCGGGAATGGTGAAAACGTCGGATACGGCGGTGTCGGCCGACTGCCGCGCATTAAATTGTAAAATTGTAATGAACCGGTGTAACTAAACGGAGGATCACTCCATGCACCGCCGGCGGCAAAGTAGATAAAACTACTCATTGCTTTTTCATTAACATACTTATAACCCTTTGTCCACTTTAAATTAACAACGGCGCTGTCTGCAGCATTACCGGTATATCTGGAAACTCCGGAAAAGAAATCATAACCAACCGCAGGAGAGGGTAATCCGAGTCCGCCATAGGTAGCATCAGTTGCACCGGCGGTATAGGCGTATCCTAAATTCAACACGGTATCGCATCCGGCATAGTCGTCAGAAGAGGTACCAACATCAGGGTCTGCCCACTGAACAATAAACATACTATCTAATTTTGAA
>JACFMZ010000093.1 GCA_019455105.1 Bacteroidota bacterium | reverse complement strand
AGACTGAAACCGAATGAAGTCGGCGTATCATACACCCACGGCTCGCGGAAGGTAATTGAAAAAGTTCTGTAGCGCGCTCCTTCACCGAACTGCCAGTCGAAATTCAAAACCTGTCCCCCTCCGCCGGCTAACGGCTGAGTAATATCAAAATTATTAAAGGTCAATCCTAAAGCGCCGGTAGCGCCGAAGACGCCGCTGTAACCGACCGATGCGTTAAACGTATCGCTGGATTTTTCTTCAACTTCAAACACAATATCAACATTTTTATCATCAACAAAACGGGTATCGGGCTTAATCTTTTCCGGATTAAAATAATTAAGCACGGAAAGCTGACGAATACTGCGGATAATTGCCGCACGGCTGAAATAATCGCCCGGACGCGAATACAATTCACGACGAATCACCCGTTCTTGAGTTTTGGTATTTCCTTTAATATCTACCTTTCCGACTTTGAATTGATTCCGTTCGCGAATATGAATTATTAAATCCAGCGAGTCGCCGCTTACACGTTGTTCTTCCGGATCAATTGAAACGGTAAGATAGCCGTTATCTAAATAGAGCGAAGAGACATCCGATTGATCTTCATTGCCGCGAAGATTCCGTTCAAATTTTTCCATGTTGTACACTTCGCCGTCGTTAAAACCAAGACGGGAATTCAGCGCTTCCGGAGTAAACACGGTGTTTCCTTCCCACGAAATTTTCCGAATAATGTACTGAGGTCCTTCAAAGAGAATGATTTTTAAGGTAATATCTTCATTATCTCTGTCAAAAAGAATTGAATCCGAAACAATTTCTGCATCGCGGAAACCGTTTTTATGATAAAATTGAATAACTTTCTTTTTATCATCTCCCCATTTCTTCTTATCAAGTTTTCCGGTACGCCAGAAGCGCCACCACTTTTTTTCGTAGGTATCGGAAAGCTCACTCTTCAAATCGCCGCTGTCGAATGCTTTGTTGCCGAAAAATTCAATATGGCGAATCCGCGCTTCGCCTCCTTCATCAATGGTTAATTTTAAAATCATTCTTCCTTTTGCCGCCGGATCGGTTGAAGGAATTAATTCCGACGTAATCTGCGTCTGCAAATAGCCTTCCTCTTCATACGCTTTCTTAATTACCGTAATGATCCGAGCAATTTCCTGCGGAGAAATAATTTGCCCCTTCGTCACGGTAATTTTTTTATCCAAATCGCTTTTATCAAATTCGTCGTTGCCGGCATATTCCACATCTTCCAGCCGGGGAAATTCTTCAACGTTAATTAACAGATAGACGCCGTTGCCGATAAAATTTTCCGCTACAATTTCAATATTTGAAAAAATCCGCAGATTCCACAAACGATTAATGGCATCGCGTGTCTGCTCCCCCGGTACGGTCAGTTCATCACCAATTTTTAATCCTGAATTTCCGATAATTGCCGCCGGCTCAGAAAGCTGGTTTCCTGAAACAGAAATTCCGAGTATCTTATACACTTTTTGCTGCGCATCGCCTTCTTGCGAAAAAGCAGAAAACACAATTAAAAAAATACAACACAGTAAAATTATCAGACGAGACAACGCAGTTTCTTTATACACCAGTAACACTCTCAATTATTCTTTGGACGTATCCTTTGTGGGTAGATTTAGCGGAATGTAATTGCTCGCTGACTAAGCCGTAACGGCGTTCGCGCGTTTGATATGATTCGACTGCCTGGTAAAGTTCTTTGCGCCGGAATTCGGGCCATGGAATATCCGTAATATACATTTCAGAATACGCAAGCTGCCATAATAAAAAATTGCTGATACGAACTTCTCCGCTGGTGCGAATTAATAAATCGGGGTCCGGAATATCGCTCGTTGAGAGATAACGGGAAAATAATTCATCGGTAATTTCTTCGGGAGTAATGTTTCCCTTCTGCACTTCTTCCGCCGCTTTACGTGCTGCAGTAATAATATCCCACCTTCCGCTGTAGCTGAGCGCCAGCACCAATGTCAATCCGGTATTTTTCTTTGTTAATTCAATAGCATCAAGAAATTCATCCTGCACCTCTTGCGGAAGGGAAGAAAAATCGCCGATAGTACGAAGGCGCACGTTATTGCTGTGAAGTTTATCCCGTTCATCACGAAGCGAACTTAACAACAAACGCATGAGTATAGAAACTTCGTCTTTTGGGCGTTTCCAATTTTCAGTAGAAAAAGTATACAGCGTCAGATATTTTACTCCTATCTGCGCGCACGCTTCAACAATCTCTCGCACGGAATTCACCCCTTCATGATGGCCTGCTACACGCGGCAACGCACGGCGTTTTGCCCACCGGCCGTTTCCATCCATAATGATTGCAATATGTTTCGGAATACTGCCGTTTTTACGTAAATGGTCTTGAAGCTTTTTATCGGCTGCCGTAGTTCGAGACGGTCCCTTACCCAAATGTTACTCCGCTGTTATTTGCAAAAGATATAAAAAAGAAACTTACCAGTTCAAAAAAGTGGTAAGTTGCTTTCAAAGATAAGTTTTTCTTGAGAAATTTGCAATGAAAACTACGGGGAATGCTTACAAATATGTTGAATGAATAAACAATTTTATTATTTTTTTGTTAGACGTTTCAGAAATCATAAAGTTTCTCCGTATATTCACACCATGAAAACATTCCATGCAAATATTGCCGTTATCGGCGCAGGCGCTGCCGGAATGCTTGCCGCCTGGCGCTCTTCGCAGCATACTAACGGCGTAATTCTTTTAGAAAAAAATGAGAAGCCGGGGATGAAAATACGAATTTCCGGCGGCGGAAAATGCAATGTTACGCACGGCGGAACAATTTCTGTAATGCTGAAGCAGTTTCAAAAAAATGAGGAGCATTTTCTTCGATATGCATTTCATGAATTTACCAATGCCGATATCGCAGAACTTCTCAGGCGGCACGGCGTTGAAACCTACGAACGTGAAAACGGAAAAGTTTTCCCGAACAGTCACAATGCGGATGATGTGGTGAATGTTTTTCTTTCGTTACTACATTCTTCAAACGTAAAAATTTTCCCTTCAACTCCGGTTAAAAATATCATTAAAACTGAAAACGGCGATTTTCATCTTATTACACAAAAAGAAGAATTTATTGCAAAGAAAGTTATTCTTGCTTCAGGCGGTTCTTCATATCAGAAAACAGGAACAACGGGAGACGGTTTTCTTTGGATGAAAAATTTCGGACATACAATTACTCCAATTCGTCCGGCGCTGGCGCCGATTTACTTCTCTCCCACACCGCCGGCAGAATGGCAGGGCGTACCGATTCGCGACTGCGAATTAAAAATTATGACTGAAAATTTTTGCGCTTCAGCTAAAAGAGGCGATCTGTTAATTACCCATACAGGAATTTCAGGTCCCGCCGCATTAGAAGCGAGCAAAGAAGCATTTCTTGCATTAGAAAAAGGATTGCCCATCAGCGCAGTTGTAGATTTCTATCCTGAACATTCCAATGAAGAACTTGAAAAAATACTTCTTGAAAAATTACAGCAGCAAAGCGCTAAACAAATTCTTTCCATTATTGAGCAGCTTATCCCGGTGAAATTAGCAGAAAATTTTTTAGTTCAATCAGGAATTTCACCCGAAGTAAAGGCACATCAAATAACGAAAGAAGCAAGAAAAAGAGTGTTGGAAAAATTAAAACATTGGAACATTGGAACGGTAAGCGAAATTCTCCTTGACCGCGGAGAAGTAACCGCCGGAGGAGTTGATTTGAAGGAAATTTCTTCTACAACAATGGAATCGAAACTTATCAGCGGTTTGTTTGCGTGCGGTGAAATTTTAGATATTGCCGGACCTGTGGGAGGATATAATTTACAAGCTGCATTTTCTACCGGTTATGTTGCCGGAGAAAATGCAGGAACTTCATTGAAGCTTCAATAAAAACTTTTTACTGCATCCGCTTTTCTAAATAGGTTTTCCATTTTCCAAAATCATAAATGTCATAATTCTGTCCGTAATAATTTTTTAACAGCGAACAAACGGCAACCGAGGCAGCGAGATTATGAGAATTCTGAAGAATATTCCAATATTCATTTTCCATATCGTAATTCGGTCTTTTATTCCATAAGAGAGACATTAGATGATGCACCTGCGGAATGGTGGCATTGGCAGAATTCATAACATACAGCAATTCCATATCCGAAAGCGAGTCTGCCAAGAGAACAGATCCGGCGCGGACAACGGAAACTTCACCCAGCGTAAGATTTTTTCGCTTTGGTTCTTTTAAAACGGAATATAAATATTTAATATCAGTAATTTTTGCATTGGCAAATCTTCCTTTTTCTCCGCCTCGGCGGGCAATATTTTGTAATTCTTCAAATGCGGTACGCGAACCGGAGCGGGCTAAACCTTCCAGTGCGTACACATCAATATAACTTCTGCTTAACGCTAACTGGTTGGTAACCTCACCAAGATTCTGCTCAACATTTTCTTTCATCGGAACGAGGATGGTTTTTACTTCTTTCGACTGACGATCTTCAAATGCAGCAAACTCAGAGGCGACGGCGCTCTTCACGCTGGATTCGGTTGTGTGCAGCATTAAATAGATATTGAGAATGATTAACATTCCGACAACTGCAAGAAGAGCAAGAACGATTTTTCTCCATCGCCGGCTTTCGCGCCGTTCTTCTACGATATAGGTCCGCAGTTCAGAATTTGCAAGAAAAACCTGACGCTCAAATTCATCCCGCAGAACAAGACCGAACTCTTTAAGTTTTTCTTCGATGACGCTTTTTACCGTTAGAGCGCTGCTCTTACGTGTGGATAAAGGGGCTTTTACCTCTTTTTCTTCTGATTTTTTTCGTGCAGCCATTATACTCCTTTCATCATGTTTAAGTATTAAAACACGATTTCAATTTTCAATTAGTAGAATATAAAACTGTAATACCTTTATATCAAATAATTCGGCATTAAAATTGACTAATTTCAATTGCAATATAAAAATTATTTATTTTATTTTTTTCGATTTCTTGCAATCACAACTGACTTTCTGTATTTTGGTAAAAGAAAATTGAATATTTTATTTTGTGGAAGTAAACAATTTTTCATTATTACGTTAGAAATTTCAACCGTTTTCGTAGCTCAACCCCAAAGGGGTTTCGCTATAAAAAGTAACTAAATATTCATACGCACCCGTAGCTCAACCCCAAAGGGGTTTTGCTATCAATAGAAATTAATTATTCATAAGCACCCGTAGCTCAACTGGATAGAGCGTTGGCCTCCGAAGCCAAAGGTTTCGGGTTCAAATCCCGACGGGTGTACTAACCCGCAATGATATTAAGAATATCTTTCTTTTTTTTACTTACTCTTTCTTCTTTTGTTTTGGCACAAACCGCAAAAGTGAAAATTATTGTGCATTCCGCTCCCCTGCCTGAGAATGAAAAGGTTTTTATTACCGGCAATATACTGCAATTAGGCAATTGGTCTCCGGATAAAATTTCTCTCCGCCGAGTTAATGCCACAACCTGGAAATTTGAAACCACCGTTCCGCTTTTATCCCATCTCGAATTTAAAATTACCAGGGGAAGCTGGAATACGGAAGCCATCTATCAGCACGGCAAGATTCCGCAAAATATCATTCTTAAGGTTGAGCATGATACGACAATATTTTTAAATCCGATTATGTGGGCAGACAGCGTAAAACAACCTGAACAAAAAAATGAAATTACCGGTATAATAAAATTCCACCGGCAGCTTTCCGACAGCGGATTGCGTTATGCACACGACATAATCGTTCGGCTTCCCGCGTCGTATGAAAAATTTCCGCAAAAACATTATCCCGTGCTCTATATGCACGACGGGCAAAACTTGTTCGACCCAAACACTTCCTTTGCAGGATTCGATTGGCGTATTGATGAAGTGATTGATAGTTTGGTAACAGCAAAAGAAATGGAAGAAATTATTGTTGTCGGTATTTATAACTCGCCGGATAGAATTCCTGAATATTCCGATTCCGAACTTGGAAGAGCGTATGCCGGATTTATTGTTCATACCGTAAAACCGTTGATCGACTCAACATACCGGACAAAACCGGAGAGAAAAAATACAGCAATTATGGGATCTTCGATGGGAGGATTAATTTCTTTCCTTGCGGCGCAGTGGTATCCTGATCTGTTTTCAAAGGCAGGCGCAATGTCTCCTTCGTTTTGGTTCGACAATGAAAAAACTATCCGCGAGTTTCGGGATAAAAATCTTTCAAACAATAATTTGCAATTATACCTTGACTGCGGCGGAAAGGAAAAAGAACTGTTGCCCGGATTTAAAGAAATGATTTCTCTCTTAGAGAAAAAAGGATTTAAAAAAGGGACAGATTTAGAATACTTTCTCGATGAAAATGCCGTTCATAACGAGCAGTCATGGTCTCATCGTGTTTGGCGTCCGCTTCTTTTCTTTTTTGGAAAGAAATAATACTGCCTCTTTCTACTTTTTCATCTTCTCGATAAATTCTTTTAACGCAACGGCATTATTGTAGCGCTGCTCTTTTGAGGCGAACAAAAACGTTACATTTTCTTTTTTTATGTACTTCAATATCTCGGCAATTGCTTCTGTATTTGTACGTAGCTCAGCAAAATATCTTTTTTTAAATTCTTTCCATTTTTCCGGATCGTGATTGAACCATTCGCGAAGTTCGGCTGAAGGACCTATTGATTTCAGCCAGAGATCTACTTTTGCTTTTTCTTTTGTCAGTCCTCTGGGCCATAACCGGTCGATTAAGATTCTGAATCCGTCGTGGGAACTCGGTGTATCATACACTCGTTTGATTTCTATGGTTTTCATTGTCAGCCCTCCTTCATTGATAGTAATCTATTAATTTTTTTTTGCCAAATAATACAAAAGAAATAAAAAAGGGAGTTTTATAAACTCCCTTTTCTGTTTAGTGAACAGCCTTTATTTCACTTTTACATCAATCATCTTCGGTTTTGTTTCCTCAGCTTTCGGAAGCGTTAAGGTGAGAATGCCGTCTTTAAACTGCGCATCAATCTCGCTGGTCTTCACCGTTCCGGGAACGGCAAATGACCGTTCAAACATTCCGTAGCTTCGTTCAATTCGATGATAATTTGTTTCTTTTTTCTCCTGCTCATTCTTTCGCTCGCCGCGGATGGTTAGAATATTATTTTCAATGGAGATTTTTACATCATCTTTTTGTAAACCGGGCAATTCTGCTTTTATAATGTATTCATTATTATTTTCTGCAATATCCACTGCCGGCAACCAATCGCGGTTAAAGAATGATTCCTCAACAGAAATGTCTCCTCTAAAAAATTCGTCAAACATTCTGTTCATATCGCGCCGAAGCGATTCAAATCCTCGAAATGCGGGAAACTCATGACCCCATTTCGTCATTTCGTGTGCAGGATTTCTTCTGATAAGTGACATAATGTTTCCTCCTTCCATAAAAATTATGTTAGTTAATTCATATTACGCAAAAGCCAAGAATGTTTCGACTCGACACAACAAATTATACTCACTCTGAGCGAATCCTTTGCTGTTAAGGATGAGTTGATGATACCCATCCAGAGCGAGTGTTTTTCACGAGTCGAAGGATGACCTGATTAAATAATGTTGTGCCTCGTTTTGCATGACTGTGTGCGTATCGTCAGTTAGTTAATATTGATCTGTTTCGGCAAGTACTGCTCTTTTTTCTTCAAAGTAATTTGAAGAACGCCGTTTTCATACTCGGCATCAACCGTTGAAACATCTACATCGTTTGCCAATGAAAATTCCCGCTTATATTCTTTTACCGTATCGCTTTCCTGATCATCGTTAAACCGTTCAACAACTGCCGAGACATTTAAAATATTATTTTCAATGGCTGCGGAAATTTTTTCTTTCTGCGCGCCGGGGATATCAAGTTTAACCACATAGGTATGAGGCGTTTCAACAATATCCACAGCCGGAACTATGGTAAAGGTTGATTTTGAAATTTCGTTTGTCATTATCTCATCTCCATTTTCTTATCGAATAACAATTTGTTTGGCTTTTGCTTCTTCGGCTTTCGGAAGAACAATATGCAGAATTCCATTTTCGTGTGAAGCGAAAATTTTTTCGCTGTTCACAGGAAGCGAAATATTGATTGAACGTTCAAATGTTCCGTATAAAATTTCATTACGCAGCCACTGTTCGTTCTCTTTCAATTCAGGACGTTTTCTCTCTGCCGAAATAGTCAGCACATCGTTATCGAACGTTACTTTTACTTCTTCCTTTTTTATTCCGGGAAGTTCAACATTCACGACAATTGCTTCATTGGTTTCTTTTATTGAAGCTTTAAACTGAGGCTTTCTTTCTGCCGTTTTTGCGGTTGGAAATCCGGCAAGAAGATTTTCAAACTCATTAAAGAGTGAAATGGGATTATGAATTCGTACTACCATGATTTTTTTCTCCTATCTGATTGAATGATGATTTCTTTATGAACTGTTTGCATAGTATTATTTCAATCAGCGTGCCAAAGGAAAAATGCACAAATATGGATGAATTTCAACACTAACAATAATTTAGAATGAATTACTGTCAGGAAGTTAAGACAAGATTACTTTACAAATTTAAAAATTGGCAGAATTGTATGACAGGTAATACAAGTAGAAAAGAAGAGAAGATTAAATTTTTCAACAATTAAAAAATGCGATACCCAATTGAAGCTTGAAGTTCCATTCCTTTTTTATTTTGTTCTGTAATGTTCCGGTAATTTTCAATTCGATAATAATATAACATGGAACGAAGATCAAAAGAAGCAGAAAGATATTGTCCGCCGATTCCGGCAATATCGGTCTGTTGCACAATACCGGTCGGCGTTCCGGAGATTGTTAAAGAAGTCTGCGGATACGGTGAAGATATTGTTCTTTCCCCTTTTCTTCTCCGTTCAATAATACTTTTGACTTTTAGAAAATATGATAACTCTTTTTCCAAAGAAAAATAAATATTCTTAGAATCAACCGGCAGCCAATGTCCGAGCGCTCTGGTAAGCACATCTCTTCCGGGGGTTCCTTTATAATCACTTCCGTCGTAATCTACAGCGCGCCCTTCCTTAAAAAGAAAATTATACATTAGCGGAGGGAGATACACATATTCAACAACACCTTTCCAGCCCCGCGTATATCCTTTTACCCCCGCCTGATAGGCAATTGTTGTCGGCGCATTAACATCATCATACCTGGTATCCGAACTGGAGCGAATATCATCCGAAGTAATTTCTCCGTAGAGTTGTACTCCGGGAACGACTCCCCACACAACATCCGCCGACATAAGACTGTTCTGATAATCTTTAAAGAGATTATGCTGAAAGATAAAGGGATTAATATCATCAAGCTTCGGAGAGCGGCCGAAAATGATTTTCATATAAGAAAATCCCGCACTGACTTGCGGCAGAAAATTCCACTCTACACGCTGAAGTATCATATTCCGCTCCGGTTTATCAAACAGTGCAACTTTTGCAGGATCCCGAATACCGCCGGCAGGTTCATAATCTACTAAGCTCACATACGCCGTTGAAAACTTCACCTTTGTAAACCATAACACAAATTTTATGAAATCAAAATACGGTGCATTATTTGAAAGAAATGTTGATGCTCTTTCCCCTGTTCCCCAGCGTAAATTATCCCTGCCGAATTGAAACGTTATTTTATTTGTCTGGTAACTAAAATAGGCTTTATGAAAAATTTTATAATCCAAATCATCCCGAATATCGCGCGGAAGATTTGTTTGATAATTGGTATGCAGATACACGGGCCAGGTATTTTGCAGACGCAATTGAACAGCGAAACCAAAAGCAGTATCGCGTGAAGCTTGAAATGAAATTCTGGCTAACGGCGTCCGCTCTTCATAGCGGGTAAGATACTCAAGATTCTGATTTTCACGGAAGACTGTCTCAAATCCAATTCGACCATACGATTCTATATACCATTTTTCACGAAACCGGAAATTCGGTTTATAGGCAGCCAGCTTCTCACGAAGGTTTTTACTGATAGAAATTGACTTTTCGGCAAGAAGCGGGAAGACGTATGAATACCATTCGCGCTGGGTTATCGGTCTGGCATTAATCGGAAAAACAATTCCCGTTTCAAGAGAAAGCTGATCCAACAGCTGCATCTGTTCCGATTCAACGGAGACATTTAACGCCTGATTGAGATATACATTGGAAATTTCCTGTGAGAAAAGAGGGATAGAAAAAAGAACCTGAAGTAAGAGATATCGTTGAAGCTGTTTCATAGCAAAAGACCGTCGTTAGTTAGTGATGAACAGTAAACAATTACTAATGGACAATTATATTCTTGCTGATATTATGCGGCGCTCTCGATTCGGTTCCGGCGGATAGTCCAGATAACTACTTCTCTGTTTTACCCTTCAATTTTATTTTTTAATACGCTCCTCTTCCGAACAACACTACAGGAATTGTATCGAATAATATTTGAAGATCAAACATCAGCGAATGGTTCTCGATATAATATAAATCCAATAAAAGCATCTCTTTAAATTTAATTTCACTTCTCCCCGATACCTGCCACAGACCGGTCATTCCCGGCTTCACCAAAGCACGGTCTTTTACCGCTTCCCAAAACTCGTCACTCTCCTTTGCCTTTTCAAAATCGCTGTTGGGAAGAGGACGGGGACCGACAAGGCTCATATCTCCTTTCAGCACATTAAAAAGCTGGGGCAGTTCATCAATACTCAGTTTTCGGATAATTTTTCCGACTTTTGTTACGCGCGGATCTTTTTTCATTTTAAACAATGCGCCGTCCGATTCATTATTTGCTTCTAATTTCGCTTTTAACTCTTCCGCATTCACGACCATACTTCTGAATTTTATAAAATAAAATTCTTTCCCACCTTTTATGGCAGAGCGTTTTTGGAGAAAAAAGATCGGACCTTTTGATTCGAAATAAATAGCGAGCATTGTTACAACAAACAACGGAGATAATAAGAGAATTATACAAAGTGCACCGAAGAAATCGAAAATTCTTTTCAGACTGTTTTTCATCATATTTAGATGAGTACGCGGAGGACTGCTGAGCGTAACACCGGCGATATCATAAATTCTGGAGACTTTTAAAAGCTCCTCTGCCTGCGGAGAAAGAATTTTCAACTTTACCCCTTTAGTAAAATCTTTGCTGAAAAAGTCAGAAAAACCATTGAGAGAGAGATTCCGCATTGGGAAAAATATTCTATCGATCTGTTTTTCTTTAATGATTTCCTCCAACTTATCAATTGTGTATAAAGGAATTATTGATTTTGCATCTTCAACGGAAGGAACCACAAAGCCTTTTATTCTATACCCCAGATCGGGAAATTTTTCAAAACGCTGATAAATTTTTAATGCATCTTTTTGTGTCCCAACGATAAGCGCATTATGAATACCATAACCTATTTTCTGGCAAAGGAAATTAAACTGCCGAAGCAATAATCTTCCTAAAAAAAGTATCGGTGGAAGCAGAATAACAAACGAAATAACCGAGCGCTTGCCAATAAAGGTCTGGCTGAAACTATTCAACGCCAGCGCTATGAGCGTGCTGAGAACAAACGCTCTCGCCATAATTAAATACTGTAAGCGCAGACTTAAATGGAACGAACCGCGATACAGCCCCAACATAGAAGCAACGGAAATATAAATGACGGTAAAAAGTATAAACCCAATAATGAGATGATGATCCGGAGTAATATAGGTAACAACCGCTCCCCACTTGAGCGTAAATATTATCGCTCCTGTCATCCAAATGGCAAGAATATCAAACAATTGAGAGACAAAAATAAAAACTATTTTCCAGTTACGGTTGAGCATAAAAAGAATGTGAGCGCTTTTCCTCTCTCTAAATAGAGAGAGTCGAAAGGACTTTGTGAATCGGGTTCTGAATCGAGGGATCCTCCAGACGACAGATAGAATTGCCATAATTCTTGGTTCGCATGCCACCGCTCTTGAGGGGTTAAACGGTACCACTCAAGCCATTCATTTTCGATTTTCCATACGTTGTTCATGCTACAATATATACATTCACACAATAATTTACAATTAGTCTTATAATCGTCGGCTGCAATAAACTCATATCCAACGCTGCCTATTCTCTATCCACTCTCCGTTTAAGATAATAGAGGCAACAGAAATATAAATGACGGTAAAAAGTATAAACCCAATAATGAGATGATGGTCAAGTCTTATTTGTTGTGTAAAATATTTGGAGGTTATTCACGCTACCAGT
>JACFMZ010000181.1 GCA_019455105.1 Bacteroidota bacterium | reverse complement strand
GGAGTAGCGGATTCGCATGCTGGTATCCTGGAAATATTTTACCGCCATATTCAATTCGTCATATTCCTGCTCTACAGCCATCATAAAAATCATTCCGATATTGGCCCCCACAGAGAAGTTCTGTCCTTGATTGGCAATGACGAGTCCGTCGAAATCTTTTTCGGCAATTTCAATGGCTTTGTTAACGCCCGCAAGAACATCGCCGCCTATCGAATTCATTTTAGAACGGAATTCCAAGTTTAAAATACCATCACCGAGGTCTTCCAGCACTACACCGCTGTTTTGAAATACAGCTGATGATTTCCGGATGTTGTCGAGGATGATAAGCGAATCTTGTCCGGGTTTTTTGATAAATAACCCTTCTTTTCCGGCAGGCATCCCGAGAGGGGGAGCGAAATAATAGGTGTTTCCGTCTCGCACTTCATAGAACGATTTCACCCCGTTTGCTGACATATCTTTTACCCATTCCGCAGGTTCTTTCCCGGCTTGTTTGATGAGTTCAATTCCTTTTTCAAGTCCGATAGCATCCCATATTTCAAAAGGTCCCATTTGCCAACCGAATCCGGCTTTCATGGCGTCGTCTATCTTATAAAGTTCATCCGCGATTTCGGGAATCCGTTTTGAAACGTAAGCGAACATCGCTCCGAAATTCTTTCTGTAGAATTCTCCGGCTTTGTCTTTTCCGCTAATCAGAACCGGGAAGCGCTCTTTTAAATCGGAAATCGATTTGGTTTGTTCTAAAGTTGCGAAATTGGCTTTCTTGTTTTTTCTGTATTCTAAGGTGTCTAGATCGAGGGTCAGAATCTCACTATTTCCCTTTTCGTCTTTTACCTTTTTATAAAATCCTTGACCGCTTTTGCTTCCCAACCATTTATTGGCCATCATCGTATCAATAAAGCCGGGAATCTGAAAAATCCCGTGTTCTTCATCTTCGGGAACATTTTCATAAATTCCTTTTGCGACCAAAACAAGAGTATCTAATCCGACAACGTCAACGGTTCTGAAAGTAGCAGATTTCGGGCGACCAATAACGGGACCTGTTAGTTTATCGACTTCTTCAACCGTTAATCCCATTTCCTTTATTTGGTGGAATAGGGACTGAATTCCATAAATTCCAATTCGGTTTCCGATAAAAGCAGGTGTGTCTTTCGCAATAATCGTCGTTTTTCCGAGGAAACGATCGCCGTAATCATTCAAGAAATCCAATACTTCTGATGATGTTTTTGGTCCGGGAATGATTTCGAATAATTTCAGATAGCGCGGCGGATTAAAGAAGTGCGTTCCGCAGAAGTGTTTCTGAAAATCTTCGCTTCGACCTTCGCTCATTAAATGAATCGGGATTCCTGAAGTATTCGAAGTTATCAGCGTTCCTTCTTTTCGGTATTTTTCAAGATTATCGAAAACTTGCT
>JACFMZ010000092.1:11735-12254 GCA_019455105.1 Bacteroidota bacterium | reverse complement strand
TAGGATCTACGCTTAACGTTCCGTTAAAATTTACCGGAATGTTTACGCAGACAGTGGTATCGGAAAAAGTCTGCACGGCAAAGGGAGAGCCTTCAACAATAACGGGAATAGTTGCCGTTGTCGGATGGTCGGCAAAGCCGTCGTCGAGAAGCAGCGTAACGGTGTAATATCCCGGCGAAGAATAACTGTGCGCCGGATTTGTTTCGGTGGAAGTTTTTCCGTCGCCGAAATCCCATTTGGTAGAAATTGCATCGCCGTCCGGATCGGAAGAGAGCGAGCCGTTGAATAAAATTGTCTGTCCGGTGCAGGAATAAATCAGCGAATCAACAACCGCAATCGGCGGGCGGTTAACGAGAATTTTAATGGTCTCCCGCGTTTTGGAATTTTTCTTTCCCTGCCCGTCATCGGCAGTGAGAGAAATAAAATGCACTCCGCCGGCAGGGGCATCCCAGGTGAAGACTGCTTTATTCACTTTGCTTCCGTCCGGCAGAAGCCATTCAAAATTGATTGCCTGTTTAT
>JACFMZ010000092.1:0-11725 GCA_019455105.1 Bacteroidota bacterium | reverse complement strand
ATCATAACTCTGCGATGCATCGAGAAGAATGCGGCGCGAGTTTGTGCGAATAAGAGTTTTTGTAACAATAATCGGCGAGGAGTTCACAAGAACGGAACCTTCCGCTCTCTGCACGGAATTTGAAAAACCGGACTCATCATCAACGGAAACCTGCACGGTAATGATTCCCGCTTTCGCAAACGTTTTTTGAACTTTTATTCCTTCGGCGTTTGTACCGTCAGAAAATTTCCAGTACACTTTTTTCAATATTTTTGTTTCAACATCGGATGAAGATGAAGCGTCGAACATTACCGGAACATTCGGTTCGGCGACTTCCGGAATCATTTTCCATAGTACCGCCGGCGGATAATTAATATGAATGGGTATTGATTGTATTGCCACGGCATCATCAAATCCGGAATTATCTTTTACCCGAAGCGCTACGGCATAATCGCCCGGCTCGCTGAAGATCAGCGAATCTTCAACGCCGCTGCCGACAGCTTTTCCGTTAATGAGCCATGTGTATTCGGAAATTTTTCCATCTTCGTCGTAACTTTTTCCGCCGTTTACCGCGATCGGCGTTTCCGGTTCCCACATTTTCGGCAGAGAAAATTCTGCAACAGGATATTTATTAATAACTAATTTATGAAGCGCTACTTGTACGCTGTTGGTTTGATGCTGGCGGTCATCAACCGTTAATGTGATTATATATGTTCCGCTTTTTTGGTACACGTGAATTTGAGACTTGCCGATTGCCGTTGTGCCGTCGCCGAAATCCCACAAGTAAACAAGACTCTCATTATCGGCATCGGTCGTTTTTTCTGCGGAAAATTTTTGCTGTGCAGCCGTTGAACGTGATTCCGCGGTAATAACGGGAACCGGCGGTGTGTTGATATGAATAGTTTTCGTAATACTTTGAACGGAATTTTCTACTCCTTCGCCGTCATCGGCAGTTAAGGTAACGGAATAATCGCCGGGAGAATCAAAAAAAATTTTTGCACGCTCGCCGGTAAGAGAATGTCCGTTGCTTGTGTTCCACATATAACTCAGCGAAGAATTATCTTCATCCGTTGTTTTAGAAATCACTTCAACGGTATCGCCCGGCGCCGCCTGACGAGGAAGTGAAAACTCCGGCTTGGGTTCGGCATTCACGCGGTAAGAAACGGAAGTGGTGTAACTTTCATTTGTTGTCTTGGTATTATCGGAAGCGGTAACTGAAAGCGTATAATTTCCTGCTTTATCCTGCTGCACGGTTATGGCAGTTCCTTTCTTCGTGCCGATAATTCCGCTTCCGTTCCAGGTGTAGTATAGTGTGTCGCCGTCGTTATCCACAATATCCTTCACGGAAAACTGTACCGGCGTTGCTCTGCCGAATATTTTCCGAAAATGAATATCGGCGTACGGCTGCGCGTTAATGCGGATTTTTACCGTCGCTTCATCTTCGGTGCATGATGAGTTTACCGCTTCATCATTCACCACAAGACGCACGGAATAGGTTGTCGGCAGAAGGCTGGAGAGCGTTAACGAAGATTCATCGCTTCGAAATTCGCCGTTGACAAACCAGGAATATTTCAGCGGCGCCCGCTCCGGATCGAACGATTGCTGCGCCGAAAGAGAAACAATTTCTCCGGGAGCGGCAAGATATTTATCGGTAGTAATAACCGCTTTTGGAGGAGCGTTGATGCGCACCGGAATTTTTTCTACCCAATAGCTGGGAAAGAACGCGCCGCGGGTAGGAAAGAATAACGACACGGAATAATTTCCCGGCTTCTCAAAATTTATTGCCGCGGAATCATGCTCAAGAATTGTTTTTCCGAAACTCCATTTCGGCTGATTGCCGAATAATAGTTTCCGCGATTGTACGTTTAAAATAAATTTTACCGAAGAACAGTCGCTTCCCGGAACCTGGCGCACCAGCAATTCCGGCTTTTGCGGCTGGCGAACAATGACCGGTTTATATTCCCACAGTACCGGCGATGATGTTCCGCGCAGAACTAAATTATTGATTCCATCCGGCGAGCCTTGTATAGCGACACACCACGCGTTTGCCATTCCGTTTTCCAATACCGGAAGGTAATTATTTTTTTTCATCGGTAAGGGAAAATATTCTCCGTACAAATCACGAATGCCGATAAGTGATTTTTCTTCGCCCAGTGGTTTGAAATTTATGAGCGTATCTTTTTCCGGTAAGTACGGACGAAACTGCGCTTCGGAGGTTAACGAAATGCGAAACAGGCAAACGGATAAATCAACGGCAATAATTTTCCAATCACGGCGTTCAGTAACAGCGGAACCGGAATCGGAAGCTAAAAGTTGAAACGAATTTACGTCGTCGCCGTTTACGGCGCGCACACGGAGTATCCATCCGTTGTTCTTTGACGCATCCAGCGGAAAGAACGGAATCCAGCGATTGATATACTGCACTTCATTGGTTACGGTGATTGATGATACCGGACGGATTCTCGGCGTAACGGCGGTTACGGAATTTCCTTTGAGTGTGTATAATGCATCGAACGGATACAGTTCAAACACCGTTTGTGTTTCCGGTTTATCAATAATAAAATCGGCAATGCCTCCTAACGACGCATCAAAAATTTGCAGCATTGCATTCGATGCCTGCGTTTCGGGTTTTATCCAATAGTCATATTGATGAAGTTCGTCGCCGGTAATTTTCGGATTGGCATTTTTTCCGGAGACAGAAAGAAAGACTTCCTGCGCCTGTACCGTTACCGCAATAACAACAAAGAAAAAAAGCGATAGAATGATTTTTCTCATTTAATAAACCTGATAAATTTTCTTAAGAACAACAACATGGTCCGCTATTGACTCGAATATTATTTCCAGCGCCGCACCGCTGATTCGTTGTACGGAAACCGCCCAATTGCCCTGCGAATCGGTCTGCACTTCGGTGGACTGCGTTCCGTGATGTACGATGATTTTCATTAACGGATACGCCGTTCCGCGCGCGGTTATTTCGTCGTTTTTCGGCGAAAGAATATTTTCTTTTACAGGGCAGTTCCATTCAACGGCTTTCACTCTGTTTGTATCAACGGCAACAAGAGAAAGAATCCGCTCACGCGTATTGCCGGAGCGATCGGTCGCTTTTAATATAAGCTGTTTTTCTTTCTGTTCCACGGATGTTGTAAAAGAAAACGCCCCCTCTTTTCCTAATTTTATCGGCTGATCATTAACAACAAATTTTGCATCTGCTTCCGTGCTGCCGGTAATGGCGAGCGATGAAAGCGCAGAATACCGGCGGTCGGTTTCCCAGCCGTCCACATAAATCGGCGGGGGAATGTTATCTTCTGCGCGAATGAGACGATAAACGGAGCTTTCAATGCCGCGTAAGCCGAACTTATCCACTGCCACCAGGCGGACAAAAGTATTTCCAAGATCAATGGAAGTGACTTCAAGTTCTGTTTTGGCAGTTGTATAACTTTGTATTGTCGTTTTAAATTCCCGTTCTTTGCACAGTTCTACGGTATAGGCGGTGCTGTGCGCAACGGTGTTCCATTGAAAAGTAAATGATGAATTATAAATTACGGAATCAATGCCGTTCCATGCTAACTGCGGCGGGCTTAGCAGCGTAACCGGCGGCAGCGGCGCTTTTCCTTTTTCCACAATGGTTCCTTCGTTTTGCGCCAGCCGCACGTTCTGTTTATTTGCCGTAACATTAATTGTTCCGTCGTAATTGGAAAGTTTAACGCGCCGTTCTTCAATGGCGCTTGCCCAAAATTTTCCGGATTTCACCTGAGATTCCGATGTTCCCGCTTGAAAAGTAAAACTGCTTCGTTCTTTTGCGTTTTCTGTCAGCTTTGCCAGCAGCGCTCCTTTTTCCAGCGCCACGGATCGCACCACAGTCTGGTCGAGTTTATCCATTTTTGATTCGCGGATAACTACGGTGGAATTTGGGTCAATCATCACTTCGCAGCCGTCGGTAAAAGCAAGCTGGGCAAAACTTTCTCTGCCGGTCTTTACGCCGTCCGATTGGGTAAGCATATCTCCTTTTACCGCCGGTTTCCATTGCCCGAGAAAACCTTTTCGTTTATCCACAACGCCGTTTTTTTCGGCAATCAGCGCGTCAATATCTTCGTTCCGTTTTTTCTTAATTTCATCGGCAATGGCGTTAAGCACTTTTTTATACTGCCTGCCGGCGCGTGAAAGTGAAACGAGATTTCCCTGCTGTATGCCCGCTTCATATTCCGAACTCAGCGCTGCAGCTTCGGCAAGTTTTTCAGGCGCAAAAACGCGCGCGCCGGCTTTGAGAAGTTTATGGAAATATTCATTTCCTTCCCGCACGCTTTTATGAAGCGGCGCAAACTCTTTTAACTGCCGCACGGCGTTGGGAGAGAGCGTAAAACTGTTAGTTTCAACATTGCGCTGTGCCAATGCCACAACCAGCGGCCATGCCGTTGAATCGCCGGTAAAGTTTTTAGAAACGGCATAAAGCGCACCGGCAGAAAATGTTATTTCTTTTTTTTGCGCAGCAGCGAGCTGCAGCAACAGCAGAAGAAAAGTAAAAAGGTATTTCATTCGTGAACGATTGGAATGGTTAATGTAAATCGGCAGCCGATTTCGTTGTTTGATTCCAGCGTAACAGTGCCGTGATGATAGTTCATTACTTCTTTCACGTGCGCTAATCCTAATCCGGTGCCAAGCTGGTTCTGTACTTTTTTGTTTGAACTGACCCGGTAAAATTTTGAAAATAATTTTTTCTGATCTTCGGCAGAAATACCGTAGCCGTAATCCGTAATAATAAAAAGAATGCTGCCGGCGCTCTGTTTCATAACAACATCAATGGTGCGGTTTTCGTCTCCGTATTTAATGGCATTGGAAACAAGATTCAGAAAGGCTTCGCGCAGTAAATCCGGCGCTGCAACGGTTCTCGGAAGCTCCGATTCAACGGTAAAATTTAAAGATAAATTTTTTGCCAGCAGCTGCGGCTTTTGCGAGTTGCAGACTGCCCGCGCAATTGCCGAAAGATCCACTTTATCTTTCGGATACTCAACCGAATGCGATTCCAAGCGCTGAACATCGAGAAACCGGTTGACCAGCGTGTTCATGGTTTTGCTGCTCTGCTCTATAATATGAAGAAACTCGGACCGCTCTTCAACACTCATCTCCGGATCATCGATCATCAGCGTGGCAAAACCCATTACGCTGTTAAGCGGATTGCGGAGTTCATGAACAATAAAATTCATCATTTCCGTTTTCATGGCGTCAATCATCCGCTCGTTCGTTAAATCATGGAGAATAAGAAGCGAGCCGAGATTTTCTTCTTTTCGCTGAATGGTAACATCCTGCAGACGGTAAAATTCTTTCTCTTCATTACTCGTGCGTATTTTCAATTCCATTTGTGCGTAGGAAATATTAAAAGCGCCGGAATCTTCGCGGCGCAGAGTCTGCTTTGAATATTTTATCAACGGATGCCGCATGAAATCTTCTTTTGTTTCAAACGGAGCGTGATGTGCCAGAAGATTTTTCAGCCGCTCGAACCGATCGTTCATAAAAGAAAATTTAAATTCGGCATCGGTAAGACAGATTAAATCTTCACTGTGCGACATGAAGATTTTATTTTTCCACTCTTCAAAAATTATTTTTTCTACATTTAATTTCTGATACCGTTCCAGAGCTGTGCGCATTGATTCAATGGTTGTGCCGATACGGGAAAGCTCCGGAAGCGCCAGCGGCGAAATCGGATGCGAAAAATCCAGCGAACGGAGCCGTTCCACATCGCTCACTAATTGATACACCGGTTTTGTCAATTGGCGGGAAAAAAGCGCGCCGAGAATGATAACAATAATCGAAAGTCCGAGAATAAAATAGACAGAGTAAATAAATAATTGCTGCACTGGCGCGAGAATTGCTTCCTGCGGAAAGGCGGCAATAAAGGTAAACGGTATGGAAGAGAATTCCGCCGTAATAATATTCCATGTTTGATTGTTGATGACTTCTTTTTTTAATGCCGAAATATTCTGCGTGGAAAACGCCGGCGCAATAATTGCGCCCATACTGTAGGAATAAATTGTATTCTGCTCGTGAAAGATTCCGCTGATATAGTGATCGCCGACCGGCACAAACCGCAGTCTGTTAAACAACGGATTGCAGTTTGCATAGACCGTTACGATGAACGTATCGTTTCCCGCCGTAAAATTTTTGCGCACGCCGAAAATAATTTCTCCGCCGATACTGTCTTTACTCAAGTGAACCGCCGTCTGCAGATCGGATTTCATAGGATACCATTCCGAATCGGCAGGAGTGTACGAAAACGACGGAGTTAACGAACTGGTTAATAGATAATCACCGGCGGAAGTTGACGAGGTAAGAACAAACTGCCGGACATCCGAACGAAGCCCGATTAAATGACGCATTACAACAGAAATTTCCTGCGGATTATTTGTTCCAACCCAGGCAAGATACTGCGCAATATTCGTCCACACCTCAAACTGGCGGTCAAAGGATGCAGTGGTATAATATTGATATTGTTCCATAACCGTAATGCGCTCTTCAATAACGCGGTTTTCGTAATACGGACGAAGAATAAACCACGAAATCAGCAGCGCTGAAACAACAAAAATACCGATAATGAATGTAACTCGCTGACGAAAGGACAAACTCCGCTCTCGCTCTTGTTGAGAAATGAATAGTAATTGACCCTGCATAATGTAAGAAAAATCTGCCGTAATATAAATTGCCGGCAGAAAAAAGAAGGAGGAGTTTTGTTCTGTTGGATATGAAAGATATGCAGAAAACGAAACGTTGTGATTTGATTTCAAAGGTAGAGTTTCGATATTATACAGCAACGGAATAGTTTTAGCCGTTGCGTTGTGATTTGATTTCAAAGGTAGAGTTTCGATATTATTATTTGAAATATTGGAACGATGAACTTGGTTGTGATTTGATTTCAAAGGTAGAGTTTCGATATTCGTGTCCGATTCCATCGCGCGCGCGTTGCGGTTGTGATTTGATTTCAAAGGTAGAGTTTCGATATTTTCGGCTCATAGTAATTAAGCAGTCCTCATGTTGTGATTTGATTTCAAAGGTAGAGTTTCGATATTAATTGTTACGTCTTTGAAGCCGACGTTTTCGTTGTGATTTGATTTCAAAGGTAGAGTTTCGATATTCGAAGGAAATACACGAATAGGAGTGCTTGTGTTGTGATTTGATTTCAAAGGTAGAGTTTCGATATTTATACACAATTAATTATCCAACCGATGACGGTTGTGATTTGATTTCAAAGGTAGAGTTTCGATATTATGTATGACGTGCGAAGGAAAAGGAAACGTGTTGTGATTTGATTTCAAAGGTAGAGTTTCGATATTCTTAATAGCCAATTCTATAACCCAACTGCTGTTGTGATTTGATTTCAAAGGTAGAGTTTCGATATTGCGCGATTAAAAGACGCGCAAGCCCAACGCGTTGTGATTTGATTTCAAAGGTAGAGTTTCGATATTGTTTGCGCTTCCGCGTCCGCGCCGGCTTTCGTTGTGATTTGATTTCAAAGGTAGAGTTTCGATATTCAGATATGGATAATAGTGTGAATTCGACATGTTGTGATTTGATTTCAAAGGTAGAGTTTCGATATTAACGCCGGAAATATCCGCATCACAAATAAGTTGTGATTTGATTTCAAAGGTAGAGTTTCGATATTATAAGTGCGGTATATATCTAAATGCTGAAAGTTGTGATTTGATTTCAAAGGTAGAGTTTCGATATTAATAACGACTTTCCTTATGATTTCAAGCAAGTTGTGATTTGATTTCAAAGGTAGAGTTTCGATATTACCGATTATGATAGCACGGCAAGTTATACGGTTGTGATTTGATTTCAAAGGTAGAGTTTCGATATTAAATGCGGCGCGTGCAAGGGAACGGGTTCTGTTGTGATTTGATTTCAAAGGTAGAGTTTCGATATTTCGGTCGCCGAATCGGTCGAAGCGACCGCAGTTGTGATTTGATTTCAAAGGTAGAGTTTCGATATTCTGCACCTGATGCAGCCGCTCTCCGATGCTGTTGTGATTTGATTTCAAAGGTAGAGTTTCGATATTCATATCGCGCAGGAAAAAGCACGATTGAAAGTTGTGATTTGATTTCAAAGGTAGAGTTTCGATATTTCTAATGACGAAAGATACAGTAGTGCTTGCGTTGTGATTTGATTTCAAAGGTAGAGTTTCGATATTTTAAAGGCAGAACTATGGCAAAACAGCAAAGTTGTGATTTGATTTCAAAGGTAGAGTTTCGATATTCGTGTAAATTTCTTCACAGAGAGGGAGTGTGTTGTGATTTGATTTCAAAGGTAGAGTTTCGATATTAGGGACAGTTAAAGACTGCTGAGACGATGGGTTGTGATTTGATTTCAAAGGTAGAGTTTCGATATTTATTGCAGATGAATCTCGCGGCGCTCCGTCGTTGTGATTTGATTTCAAAGGTAGAGTTTCGATATTAAGGCGTGAGTGTGAACGATTCTACACTCGGTTGTGATTTGATTTCAAAGGTAGAGTTTCGATATTAGTTGATTCGTAATCTTCTAATTATCAACAACTTAAAGCAGATAAATATCGAAAAAAGCGCCGAAAAATTTGTCCAAGATGTTTTTCCTTGGCAAATTTTTCGGCGCAAATTTTTTAAAATATTTCTAACTGTGCAGGTGTATCAGGCAAAGGAGTTGTTCTCTTTCCCCAAAAATTTACAATATCGCCGTATTGTTTATCGGTAATTTTCAAAATACTGACGTGTCCTTTTTGCGGAATCAGTCTCTGAACCCGTTTAATGTGTACTTCGGAGCTTTCCAAGCTGGCGCAGTGCCGAATGTACACGGAATACTGCATCATGGTAAAACCGTCTTTCATTAAATCTTTCCGGAACCGGGCATGGGTTTTCTTTTCCATGTCCGTTGTTGTTGGAAGGTCGAAGAAGACAAAAAGCCACATAATTCTGTAAGCGTTAAGACGCATAAATTGTTTTTAGAAGCCACTCTGCCTGCGGTTTGTAGAGAGCGAATGTTTTTTATGAGTCGAAGTTCCGAAGGAATGTCTTCGGCAAGTGGTATTAATACTCATGCTTCGACTCATTCGCTTCGCTTATTCGCTCAGCATGACTTTACGCTTTTCGATTCCGAAGGGATGCCATTGGAAAGTGATTCGATTAACATACTGAGTCACTCTGAGCGACTCTGACGTTGTTTGTCGGAGGAGTCGAAGAGTGACTGGGTTTATACTTCGACTCACTTCGTTCGCTCAGTATGACTTTACGCTTTTAGATCCCGAAGGAAAGTCTTCGGCAAATGATATTAATACTCATGCTTCGACTCATTCGCTTCGCTCATTCGCTCAGCATGACTTTACGCTTTTCGATCCCGAAGGAATGTCTTCGGCACTTGGTCCGATAAAAAAACATCGGAACTCGCTCGGTCCCGAAAGGACATTCTTGCGTGTTGTTAGGATATTAAAAACTCGGATACTTAATAGTCTTTCTCTTCTTCTTAAAACATTCTGCCAGCGATGCCGTTGTCTGCGAAAGCCCGACCATAAGCGGACTCGTTGAATTATTTATCTGCACATCAACCGTTAAAAGACCAAGCAGCCGGCTTTTTATTGGTGTTGTCAGCGTTGAATAATCGGTTCCTTCTTTAATAATTTCATACACAAGTTTATCTACAAATGGGCGATACGGCTCCATGATATCATCCGCTAAACAAAAGGCATTGTATTTATTGTGGTGATGAATACCGAGAGTCGGAAGCAGTCCGGAACCGGCAAGCGCGCGGGCAGTTGCCGCTCGAAGAATTGCGTAGCCATAATTGAAAAGATTATTCGGTGGATCGCCGAAACGGCTGCGAGTAAAACCGACAAGCAGTTCAACATTGAATCGGCTTAACGATACAATAAGATTTTCATAGTTAAACAATCGGCTCCAGTAATACCGGCTTGCCTTTGCTTCTTCGTTGGAAGTATCGCCGCTTTTAATATTTGCTGCGCATCGTTTTAAAGTTTCAATTTCAATGCCGAGCGATTGAAGAACGCCTGCCTGATTGAGAATTTTAGCTTTAATGGTTTGCTGCCATAACTGCTTTTTCAGCGGTTCAGCAGCGTTAATTTGATAAGAAAAGAGCTGAGATTGAATATCGTTGGCGTCAAGATTCAGCAGAAGGGAAGTCGGCAGATGTTTGTCGTTACAAAAAATAGCAGCAACATTATTCTCGTTAAGTTTGGAAATTGCCTGAAGCGAAAATGTACATTCTCCGTTTTCAAATACAACAAAACCGAGGTCTTCTATCGGAACAGTCTTTTCTTCATCAGTCTTTTTATTTTTCAGCACAAGCTGTTCAAAACGCGTGCTGATGTAACAAGGATTGCTGATAAAGAGTGTTCGTTTTAGCATTTATTGTTTGCCATTGTAACGTTTCCCAATCTATTTACAGTAAGCCTAATGCAAATATCTTTAATTTGTTTTCCTTCATAACTTGCTGTTTTTGTATCGAATGAACCAGAAAGTTTATTTTTTTCAGAGTTAAAATTTAAGTCTATTTCTTTTGGGGCAATATTTTTTGCTAGATAATTTGGAGTGAAATAGCAAGTATTACCAGAAAAATCGTTCACGACATAAATTCGCTTAACTTGTTCTTTATTTAAGTTTCTAAAATCTATACGATTTATGTTTTCTTTTTCTTCTTCTGTTGGAATATAAACTAAATCATTTGGTGACAAATGGAATAAAATTTTATTTCCATTTTCATTTACTTCGGGAACAGATGTCAAACCTTGTTTTTGCCTCTCAATAACCATGTTTAATGGAATAGCTTCAAAACTTCGTTTTCCGCTTTCGTCCTGATATATTGCAAAAAATAAATTAGTTCCTTTTGCGGCTTCTACCAACTTTGATTTTTTATTTCCGGTTTGACCTAACGGAAACTTACTCCCAACTTCAAATATTCTTGCCTTATAAATAGGTTGATGCGGTTTTCCATCGTTGTATTGTGCAATGTTTTTATTCATTTCTTCCAACCCCTCAGGCGAAAATGCCAGTTCTGGATTATTACCTTTGCTTTCAAGATAGTGTATAAGAATTTTTTGTATTCCTAAATCTGTAATTGATTCAATAGCTTTTAAGTCAAAAGAAGTATTAATGGATTTTCTTGTAGCAGTTAAAATCTTTCCATTAGGAACTTTAATTCGTGGCAATCGAACTTCACCGGAAACAGTATCTTTATGCAATTGTTTGCGAATTGCCCAACGATCACCTTGAGTTTGAGAAACTAATTCTTTTACTTTTTTGCCGTTTTTATTCACAAACTTTTCGTATTTGTTTGTTGTCTTGTTAATAACGCGCAGGTTTTGTTTAAAACTAACGACTATTTTTTCTAATTCGTTTTTAGCGTTAACAGTAAAGTCATTCCATGGTTTAAGAAAATCTTTGGGGACATCTCTTTTGATCCTTTTTCCTGTTTTTTTGTCGTCATACTCTACCTTTTCAAATTTTCTCAACTTGCGTTGTAAATCATACCGTATTGTTTCAGATTTGGCATGTTGGTTACTCAATAAATTTACGTGGTCTCTTGTAGCACAAGCAATTACCAAAGCATCCAACGCATGGTGGCGATGATCAATACGCTTTTTCTTAAATCCTTTTGACAAACCTAATGGAACAGTTGGTAATTCCTTTTTATGCTTTTCACTACGTGAAGTGAAATCATTTGGTAACGTCCGTATCTTTGTGTAAAAAATAGGAGGTGCCGCTCCGGTTGATTA
>JACFMZ010000091.1 GCA_019455105.1 Bacteroidota bacterium | reverse complement strand
TACCGGCAAGTTCCACCAAGGGATATTTCCAAAAAGCAAAATCAATACTGGCACTCCACTCTCCGCTGCGCACCGCTTCGGAATGAGAAGCAGTGTGATGCGTTAATTCCAAGAGAAGCGCAAATACCGTCTGCGCAACGGACATGGTGCTGTATGCCGGAACATTTGTTACAATTATTCCGCGTTCTTTTGCCGCATCAACATCAATAATATTATAACCGGTTGCCAGCACGCCGATGTACCGTAATTTGGGAAGCTGACGAAGCATCTCTTTTCTCAGCACAACTTTATTGGTAAGAATAATTTCCGCCTCTGCCGCGCGCTCCAAAACTTCCTGCGGATGTGTTCGGTCGTACACTGTGCAATTTCCCAGTGCATGAATTTCTTTCCAGTTCAAGTCACCGGGATTAATTAAGTAGCCGTCGAGAATAACAATATTCATAATAAGACTCGCAGATGGTTATGGATTTGCTGTTCTATAGATGAAGAAAAATACGGAGAAGCGGTAAGAAAGGAAAACGAAATTCCTTAACACAGCGAAATCTTTCAGGAACGATTCCGCCGTGTTAAGCATAAAAAAATGAAAAAATTGTGCAGAAATTTTTCCGCTGTGCAATATTCCGATTTTTTATTGATAATCTTCTATCGGCGGGCAGGTGCAAATTAAATTCCGATCGCCGTGCGTATTATTTATTCTTCCGACGCTGGGCCAGAATTTTTTCGCTTTTACCCACGCCGTCGGAAATGCCGCTTTCTCGCGCGTGTACGTATGGTTCCAATTATCCGCAATAACAGAAGCGGCAGTGTGCGGCGCATTTTTCAACACGTTATCCGTTTTATCAAATTTTCCTTCTTCAATTTCGGCAATCTCATTCCGAATTTGCAGCAACGCATCGCAGAAGCGGTCAAGTTCTGCTTTCGATTCGCTTTCTGTCGGTTCAATCATTAACGTTCCGGCAACAGGAAACGAAACAGTCGGCGCATGAAAGCCGTAATCCATTAATCGTTTTGCAATATCTTCAACTTCTATTCCTGCCGTCGTTTTAAATTTCCGCATATCAACAATCATTTCATGCGCGCAACGTCCGTTTTTGCCGACGTAGAGAATATCAAAAGTTTTTTCTAAACGAGCTTTCATGTAGTTCGTATTTAAAATTGCGTATTTCGTTGCATCGGTTAATCCGGCGGCGCCCATCATTTTTATATAGAGATACGAAATTAAGAGTACATTGGCGCTTCCGTACGGAGCGGAAGAAACAGCGCTCATTGAATTTTCCGTACCAATATTTACAACAGAATGTCCCGGCAAAAACGGAACGAGATGCTCTTTTACGCAAATCGGTCCCATTCCCGGTCCGCCGCCGCCGTGCGGAATGGCAAATGTTTTATGCAAATTTAAATGACAGACATCCGCGCCGATAATTGCCGGATTGGTGAGACCGACCTGCGCATTCATGTTGGCGCCGTCCATATACACCTGTCCGCCGTTGGCGTGAACAATGCTGCAGAGCTCTTTTATTGATTCTTCAAACACGCCGTGCGTTGAAGGATACGTAACCATTAAACAGGCAAGATTTGCTTTGTGCTGCTCTGCTTTTTCTTTTAAATCCGCTACATCAATATTTCCGTTTTCATCGCACTTTACCACTACAACTTCCATTCCTGCCATAACAGCGCTGGCAGGATTTGTTCCGTGTGCGGAAGAAGGAATAAGCGCAACCGTTCTTTTTGTTTCTCCGCGATGTTTAAAATATTCTCGAATCACCATCAGCCCCGCATATTCTCCCTGCGCGCCGGCGTTCGGCTGAAGCGAAACACCGTCGAAGCCGGTGATAACTTCTAAATCATGAGAAAGCTCATCGAAAATCTGCTTATATCCTTCGGCTTGTTCCTGCGGCGCAAAAGGATGAAGATGCGCAAATTCAGCATACGTTATCGGAATCATTTCGGTAGTCGCATTCAGTTTCATGGTGCAGGAACCGAGCGGAATCATAGAAAAGTTCAGCGAAAGATCTTTTGCTTCCAATGCGTGCATATAGCGAAGCATTTCCGTTTCGGAATGATACAAATGAAAAACCGGATGCGTCATAAACGGACTGGTGCGTTTAAAGAAGGCATCAAATTCTATTTCTACTTTTTTAATTTCATCGGCAATGGAAGAAACTTTATTTTTTGCCGAACCAAAAATTCCGATGATCGTTTCAATATCGCGCACGGTTGTTGTTTCATCAACGGAAATGCCGAAGGTTGTTTCGTTAATAATTCTGAAATTTAATTTTGCCGCGTGCGCTTTCTGCCGAACGGATTCAAACGCCGAACCGGTTTCAATTTCCAGCGTATCAAAATAGACGGCATTTTTTTGTTCGTAGCCGAGTTTCGTCAATCCCTTATCCAGCAGTTTGGCAAGCAGATGAATGCGCGAAGCAATTTTCTTTACTCCTTCGGGCCCGTGATACACGCCGTACATACTTGCCATTATTGCCAGCAGAACCTGTGCCGTGCAGATGTTGCTTGTTGCTTTTTCTCTTCGAATGTGCTGCTCGCGGGTTTGCAGCGCCATGCGATACGCGGTATTTCCATGCGAATCAATAGAAACACCGATGATGCGCCCCGGCATGCTGCGCTTGTATTCATCTTTCGTTGCCAGAAAAGCCGCATGCGGTCCGCCGTATCCCATCGGAACGCCGAAGCGCTGCGTGCTGCCGACAACGGCATCGGCACCGAATTCGCCGGGAGGTGTTAAGAGTGTCAGCGCCAGCAGATCGGCAGCAACAACAACCGAAGAACCGTTTGCTTTTGCCTTTGCAATAAATTCAGAATAATTATATATCGCACCTTTTCCTGCAGGGTATTGAATTAATGCACCGAAAATTTTATCGGTAAATTTCACCGTGCGATGATCGCCGATAAGCAATTCAATGCCGAGCGGCACAGCGCGCGTTTTCAACACGTCAATGGTCTGCGGAAAACATTCTTCCGAAACAAAAAACAGATTGCCGTGTTTTCCATTATCAACAGAATACATCATCGCCATCGCTTCCGCCGCGGCTGTTCCCTCATCAAGAAGCGAAGCGTTGGTTATTTCCATTTTTGTTAATTCAATCACCATCGTCTGAAAATTGAGCAGCGCTTCCAGTCTTCCCTGAGAAATTTCCGCTTGATACGGCGTGTATTGCGTGTACCATCCGGGATTTTCCAAAATATTTCTCAAAATTACCGTCGGGGTTATTGTTCCGTAATAGCCCATGCCGATGAATGATTTGAAAATTTTATTTTTTGCCGCAATCGTGCGAATTGAAGCCAGCGCTTCGCTTTCCGTTAACGGCGCAGATAAGGTCATGGGTTCTTCCCGCCAAATTTGCGCGGGGACGGTTTGTTCAATAAGCTGGTCAAGCGTACCGACGCCGATTGCTTCCAGCATGGCTTGTGTTTCTTCTGCTGAAGGTCCGATATGACGGCGTTGAAAAGTGTCGAGCGGAGTTTGTTGAATAGACATTATTTTTTCTTTCAATAGATTGAGAAATTCGTTGTGCTGTTTTTTCCCTGTTCACCGGCGAACCGATACCGCTGAAAAGTTTACTGCTGATTTGTTTCCTGCAATTTTTCTACCGCAATTTGCGCGGCAGATTGTTCCGCCTGTTTTTTATTTTTTCCAATACCGGTTCCGTACGGCATTTCGTTGATAATCACTTCAATGGTAAATGTTCGGTCGTGATCGGGTCCTTCTTCTTTTATTGTGTTGTACCGCGGAACGCCTTTCCCTAATGCCTGCGAAAGTTCAAGCAGTTCGCTTTTATAATTTTTATCGGTTTCGGTCAAAAATCCATTTTCAAGCGCAGGAAGTAACTGACGCAGAATAAACGCTTTGGCTTCCGGTAAGCCGCTGTCTAAATAAATTGCCGCAATCACTGCTTCGTACGCATCGCCGATAATTGTTTCAAAACCTTTTTCTGCTACGCCGGATGATGCCGCGTTCATTAAAATAAACCGGCGCAGATTAATTTCTTTTGCGAAATAGACAACCGCTTTTTTATTCACTAACTTTGAACGAAGCACCGTTAAATCTCCTTCTTCTTTCTGCGGAAATGTTTTGAAGAGATATTCTCCCACCACAAAATCAAGAAGCGCATCGCCGAGAAATTCCATCCGCTCATTGGAACGAAGATGATTTCCTTCTGTCGTGGCAAGAAACGAACGATGCATTAAGGCAATAATAAAATAATCTTTATTGAACGGACGGTAGTGGAGAGCGGCTTCAAGCTGTTTCCAGTTAACGCGCTGATATAATGCGGCGAAACGGCGCGGCGAGCGGCGGAATAGTGATGTTATAGCGCGGAGAAAGGATGAAGACACGAATAAAAATTTGGTAATAAATATTCAATGATTTGCATTTAATATAACAAAAATTGGAGAGAAAATAAAAGCACTGCGAAGCGTATTGATAATGAAGTTGTTCTCCCGGCACAGCAGTACCGAGAGAACATCTCTTTGCTTTTTAAGAAGAATATTATTCTGTTATTCAGAAAATTTTTTAAACACCAGCGTTGCGTTATGACCGCCGAAACCAAAGGCGTTGCTGATAGCGGCACCGACTCTTTTCTTTATTGCCGTATTCGGAACGTAATTCAAATCGCATTCCGGATCAGGCGTATCATAATTTATCGTCGGGTGCAGTTCATCCGTTTGCACCGATTTAATGGCGGCAATTGCTCCGACAACACCGGCGGCGCCCAGCAAATGCCCAATCATTGACTTGGTGGAATTTACCGCAAGTTTTTGCGCATGTTCGCCGAACACTGCTTTAATAGCGGCAGTTTCATATTTATCATTGTAGTATGTGGAAGTACCGTGCGCATTTACGTAATCAATTTCCGTGGGATTCAAACCGGCATCATCGAGCGCCAATTTCATGGAGCGCTGCGCACCTTCGCCGTTCGGCGCCGGTTCGGTAATATGATGCGCGTCGCCGGTAAATCCGAAGCCGGCAAACTCTGCATAAATTTTTGCGCCGCGCGCTTTGGCATGTTCAAGTTCTTCAAGAATCAGCACGCCTCCCCCTTCACCCATAACAAAGCCGTCACGGTCTTTATCAAACGGACGGCTGGCTTTTTCCGGCGCATCGTTGCGTGTAGAAAGAGCTTTCAGCGCATTAAATCCGCCGATACCCATTTCGCAAATTCCCGCTTCCGAACCGCCGCAGACCATAACATCAACCATGCCGCGCTGAATAAGCATTAACGAATCACCGATGGCGTGCGAAGCGGTTGCACAGGCGGAAACCGTGGCGTAGTTCGGACCTTTCAAACCATATTTAATGGAAATTCTTCCCGCCGCAATATCCGGAATCATCATCGGAATAAAAAAGGGACTAATGCGGTCCGGTCCCTGCCGGTCAAGAAGATTTCCTACCTGAGTTTGAAATGTTTTAAAGCCGCCGATGCCGGAACCGAAGACAACGCCGATCCGCTCTTTGTTCTCTTTTTCAAAATTCATTTGGGCATCGCTGATTGCTTCTTCTGCGGCAGCAAGAGCATATTGCGTAAAGGAATCAACCCGCTGGGCAATTTTTCTGTCCATAAATTTCAGCGGATCAAATCCCTTTAACTCGCCGGCAAATTTAGTATCGTATTTTGTCGTATCAAAATATGTAATATTGGCGATGCCGCTTTTTCCTGCCAGAACATTTTTCCAAAATTCCTGCACATTCAGACCAAGAGGCGTTAACGCCCCCATGCCGGTAACAACAACACGACGTAATTGTTTAACCATATCTTTCCTGTTTCAATATTTAAAATACAAAAACCACATCGCCGAACGAGAAAAACGAATTGTTCTTACAATGTGGTTTTTATACAAATTTATTTCTTTGATTCGATGTATCTGATTGCATCGCCGACGGTACCGATTTTTTCAGCATCTTCGTCCGGAATGGATAAGTTGAAAGCTTTTTCAAATTCCATTACCAATTCCACGGTATCAAGGGAATCTGCGCCAAGATCATTCGTAAATGATGCTGTCTCAGTTACCTTATCGGCATCTGCGCCAAGTTTATTGACGATGATTTCTTTTACTTTGGCTGCTACATCTGACATAGTATTTCTCCTAAAAATGTTATTAGAAAGCGTTACGTTATTTTTTTCTTTTTTTTTCTTTGTAAAAATTTACATTGCCATTCCGCCGTCCACATTCACCGTCTGTCCCGTAATATAATTTGCCCCTTCCGAAGCAAGAAAGCAGACGACTGATGCAACTTCTTCCGGCTTTGCAATTCGTTTTTGCGGAATGATTGTTAAGATAGCTTCTTTTTGCTTTTCATTCAACTTTTCTGTCATATCAGTTTCTATAAACCCCGGCGCCACAGCATTTACTTGAATATTGCGAGAAGCGAGTTCTTTTGCAAGTGATTTTGTAAAGCCAATAACCCCTGCTTTTGAAGCAACATAATTCGCCTGCCCGGCATTGCCGACAACTCCGACGACGGAAGCAATATTAATGATCTTTCCCGACTGCTGGCTCATCATCTGCCGGCATGCCGCTTTGCTAAAATTGAAAACAGATTTTAAATTTGTTTGAATCACTTCATCCCAATCTTGTTCGCTCATGCGCATCAGCAGTCCGTCTTTGGTTATGCCGGCATTATTCACCAGAATATCAATTCTGCCGAATTCCTGAATAACGGATTGAACCACTTCGTTCGATTGAGCGGTGTCAGCGGCGTTTGATTGAAAGGCTTTTGCTTTTCTGCCGAGAGATTGAAGCTCTGCAACCAGTGCATTTGCTTCTTCAATTCTGCTGCGATAGGTAAAGGCAACATCGGCGCCGGAGCGGGCAAGAGAAAGAACAATTTCTCTTCCAATTCCGCGCGAGCCGCCGGTAACGAGAGCCGCTTTATTGGTAAGATGATAATTAATCATAGGGTTCAGAAAAATTTGATAATAGTTTTTATTTTTTCGAATCGTATGCTGTTTTCATTGCCAGAAGTTCTTGATACTGTTCTTCCCCGAGAATAAACTTCAGTTCATCTCTGCACGATTCAGTCAGCGGGCGTTCATTATTTTCAACAATTGAACAGCACTTTGTTGCGCCGTCCTGATAATCATCGTACGTCAGCACGCCGTTTTCAATACAAATTGGGAATGCCACACAATAAAAAGGTTTTATCTTCCACGGATCATTATATTTTTCTTTGCTCACTAACTGAACGCTGCACCGCCCGTCCTTCCGCAGGAACACACATTTGTTGTTAAACACTTCGGTGCCGACGGCGTAGCCTGAAGGGAAATCAATATCATCCTGCCGGCGGTTATCAAACCAAAGCGATTCATCCGGCGTTTGTGTTTCATCCATCATCGCTTTTACTTCTTCTTTATGCTCAAGAATAACATCGAGCTCTGTCGGATCAAGAAACACTCCGGAAGAACAGCAGGTAGTTTCACAGTGAAACGGTCCGCATCCTTTTGCAAAACCTTTTTCAAAAAGAACGGGGTCGATACTATATTTTCCGATTTTATATTCCGGCATTAGAATTTCACATCACTGGCTTTATCAATTCCCGAAACTTCTGTCGAAGGAGCAATACGTTTTACCAATCCCTGTAAAACTTTTCCGGGTCCGATTTCAACAAAACTTTCCGCGCCGGCAGCACTCATTGAAAGAATACTTTCTTCCCAGCGGACAGGACTTGTTACCTGATTGAACAATAAATTTTTAATTTCTTCCGCATCGGTAACCGGCGCTGCCGTAACGTTTGCATACACAGGAATTTTTGCATTGTGAATGTGCGTTGCCTGAAGCGCATCCTGTAATTTTTCTTTTGCGCTTTGCATTAACGGCGAATGAAACGCGCCGCTGACCACCAATTCTTTTACTAATTTTGCTCCTGCGGCTTTTGCCAGCTCCATCGCTTTTCGCACTCCGCTGACCGAACCGGAAATTACTATTTGCCCGGGAGAATTAAAATTTGCCGGCTGCACAATTCCTGCCTCGCCGGCTTTTCTGCACACTTCCGTTACCGTCGGCGAATCAAGCCCGACAACTGCCGCCATTGTTCCGGGATTTTCTTCTCCTGCCTTTTGCATCAACTCGCCTCGCAGACGAACTAATTGCAGAGCATCGGAAAAAGCAATTGCTTCCGCCACTACCAAAGCGGAATATTCGCCGAGCGAATGACCGGCAACCATTGCCGCATCAGCGGGCTTCAGCAGATTCCACAGCGCAACACTGTGAAGAAAAATTGCCGGCTGAGTATTTTTCGTCTGCTTTAATTCTTCTTCCGGTCCTTCAAAACAAATTGTTGAAAGAGGAAAACCGAGAACGGCATCTGCTTCATCAAAATATTTTTTGGCTTCCGGAAACTGTTCACAGAGATCTTTTCCCATACCGATATACTGCGAACCCTGTCCCGGAAAAATATATGCTTTCATTCAGCGTTCAGATTCTTAAAAAAATTTTTCAAAACTTTTAGTATGCCCATTTTACCAACACAGCGCCCCACGTATAACCGGCACCGAAACTTGCAAGAACAAGATTTTGTCCCTTTTTAATTTTTCCTGCATGCCACCATTCCGAAAGGCAGAGCGGAATGGTTGCCGCCGTAGTATTTCCATACTTGTTAATATTAATCATCACTTTCGATTTATCAAGTCCCATACGGTTTGCAGTAGCATCAATAATTCTTAAATTCGCCTGATGCGGCACGAGCCAGTCAATATCTTCACCTTTCAGATTATTGCGCTCCATAATTTCTGCCGAAACATCCGCCATGCCGACAACGGCAACTTTGAAAACTGCTTTTCCGTCTTGATAAATATAATGAAGTTTATTATCCACCGTTGCATGCGAAGGAGGATTTAAACTTCCGCCCCCTTTCATATACAGAAAATCGCCTCCCGTGCCGTCGGAATACAACCGATGATCGAGAATGCCGAGCGACTCGTCTTCGCTCGGTTCCAGCAGCACCGCTCCGCCGGCATCGCCGAATAAGATACAGGTGTTGCGATCGGTATAATCAACAATGGCGCTCATTTTATCGGCGCCGACAACCAGCACTTTTTTATACGCGCCGGTTTCAATAAATTGCGTGCCGAGCGTAATGGCATACACAAAACCAGAACACGCCGCGGAGACATCAAATCCAAATGCTTTTTTTGCTCCAATTTTTTCTTGTAAAACGCAGGCAGTGGCAGGAAAAAACATATCCGGCGTAACCGTGGCAAAAATAATTACGTCAATTTCTTCCGGTGAAATACCGCGGTTTTTTAAACACATTTGCACCGCCGGCACGGCAAGATCGGAGGTAGCGCCGTTTTCCAGCACTCTTCGTTCGCTGATTCCTGTCCGTGTGCGAATCCATTCATCGTTCGTTTCTACCATTTTTTCCAACTCCGCGTTGGATAAAATTTTTTCCGGAACGTAATGTCCGACGGAAGTAATTGCTGCCCGTAATTTTTTCATTGTTGTTCTTTTAAGCTTTCTTGTATCTGCTGATTAATTTTTTGATTGACGACTTCTTCTGCGCGAAAAATCATATTCTTAATGGCTTTCGGAGGAGAACTTCCGTGTCCGATAATGGTAACGCCGTTTACGCCGAGAAGAGGAATGCCGCCGAATTCCGTATAATCCATATCGCGGAAAATTTCTTTCAGTGAACCGCGCAGCATGCCGATCATAAGTTTATTGACAAAACCTTGTGCGGCAAATTTTTTGAATTGAAATTTTAAATATCCCGGAACGCTTTCCGCAAACTTCAACAACACATTACCGACAAATCCGTCGCACATTACCACATCAACATTTCCTTTGAGAATATCCCGCCCTTCAATATTTCCGACAAAATTTAATTTTCCTTTTCGTTCAGAAATAAATTTGTAGGCATCTTTCGCCAGCTCGTTTCCTTTTGATTCCTCTTCACCGATATTCAGCAAACCGACGCGGGGATTTTTTTTCTTGAACACATATTCGGAATACAGACTGCCCATAACGCCGAACTCAAAAAGAAAATGCGGCTTACAATCCGAAACCGCGCCGGCATCTACAACCAACACTGGACCTTTTTCACTCGGAAAAATTGCCGCTACCGAAGGACGGCTGACGCCGGGAATTCTTCCGAGAATTAAGGTTGACGCCGCCGTTACCGCTCCGGTATTTCCCGGAGAAACAAAAGCCTCGGCAAGACCTTCCTTGTGCATTGTTATTCCCTTCACAAGAGAAGAATTCGGTTTTGTTTTAATAGCAACCACCGGCGAATCGTGCATATCAATAACATCAGGGGCATGCACAACGGAAAAATTTAATCCTTCGGCAGAATGTTTCTGCAGCTCCAAACGAATCTTCGGTTCATCGCCGACAAGAATAATGTGGAGACGGTTTTCACATTGACGCAGACATTCAATAGCGCCCTGCACTTCATACGCAGGGGCGAAATCTCCTCCCATAGCGTCTAACACAATGCGAAGTTGTTGCGGTTGAGTCACGATTCTTTTTTCATTGAGTTCCTAAAAAAAAGCCATCCCGATATTATCGGGATGGCTGAACAACATTTGTTATGAATTACTGTTTCGGCGAGAACATAACACGCCCGTTGTAATAGCCGCAGTTCGGGCATGCGCGATGCTGTAATTTCATTTCATGACATTGCGGGCATTCTGCCGTTGAACTCGGCGTTGCCTTGTAATGCGTGCGGCGTTTTCGTCCGCGTGTTTTTGAGTGCCGTCGTTTCGGATTTGGCATTTCGTCAACCTCTTCTTTCTTACTATTAATTTTCTGATGTTTTTAATTTCTTTAAGACGCTCCAGCGGTCATCAATTTCATCATTTTCACATTCGCACGCTGCGTCATTTAAATTGTTTCCGCAGATTGGACATAACCCTTTGCAGTCTTCACGGCATAATACTTTTACTGGAACCGCCAGAAGTAAATATTCTCGAACTTCCGGGGCAATATTTATCATGTTTACCCCTTCGCTTAACACATGATACTCATCATTCTCTTCGGCCGCTGCATCATTTGCATCCCACACATAAATTGCGTGAAAAGTATTTTCAATCAGCCGGTCAAATTCTTTTAAGCAGCGATCGCATTCAAAGTGTGCATTGGCGCGAGCCGCAATAACGGCATGCAATTGCCGGAACGATTTTTCAATTTTTACCTCTGCCCGAACATTTCCCGTGAACGGACTTTCCAACCCAATTTCTTCAATCGTCCCCTCAAGTTCATAGAAATGATTCCCCTCAGCGAGGTTAGAGATATTAATTTTCATATAAAAATTTCCGTCAGAGGGGAGAAAATTGCTCAAATTCGTTGATTTTCGCCACTTCAAAAGAAAATCAGGGTCTAATATAGTTAGAATGAACGTGAGAGTCAAGAATTGTTAATGACCAGAGCCGGCATCTCCCCCTATACCGGAAGCAAAAGATTCCTATTCAAAAATTTTCGGCAGAGTGAATTTTAAACTTTTTCATCATAAAGTTTTCAAAATCCCTTTTCTGTTTTTTAGTTTTCCGATGAATTGTTCAGTGAAATTTTTATTCTTCTCTGACGGCTGTTTGTTCACAAGAGCAATTTCATTTTATGTCCATCAAACAAAAAAAGTATTATTTTTTTTAATATTACGCTTTGCTGCATTGATATACGACGGTTCGTTTAGTATATTCTACGGTATTTTATTGTTATTTGACATGAGTATGAAAGAATTTAGACCGAAAAAATCACTGGGACAGAATTTTCTTCACGACGCCAATGTGGTGCAGAAAATTATTCGTGCATTTCATCCGCTGCCGACGGAACAAATTATTGAAATCGGTCCCGGTAAAGGGGCGTTAACTTCTCTTCTGCTTCAAGCCCTTCCTCATCTAACCGCTGTTGAACTTGATACCGCGTTAGCAGCGTCATTACAAGAACAGTTCGGCGAAAAACTTACCATTCTTCAGCAAAATATTCTTGAGGTTGATCTGGCTTCGTTGCAAACAGCACAAGAGAAAAAAATTCGTCTCATCGGAAATATTCCGTACAACATTACCACCCCGATTTTATTTCATGTCGTTGAATCACGCGCTGTGGTTCACGATTTTGTGGTGATGATGCAGACTGAAGTAGCGCAGCGAATTATTGCCAAGCCCCGCACAAAGGATTACGGCATTCTTTCTATTTTTTTACAATACTACTGCACGCCGAAAGTTCTCTTTTCGGTTTCAAGAAATTCTTTTTTCCCGATTCCGCAGGTTTCTTCAACCGTGCTGCAGTTAGATTTTTCGCAGCCGTTTCCTGTTCAGGCACAGAATGATCAGGCATTCAGAACTATTGTACGCGGAACATTCGGCAAGAGACGAAAAACACTGCGCAACGG
>JACFMZ010000180.1 GCA_019455105.1 Bacteroidota bacterium | reverse complement strand
CTTCAAGTTCAAATTCAAGTTCAAATTCTAAAACGGATATCCTATCCCAAAATTAAACACGGTTTCTTTCCAACGTATATTATAGCGTTCTTCTTTATCCTGAGCCGGATCGTGGAACGGTGTTGCAAAATCGAATCGAATTACAAATCCCTGAACATCCACGCGCAAGCCTACTCCCGCGCCCATTCCGAGTTCGTTAATGAAATTTTTTGTGAATTTATCTTTATGATCATATTCTTCATTTCCTTTTGAATTCCAAATGTTCCCAACATCGGTAAACACAGCTCCTTTTAAAAAAGACCAGATCGGAAAACGATACTCAATATTCCCTTCAAGTCGAATATTTCCGGTTCTGTCATAATAATTGGAGTGAATATTTTCATCATCCCGATAGGTCCCCGGACCTAAAGCGCGAATTCGGAAGGCCCGAACGCTGTAGGGACCTCCGGAATAATATTGCTTCACAAATGGCATCACATCTGAATTTCCATAGGGTAACCCGTAACCGCCAAACAAACGCGCTGCCAAAACCTGCTCTTTTCAAAAATTCCAAAGATATCTGAAATCCACATCAGCCTTTGCATATTGTGCAAATTCGGTACTGAAAACTTGTTTCTTTCCGTTCTCGTCTTCTTTTCCAATTAAACTCAAACTATTCCCCGCGATGTCAATATTACCGTTAAAAAAGAATTGATGTTTCTTGCGGGTATTGATCATTCCGTTATAAGTGAAAGAATACTGACCGCCCGTGATAAATTGCTGCTCAAAACTTCTTTTCAAAAAAGGATTTCTATCCAAAATAGAATCGAATTCTTTCGAACTGCGAACGCGACGGGTGTAGTTTATAGAAATGGGCGTGATTTCATGAGTGACATATTTGCTCGCTTGCCACACATATCCGAAGTTGCCGGTGGCAGAAAGTAAAGCATACATATTGGTCCGACTCAAATAATTAACCTCTGCTCCTATTTTGGTTTTCGGAATGTCATACTTAAAGAAATCGGTATTAATCTTTACAGGAAACAATACCCGGGGGAAGATGAGTTCGTTTCTCAATCCTAATTCAATACTATTCCTTCCGCCTCTTCCCCCGCCGCCGGCTTGGAATTCATATCCAAATTTTCCTGTTGTGTTCAGTGTTTCTCCGCCTTTAAAAAGATTTCGGTTGCTGTATGTCAGCGCGAGTCCCGGCCCGGCAAAGTTGTTGGATTTGGTAACCGCTTGCAATTCTGCACGCACCGCTCGTTTATTTAACGGAGACAGATAAATATCCGCTTCCAGAAAGCCTAACGAATCTGTCAAAGCCGAATCTCTTTCCTTATATTGAATGTTCACGAATTTATATGCGCCGATAGTCGCGATTCTCCTCGCGGTGTTTCGGGAATCTTCCGGACTATAATATTGACCTTCTTTGATGACCACAAACGGATCTAGATATTTT
>JACFMZ010000090.1 GCA_019455105.1 Bacteroidota bacterium | reverse complement strand
GATGGCGTCGATGTGACCAAAAAAGATTAAGGCGGTATAAGTAATTGCCGTCTCATCATAAGCTGAGATCATTTCATCCGTAAAAACAGAAAAATCCGGCGTATTTTTCATGTATAAAGCGCCGGCAAACTCACCACGCGGAACAAACGGAACAAAGGTATGAAACATCTGCTTATGTTCCACAATTGTGTGAATCCGTTCAGCGGTGCGAAATTCTTTTTGTATTCCCTTATACAATTGAACGGCATGCTGATGTTCTGAACCCTGAAGCGGAAGTTGGAGGTTATCTTCAAAAATATAGGAAAACAGCATCCCGCCGTCATCAATAGCATAGAGTGTTGAATCAACGCTTACAATCAGACAGATTTCTTGAACGTTTTGGTGAAGATACTGCTGACTTAAAATAATATTCAAATCACCGATTATTTTATTTACTTCATTCTGCCCGAGCTGTTGGTTTTTTGATTTCGCTTCTAACAACAGCTCTAAGGAAGTTGCCGTCAGATTTGCCAGTCGTTCTGCCGAATCCTGCTGATACCACTCTTGAGTGCGCAGAAGAATTTTTTCCAGAGAAAGTTTGTGAACAAGTGAAAGAATAATTTGAAAGATAATCAGCACAACAAACAATACCGTAAGATGACGGAGTTCAAAACGATACTGGCGGATGCTGGCAGAAAGATTTGCTAATTTTTCTTTCATTTACTTAATCAACACCTGTTTATTGGCAATCATGGTTGACGCTTCCTGTAAAGCAGTTTCCACTGAAATTTCTTTTTTAATTGCCCGATGTACAAAGTGAGCAATAATATCAGAAATGCGCGTGTAATCTTCTAAAAAAGGCCTGTGAAATCCCCGTTCAACCAACTTTCTATAAAAAAGCAGATACGGATGGGTGCGTACAAAAGTAGTGTCTTCATATACGAAGCGATTTACGGGAATATACCCGCCGAGATCAAATAATATCTCCTGTGCTTCTTTCGTTTGAAGGAATCGTATAAACTCAATGGCGGCAGATTTTTTTGTAGAAAATTGCGAGACCATCAAATTCCATCCGCCGTACACAGAAGTCGGCATTTCCCCTTCAAAATGCGGAAGCGGGGCGCGTCGAATATTAATAAACTTACTGGAATCATATCCTCTCTTTAAATAACTCTCTACAAAATTAGGCCAGCCGCGGACAAACATAACATTATGATTCAGCAGATAATCATAGCTTTTATTCTCATCAAAAGCCGTTACTTCCGGCGGACTGATTTTGTATTTATACACAAAATCAACAAGTATTTGCAGTGCCTTTTTTGCCGCCGGTTTCTGAAGGTCAATCGTATTATGCGTAAAGAATGTACTGTCAAGAGAAGCTATCATTTCAAAATAATTACAAACCAATCCTTCATAATCATTTGCTTGATACAGATAAAACGGTTGTTGCTCCATCCCCAATCTTTTTCGCAGCGCGAACATCTCGTTCCACGTCATTGAATGCTGTATAATTTCTTCTTCTTTCTCCGGATGCGGAAGCGAAGCGAGCAAATCTTTTCGATAATACATCATGCCGATATCAATGTATAACGGCATGGCAACCAGCGATCCGTTACCGGTGCATGACTGAAGAGTCGGAGAGAGAATAACAGATTTATCTTGATCCGAAAAATATGAATCTAACGGTTCGCTCCACTTAGCAAATCGCTGCGTCCAAATATAATCAACGGAAAAAATATCAAGCCGATCGCTTTTACTTCGAAGCGACCGGGCAAGAAGCTCCTTTCTTTCATTAGTGCTGAATTTGCTGAACGGTAGATTCACCGGTACAATTTCAATCTTCCCCTGATGCAGTTCGTTAAAGCGCCGTATTACCGCTTCATGCGCGGGTGAAATATGATCGGCAAAATATACTTTTTGCGCGCTTCGCTCAGAAGTAAAAAACTCATGGTGATATTCCGGCACCACAACAAAGAGTATAAAAATAACAACAACTGCGACTGAGATAGAAATAAGTATTTTAGAGAGTGTTGACATAGATTTGAGAATAATGTAACCGAAATTATCTCGACTTACAACCAACAGACAACATTCAGGAAAGATTATGAAAATATTTCAGAAACCGATTTTATTCTGCAGCGGCTACATCCATCAAACAATACAGCATTTTTTCGAAAAGAAAATGAAGAAGACCTCAACGGTGTAAATTTACTTTTTCATAGAAAGAAGTACATAATAAATTTTCTTTTTCGTATCGCGCCAGCGGGCTTCTACACGGACATCGTGCATAGGCACATCAATCTCTTCACGGCGAATATCATGCTGTTCACGTTCATCACTTCGCACAACGCTTTTCTGCGAGCTGCGAATACTTCTGGCGAGTTCCTTAAAAGCCGCATTCTGGGCGGCAATCCACGAGCTTGCTTCATATTCGTACTCTTCTGAAAATCCGACGACAAATACTTTCGCCGGTGAAGAGGGTGTTCGTTCGACCCATTGAGGTTTAGGAATACTCTTGAGAGAAACTTTCTCAAAAAATTCAGGAGCAATGGAACAACTTGAATCTCCGGCTAACACAAAGGTGCGATGCCTGTCTGAAAAATAATCCAGTACAGAAAACTGCTCTGCGTATTGTTCCGCCAGCGATGTATCATAGACAATATCATAATGCGCATCGAGCGCAAAGGTTCCGCTTTCCGTTGCCCAAAATGCCTGCTCGCCCGAAACCACCGCATGCTGATATATTGCCGCCAATTCACACGCATGAAGTACCGCACTTTTTTGCGTCGATTCCTGGTAATAACCCGTTTTCACAATTCCGACCGACACAGACGGGCAGGAAATTTTCCCTTGAAATAAAAACCAGCGGGGATACTGCTGCGCAGAGGAAATACTAATGAGGAGAGAAAAGATTAAAATACTTTTAATTGTCATAATGTTTATAAAAAAATAAAGGTCACTGTATTTTTAACACAGCGACCTTTGATATAAAAATTAAAAAAGAAAAATGAGATTACTGCGGCTGATTCGCTTTGCTCTGTTCATATTTGCTCACTTCATCATCTAATTCCTTATAGGTCTTCGCCGCCTGGAAGCGCGTAAACAATTGTTCATTCTTTTTAATCTGCTCGCGAAGCGCTTGTTGTGCCGCACCGAGCGGATATTCCATAAGAACATAGGCGCGCCAGTTGTTTCCGTCTTTTACAATTTTCTTTTGTTTTTCTTTGGAGCCTGTTAAGCTCGTTGAAACAACTGATTTTGATGCTTGGGTAAATTGATCTAACAATTGTGAATCATCGCCGATGCCGGTTTCTTCTTGAAAACGTTTCTGAAGTCCGGTCATTTTTAATTCAACTTGACGTGCAATTTCTGCCCGTGCTGCCTGAACGGCTTTATCCACGGCTAACTGCATATCCTTGGATGTTGAGGTGTTCACAGCAAACAAATAATTCGGGTCCGACGGAACATTGGAATACCAATCCGGAACATCGCCCGTATCGGTTGTCGGTAACGGCTTTGAACCGCCGCATCCAATAAGCACAGCAAGCATAGCTACAGCAAAAAACGTATGAAGAAAACGCATAAGTCCTCCTTACTATTGGTTAATAAAAATAGCCCTCGTTTATCTGGCTGAATATAGAAAGTTTCAGAAAGAAAAGAAAGATGTTTATCCATTAATTATTTGACAATTGATTTATCTCACGAACCTGTCCGTTCATTATAGAAAAAACTTTCCAAATTGTCCCGCTTTTTTCACGGGGAATGGAAATAACTTTTAATAATTTTCCGTCGCCGTACACCTTTACAGTAGCTTTCGAATTTGATAATGCCTTGGAACCTTTGTGTGAACGGTTGGTGTAGTCTTCAATAAAATAATTATACACAGACTGAGACGAAATTTCTTTTACCGTAATGGTTTCTGGACCGTAACCCTGCATGGCATCGCGATCTAACATTCCGGTGCCGTCCGCCAGCACGCGCATATTTCTATAAGAAAGATGATAGTCGTTTTGTTTAACGAAATGTGCATCCAAATCATTTGGCTGCTTATCCCAATCTACCACAATGCGCACAAATTTTATATCCAGTTGCGGAGAAATTGAAGCACGATTGAAGAAGAGCGTTCCGGCCATTATTTCAATCGGAAAATCTGTCGGCACATAACCCGAGGCACGGAAAGAAACCATATACTCTCCATCTTCCTCCGGCGGAGGAAAAACAATTTTTCCTTCATCGTCGGTTATTCCTTCACCGACGTTTTCAATGTTCACCGAAGCATTAGGAATTTCCTTTCCGGTAACAGCATCAAAAAATCGCAGCGTCAGATTTCCAGTTTCAAGTTCTTCAAACACATCATCGGATTTTTGCTGCAATCTTTTCACTTGCGCGTTCACCGTAACAATTGACGAAAGAAGAAGAAAAAATATTATTTGTTTCATACATCATCCTGCATTGAGTCTTTTTGTGATACGCCGAAAAACTCAGCGTAACGAAACGGCGAAGCATTGCTTAAAATTTTCATCGCTTTGAATGAAAGCCAGAGCGCCACAATTAATGAAACAAAAGCTCCGATAATTATAAGCCCCGTATTTTCAATTGTTAAAAAGAAATCGTACGCGCCGTGAAAGAGCGCCGCCGTTCCGACGCTTAATAGAAGAAATACTTGGGAACGATCCGGCGAAAACTTTGCTCTTCCGGCAAAATAGCCCATCAGTACGGCAAACGATGCGTGCGCCGGCACGGCGGTAAAGATTCTAAGAATTGCCGTATTCATTCCGCCTTCAATAACATAAAAAATATTTTCGGCAGTAGCAAAACCCATGGAAATCATAACGGCATAGGTAATACCGTCAAACGGTTCGTTAAAATCCGGTTTGCGATAGACCGCTTTCATGAGAACAAAATATTTTACGTATTCTTCAACAAGCCCGATAAAAAGGAAATTAACAACGGCAAATTCCAGAATTGTTTCCGGGTTTGGAAGCAGCAAATCCAAGATGATTTCAATGAACGCTGCGGGAAGAACCGATAAAGCGCCGTAGCCAAAAACAGCGGCAAGCAGACTGAGCGGCTCTTTTTCATACTTATCACGAAAATAAATATACACCGCAATGGCAATTCCTGGAGCAACAGCAAGACCTAAAGGAATCATTCATTACTTCCGGAGCTGTTCTAAAATTTTCGGCAATGCATTCTTTTTTATCTGTTCGGCAATTTCATCATACGCTTTTGTTCCCGCTTTATCATAATTGATGCTGATTCCTTTAACATTATTTAAGGAAGTCTTATAGATTTCCTGTCCGGAATTTAAATCGGTAACGGAAAGATTCGCATCAACATACACGGTATATAATCCCTGAAATTCGCCGCCGTCGCGCCCGTCCGCTTTAATGGTAACCATTAAATTTGCTTTTGAAACATCATCAACAAAGGCGTAGCCTTGAGAAGAAAGAGAATTTTTTATTACCGGTTCAATCCGTGGAATGCGCATGGTCTTTCCAAGAATAGATTCTTCCACTTCAAAAAACACGGCGAGATTTACAACATTCACCATTACTCTCGCGGCAGGAATGGTAAACCCTTTCATTAATGTTTCAAAGACGGGCGAGTTATTCACCATTGCCATCAAGTCAATTTCCGCTTTCAGTATCTGCAATTTATCGGTTGAAGTAATCTTTGCGATTTGTGTTGAAGCAATACCCGAAGAATTAGTTTTTGAACTTGATATAATATCTCCCGCGCCGCGCAGAAATGAAAAACGAACGGGAATGTTTCCTAACGGTTTTTCTCCTTCAACGGAAACAGCGAGAATTTCTACCGGTTTTTTCACCTGCACGCCGACCTGCGCTTCAATCTTTGGTGTTTTCGCTTTCAATTCAATTTGGTTCAGCAGCTGTTGAACGGCGCCGAACAGTTCATTCCCTAAAAATATTTTTGCACCGTTATATGAAACTTCCAGCGGCTCGCTGATATATTTTTCAACGGCGGAAAGAGACTGAATATAAAATTGTAATGCCTGCCCGAGAGAATTTCCTTTTTCCGCTGCTTTCGCTTTTGTATAAAGATCCAGCGCGAGCGCCGAAGCTTTACGGATTTTTTCTACTTTTAAGCGCGCATACGTTTCTTTGGAAAGACGAAGAAAAATCCAATAATCATTTTCACCGCTCCAGGAATCAACGGTTTCAACTTCTTCCAATTCCGCTTTGGTTGATGTGGCAACTTGTGAAAGATATTCTTCGGAAATGCCTTCCATCTTTTCCGACACTTTGCTCATTTGTGAAGCATTGATATTAACAACAATCTGCTGGGCAATATCATTAAGCGCGGCATCCTTCGCGCGCTGCATATATTCCTGTGCGGTGCCGGTTTTCGGCGCGGCAGCAATACCGATATAGTATGCCGGCATCTGCGGACGACGCTCTACCCAATCCGGCTTTTTCCCCTGCGAAAAAATAAAAGCCGGAATAAAAAACAATAACGCGGCAGTTTGAAAGGAACCTTTCCAACCGAATTTCTTTTTACCGGAGATACCACTAAAGAATAATTGAAGCCAATAGAATGTATTTCGATTTTGCATTCTCTGCTTGTTGTTATTGTGCGCGAAATGTTTTTTTCTCATAGTTTTTAATGTGGTTTTGCCGGCGGTTCGGGTAAATTGTTATCGATTATTTTTTCTTCAGGTTTTTTCTTTCCTAACACTGCGGCAGCAGCGCCTCCGCCGATAAGCACTGCAGCGCCGACGTAGTACCATGTATAACTTGTTTCTTCCACATACGTTCCGGCAAATTTCTGAGCGACTGCTTCAATCTGTTTTAATACCGTTTCATCAATTTGCAAGGATGATATTATTAAAATTTAATTTTTTGTCCATTCATTATATAAACCCATACGTTCACTTACCGTTCCGACGTATTTGCGGGTTTCTTCAAATGGTAAATTCTCCTTCAAATACTTCAATACTTCATCCGACGTCATTGCATTAATTTTAGGAAGCGCCTGCGGCACACTTCGTTTATCTTTCGTAAATGCTTTGGCAACGTTTCCCGGACCTGTATTATAGGCAGAAATAGCGCAGTAAATTCTGCTCTTCGGATCTTTAACTCCCTTAAAATCAATCGTAAGAAGTTTGGTTAAATATCCTGCGCCGAGTTCAATATTATTTTCGGGAATATATAAATATTCCGCGGTGACTAATTTATCTTCTCTATGGACAAACAAATAAGCATCCCGCGCGCCTGATTTGGGAACCAGCTGCATCAATCCGAATGCCGGCGCCGTTGAACGCGCCTTGGGATTGAAATAACTTTCAGTATGCATTACCGCAAACACAAGTGTTGCATCAATGTTATTTTTATCGGTTTCGGAAAGAACTTTAGAACGGAATTCTTCTGCCCGTTTTTTCAGATGATTCGGCACTAAGGCAAACTGCACCCCAATGACAACACGCTTTACTCCATCTTTTCCAATAATCTGTTCCTGAGTAATTTGTGCAGGCGTAACTGTTTGTTCGGCAAATTGTTTTGCATTTTTTTCTGTTACCGGTTTGCCGTCTTTTGCTGTTACTTGATTTTCAAGTATCGGCTGCTTTTCTGCTTCAGAACCGGTTTTTTTTTCCAGCGGGTCAGTTCCTCCTTTTGTCGTAACAAGTTCGGCAACTTGTTCTTTCAGTTTTTCCTGCATGGCGGTAAGATTTTTTGCTTCGGATTCCGTAACGACAACTTCAACTTTTGCATTTCCTTTTTCAAAATCTACGCTTTTACGTGAGGAAAAATTATTATCATACGCAACGTATTCTTTTTGAGTGCTGGTCTTGGTATTTTTTGTTCCCCATACTTTTTCTATTTGGGAAACATATTCTTTAAACAAGCGCTCCTGTTCCGCAACCCAATTATCATACTCTTTCGTTACTTCCGCTTTATACTGTTTAAACGAATCGGCTTCTGCCTGAATGCCTGCCTGTTGTTCTTTTTTGAATTTTTCAAATTCACTCTGCGCCGAGGTCTCTTGAGAGAAAAGCGGAACAGCGCATAAAACGAAAAAGGTTAGAAATGTTTTCATGCCAATACCTAAACTATGTAAACGTTAATTTAATCGTGAAGAATTTTTATAAATCTTACTTCAACTACATTACTATCGCTGTAGAAGATACAAAGAAGATGCCATCAGCAATTTTGCAAATTCTATACATTATAGAAGAAATAATTTTATCCTGTCGCCGTTTTACGACAGATAAAGATTAATTCGTGTCGCAAAATTCCAACTCTATCGGAGAGCAGAGGTGTATAACGTAAATCTTCCGCTGAATCTTTTATTTTCATCCGATCGGTAACCTTCCGAACGGACAAATTGAACAGCGCTTGTTAATCGCTGCTGCATATCATCCTTTCGCGTATAGTTATCGTCAAAAATATCCGGCTGATCTTTGGTGGCAGTTTGAAATTTTCTCAGCAGATCGACAAGACTAGTCGGGTCGTAACCGGCACGTTTTAAGTAGAGCATTGCCAGTTTATCGGCTTCAACTTCATACTTAAGTAACCGGGGGGCATTTAAATTATCCAAAACATTATCAACGTAATTTTCTAAATCTTTCTCATCGTCGGATTTTTCCTCGCCGACTTCTTCTTCAAGTTCTTCAAAAGCAGCTTCAGATTTTATTCTCGGCTGATTGATATGGATTTCTTTCAATCCGTGCCGCTGAATAACATGCGACATTTCATGGGCAACAACGGCGGCAAGTTCTGCTTCGTTACTGCAGAGGTTCATCATTCCCTTCGTAATAAAAATATATCCGCCGGGGCACGAATACGCTGCCGCTTTATTATCATTCAAAATAAAAAATCGAAATCCAAGATCGTAGGCGCGCGAAAACTGCGAAAGATACATTCCTATTAAATTAACATACAGGAGAGCTTTCCGATCTTGAACCAAACCTTTTTCGGTAGCTATTCTTTCAGCAATTCCCAAACCAATCGCTTCTTCATGAAATGAAATATCAAACGGTTTTTCAACACTCTGATATCCGCGAAACGGTTCAACGGAAAAGCTGTGTTCAAATTTTTCCATTGCTTCCGCAGAAACAGGCGACGCGGTGTATTTACTGATATCGGCATCGGGCGCTTTTTCTCCTTCAACATATTTTTTGGCGAACCCTTTAATGGCGGCGGCAAGCTCCGCTCTCGAAGCGCGGGAAGAAGCTTTACCTTTTGTTACATCCTGGTATTTATCGCCCGATTGTTTTGCAAAACTGTTTTCCGAAAGCCAGCCGGCATCGGATTCATTTTTTACTTTCAGCCACGATCCTTTTTTTTCCAGCACGGTAACATTTACGCCTCCCGTAACCATGGAAACGATATTAAAATACGTTCCGGGTCCTTCGCGGAGATAATTGGTAGGCTGCGTCGTCCGCATGGTTTGAGAAGTCTGCAGTAAAAGCATAACTGCTGTCATAAATAACATTCGTACCATAATTCCCTCTTATTTTGATGTCATGATATGTACACCGTCCCAATCTTTTCCGGGCGGCTGCTGTTCATAGTCTATACATCGCGTTATATATTCTTTTGACGGCGGATCGTTTCCCTTCAATTTCTGAATTGTGGTGAACATGGAAACCGCATCGCGCCACTGCTGATGGCGATAGAGCTGCAATGCCGATTCAAAAGTCTGTACCATTTTCATTGTGTCTTCGGTCGCTTCTTCGCGCTTGCATACCAATTCATAAATTTTAATCGGCATTTTTTTCCCCTTCACGCGTATTAAATCCATTTCGCGCAAAATAAATTCATCGCCGATATGATCAGCCGTTGCTTCGCTGACCATAATGGAGGTGCCGTAAAATTTATTTACTCCTTCCAGCCGGGAAGCAAGATTAACCGTATCACCAATTACCGTGTATTCTTTTTTTGAGCGTCCGCCAATATACCCGGCAACCATCGGTCCGGAATTAATACCGATTCGCGTGGAAAAGACCGGCTGATTTTTAGTCCGCGCCTCGGCATTCATTTCATACACCAAGCGGGAAAATTCATACGCAGCGCGGGCGGCAAGCAGCCGGTGATTTGAATTTTTTAACGGAATGCCGAACTGCACCATTACGGCATCGCCGATGAATTTATCAATTGTTCCGTCGTGTTTAAAAAAGACATCGTTCGCCGCCGAAAAATAATTATTCAAAAACGCCACCAGCTCTTTCGGCTTTTTGGTTTCAGAGATGGAAGTAAACCCTTCAATATCGGAAAACATAATTGTCGCTTCTACTTCTTCTCCGCCGAGTTCAACATGCTCAGGATCGCGGCTGAGTTGTTTTACAACATGCGGGTTCACAAATTGCCCGAATATTTTTTGAATCTGCCGCTTGCTTCTTCCTTCGGTGGCAAAATTCCACCCGACGGAAATAATGTACGTCAGCAGCGCACTGGAAACCGGCGCGACCACTTTAATCCATGTTAATTCCGTTTTGAAAAAATACGTTACGCTGAAGAGAAACACGCCGATAACAAGAAGAACAGAAAATGTGCTGAACAAAATATTTTCAAGATAATTGGAAAGAAGCGAAACAATAAGTGCAAGAAAAATACAGATACCGATGATTGTTCCGGAAGACATTTCTTTGATAAAATGATGCTGCGTAAAATTACTTAACGCCGTTGCGTGAATTTCAACTCCGGGATACGGCTCTTCGGAAGTAAACGGCGTTGCGCGAATATCCAGCAGACCGGGAGCGTTGGAGCCGATGAGAACAATTTTATTTTTAAATATAGAAGGGGAAAGATCCGGCTGTTCGCCCTGCATAATTTTCAGCGCCGAAACTATAACCGCATGAATGGAATAATATTTAAAAACGCCGTCCGGTCCCCCCTTGCCGTACCAGTAAACTAAAAACGGTGATGTAAGTTTTTTTGATGAAAAGCTGCTCTCTAACGATGAGAATATTTCATAAGAAAGAGTAAACAGTTGTTTTCCGTCGTAAGAATAGACAAGCGGAATTCTTCGGCAGATGCCGTCTTGATCCGGCGTAAAATTTACTACTCCGATTCCTTGTGATGCCTGCTGAAATGAAATTAACGGGGCGTATGATTTATTAAATTCCGGAATCTCTTTGGCGGCAACATTTGCCGGATGAACCGGAAATTTTAACAGCGAGTCTCCCGGCTGATCTTGATCATCCTGTGTAGTAAGCTGTACCGAAAGAAAAACATTTCCTGCTTCTTTAATCGATTCGGAAAAAAGCTCATCATTATCTTTTCCCTGCGAATTTACGCGGTCTATATCCGGTTCATTAAAATGAAAGTCGTACACAATTGCCTTCGCTCCCGCTTCGTGAAGATAACGGGTAACGAGTGCATAAAAATCACGAGGCCAGGGCCAGGTAATTTTTCCGTTATTCTTAAAATATTGCAGACTGTTTTGGTCAATCGTGAGGATAACAATAGAAGTATCCGTTGCGCGGGAATTGCGGGCAAGATTAAATTGAATATCCAGCGCGTTCAATTCTATACTTTTTCCTAAAGAAGAAAAAGAGAGCCACCAAGTCAGCAGCAGCGCAATCAACACCGAAGCCGCTGCACGAATAGGCTTAGTAAAGAAGAATTTTTTTATTGTTTCGCCGGTGGTTAAAGGCATTTTTTCCCTTCGCTGTACTGCACAAAAAACACAATTTTCAAATGAAATACAACAAAAGAATATTTCATATTATTGTACATCACAACAAAACATTCCATAAAACATAACCGTTACTAAACAACGGGGAGAGAATTTTTTTGAAAAGAAGTTCACAACATCGCGCATTTAAGTTTTTCAGAATGGAACATTTTCATTGAGAGGGCGTCTATAATTTTACAATTCACAATGACCTCACCGTCAACAAAAAAAGGAGTGTTATGAAAACTTTCCACACTTTGCTTTTATTATTCTTTACGGTGAGCCTTATTCCTTCGGCAGGTTTTTCATCCGAACCGGAGCACCGGACTAAAAAAAACAATAAAGGATGGATAGGAATTTCCGTTCAGGATGTAACTCCGAAGCTTGCACGGGAAAAGAATCTTTCGCTAAAAGAAGGGGCGTATGTAACCGATGTTGCCAACGAAAGCCCTGCAGAATTTGCCGGCATTAAAGAAGGAGATATCATTACGGAATTTAGCGGAAAAAAAATTGAGCTTTCCGATGATTTAGCCGATGTCGTTCAGTCAACAAAGCCGGGAACTCAAAAATCTCTTGTTCTTTTTCGAAACGGTGAAAAGAAAACTCTTCAGGTAACAGTTGGCAAAAATAAATCGCTCCGAAATTTTTCTTATTTGAAACCTTTTTTCCGACGTTTTCCGTTTGCCGAAAATTTTTCACTTGAGGGAATGAAGCTTTTTAAATTAGAAAAACAACTCGGCAATTATTTTGAAGCGCCGAACGGTAAGGGCTTGCTGATAACCGATGTTGAAAAGGAAAGCAACTCGGCAAAGGCAGGATTACAAGCGGGCGATGTTATTATAAGAGTGAACAATGAAGAAATTGCAGATTTTGAAGATCTGCAGGAAATCATTGAAGACGTACACGAAGGAGATAAAATTTCCGTAGAATATCTTCGAAAAGAGAAAAAACAATCAACAACGGTAGAAATTTCAGATACTCAGTTCAGCGAAAACAATCGTTACGATTTTCCCTCTGGAGTCTGTAAAATAATTTGTGTAAATAGGATTTTTCATTACAATAAATGTTCAA
>JACFMZ010000089.1:9142-12895 GCA_019455105.1 Bacteroidota bacterium | reverse complement strand
TAAATCAGCCCAATAAAATTAATTTTGCTTTATAAACCAACAAAATACAACCTCATAAAATGGCACACTCTTAGCAAGATAAGTAAGCATGAAAACAAATTTTCTATCCAAAAAATTTTTACTTCTTACAGCTGCTGCTATTTTTATTACACTGCTTTTCGGTTATGGAATAAAAATTTTAATTGACAGGTGGACGACTGAAATTGTTCAAACAAATACCGAACTGACTCTTGAAACCGTTTCACGAATCAGAACTTCGTCCAGTTCATTAATTGATAGTTTAAATAATAAACATCTCTTTTCGATTGAAAGTTTAGAAAAAAGAGAATTACAAAAAGTTGATAAATTATTTTCCGCAGTAACCGCTTCTCAGGCACGTTCTGTGAACGGCATGGAAGGAGGATTTTATTTTATTACTATGGATGAAATGATCGGCTATTCCTGGCCCACAGCGCCAGAGCCAATGCCGGCATACGGTCCCGCTCCCCGCTCTTATCCGATTATTAAAGAACAGATACTTGAAACAATAAAAGAAAAGAAACCGCTGCTTCAATTTCATTCATTTGATTTTGCCGTCTTTCCGTTATCAACAGAACCAATTTATGTTAATAATAAAATAATCGGTGCGGCGTGGGCACGCATACACATAGAACGAGAACTCCCGGGCAGCCAGCTGTTAAAAGTATTGAACTTTACGGCGATTGTTGCCATCGGTGCATTAGGCGCCGCCTTAATTTTATTATGGATTCGTAAAAAACATATTAATGAAATACGCGCCGGTTTAGAACGAGTTCGGCTCGATCAAACGTACCGCTTGCCGTTAGAAGGAGGAGTTTTCAGCGCTATTGCCTCTTCCATCAATTCAATGGTTGATGCGTTATTAACCGAACAGCAAAAACGACAGCAGCTGGAACGCGAACTGCATCAGCAGGATAAAATGGCAACACTCGGAAAACTTATTGCCGGCGTTGCTCATGAAGTAAAAACACCGCTTGCCGTTATTAAAACAAGAATTCAAATGTGGCAGAGGGATATTCAGCAAAAAAAGAGCGGCGATGAACTTCAAAAGATTTTTTCCAACGATTCCATGGAACTTGTTGTTAAAGAAATTAACCGCCTTTCTAATTTGGTTAAACGACTACTTATTTTTACCAAACCCTCTAAAAATAAATTTCAAGCTCATAATGTTAACGATATGATTCGTCAAACGGTGCTCGTTATTCAGCAAGAAGCGGAAAATAAAGATATATCCGTTACGCTGCACTGCGCCGAAAACCTTCCGCTTATTGAATTCGATCATCAGGCATTGGAACAAGTCTGCATCAATCTCTGCGTCAATGCCATGGAATCCATTCAAAGCAGCGGAACGCTTGATATTTATACCGAAATAACAGATAAAAAAGATTTTATTTCACTGCTATTTAAAGACAGCGGTAAAGGAGTTCCCGAAGAGTTACAACAAAAAATTTTTGATCCGTTTTTTACCACCAAAGAAAACGGCGTCGGGCTTGGTCTTTCAATTTCTTATGAAATTATAAAAGCACACAACGGAAAAATTGAATTTCTACCCGTACACGCCGGCGGCGGAGCCATTTGTAGAATTCTGCTCCCCGTCTCCAATAAAAGGGATAAATAAAGAAATGAAAGAGAAAAAAACTATTCTCGTTGTTGATGACGAACCTTCCATGCGAAAAAATGTTGTAGAACTTCTTTCGCGCGAAGGATTTTCTGTTTTTGAAGCATGCGACGGGCGTGAAGCATTAGACTTTGTAAAAACTCATCCGCTGAATCTTATTCTCTTGGATATTAATCTTCCGAAACTTGATGGTATTTCGGTTTTGAAAGAAATCAAAAATGAATTTTCTGATTTACCGGTCATTGTTTTCACCGCGTACGGCACAAGCGAACGAGCCATTGAAGCAATGAAAACCGGCGCGTATGATTATCTCGACAAACCGTTTGAGCTAGATGAATTTTTACTCATCGTCCGCCGCGCGTTGAATTACGGCGACTTACTCGGAGAAGTAAAACAGCTCCGCTCCACTGTTTCTTTCACAACGCAAATTTCCGCTACCAGCCAGCTCGTCGGTACAAGCCCGAAAATTCAGGAAATTTATAAACTTATCGGCAGAGCTGCGCCGAGCGACGCCACGGTGTTAATTCAAGGCGAAAGCGGAACCGGGAAAGAACTTATTGCCGATGCCATTCAACGCCACTCGCTGCGAAAAGATAAACCGTTTATTAAAGTGGATTGCGGCGGATTAACCGAAACACTGCTTGAAAGCGAACTATTCGGGCACGAAAAAGGAGCATTTACCGGCGCCGTTTCACAACGAAAAGGACGATTTGAACTCGCCGACGGTGGAACAATTTTTCTGGATGAAGTCAATAATATGAGCCCCACGCTGCAAATGAAACTGCTAAGAGTGCTTCAGCAAAAAACATTCGAGCGCGTCGGCGGAAAAGATACACTGACGGTTGACGTGCGCGTTATTGCCGCTACAAATAAGAATCTCGAAGAGGAAATGAAAGCCGGAAGATTTCGACAGGATTTATTTTATCGTTTAAACGTTATTCACATTGTCATTCCGCCTCTTCGCGAACGCCCTGAAGATATTCCGATACTCATTCAGCATTTTTTGAAAAAAATTAAACCCGCAGAAAAAATTATTATTCCGGATGAATCGCTCAATATACTGCTTTCGTACTCATGGCCCGGTAATGTTCGAGAATTGGAAAATGTTATTCATCGAGCATTGGTCATCTCTCACGGCGATATTATTACCATTGATCATCTACCGTTGAAAGGACAGGCGAATGAGGAAAGCGCGCCTGTTTCCCTTGATGAGAATTTTAACCTAAAAACTTACCTGAACGAAATTGAGAAGAAGATTATTATAGAAGCGCTGAAAAAAACAAATTGGAACCGCACGCAAACAGCAAAACTATTAAAAATAAACCGCAGACTGCTGTTTTCAAAAATGTATTATTACGGCTTGAAGGAGAAATAATACTAAAACATCAGCCCGATAAATACTCCGTGAATGATTCTTTGATAATCTAACTGTTGTCCGGAAAGATTCCATTCTTGTTTTTCAAACCGGTACCCAGCAATAACATCGGGAAAGGCAAAAAGAATTTCACTCTGCAGCATCAGCAGAGTTCCGTACTCCGTACTGAATCCGGCCGTGCTGTAATGATAGGTTCCGGCTGCATATAGCTGCAGCGCAAAACTCGAAGCGATAAGTTTATATTTCAAACCGGTTCCCGCACCAATGCTGCCGATTTCAAAATTCCTGATTCTTCCCGCATCTCCTTCCGCCATAATATAATTGGTCGAAAGAATAATCGGCAGATAGATACCGGATTTCTGAGTATCGCCGTTTAACAAAAAATCACTTGCTTGCTGAAGATACACCGAAAACGACGATCGGCTTTTGTTGTTTAATAAATATGTTTGATATCCAATTGCCGCACGCAGATCCATCTGCCGGTATTCAAAAAAAGGAAGCGGCGTGGAAAACTTAATTCTCAACGAATCAGGAATTCCTGAACCGGCAGACGGCGTAAACTGCTGAAGAGAGTACGAAGCACCAAACGAACGAAAATCATTCACCGGCGCATATTCATAACCGAAATCCTGCGAATAAAGCGAAGAGAACAATAGAAACACAACAACAAAAATTTTTTTCATACTATTCCGATGAATTTTATATATTTACTTTCGTAAGATATTAATCTCTTCAGCAGTTT
>JACFMZ010000089.1:0-9132 GCA_019455105.1 Bacteroidota bacterium | reverse complement strand
CGCCTTTTTCTTCTTATCAGCATTCTCTCTCTTTCGCTTACAGCGCAGCAGCTGCCGCTGACCATTCTGCATTGGAATGATTTTCATTCTCAAAATCTTCCCTTTACCGTTAAAACAAAAAGTACGTTCACGGGAAACGATACCAGTTATGAAGTCGGCGGAAGCGCGGTATTAAAAAGATATCTAAACAATAATATAGCTTCTTCTCCTTCAGTTCTTGTTCTTAATGCCGGAGACGATTTTCAGGGAAGTCCGGTTTCAACAATTTCCAAAGGAATGTCCCAAATAGATTTACTGAATTTGCAGGCGCCTGATGCCGTAACAATCGGCAATCACGAATTTGATTACGGAAGAAAAAATCTCGAGGAAAAATATTCGAAAGCGCATTTTCCTGTTGTTGCTGCAAACCTGCTTGACTATCAGAAACATTCACTTTTTGTTCAGCCGTATATTATTAAAACTATCGGAAACATTAAAGCGGCAATCATTGGCTTAACAACTCCGGATTTATCAACATTAACCTTAACGGAAAATCTCAGCGGCTTAACCGTTGTTTCATCGGACAGTGTTGTGAATGCGTTAATTCCGGAAATAAAAAAACAGGGAGCAAATCTCATCATCGTGTTATCTCATATGGGAGTAACCGAAGACAGCATTCTTGCTTCCCGATGTCCTGATGTGGATATTATTATCGGCGGGCATTCGCACATTCCTTTGTTTACTCCGAAAATTGTAAACGGCATTTATATCTGCCAAGCCGGTACGAAAGGAAGATACTTAGGAAGAGTTGACCTTCTGGTTGATGTAAAGAAAGATACAATTCTTTCTGCTCACGCAAAATTAATTGAATGCCGTTCTGCCGATATAACGCCCGATTCTCTTGTTGCAGCAAAAGTTCAAACATACGAAGAAATGGTCGGCGCAATGATGAAAGAACAAATCGGTATCTTAAAAAATGATTGGAAGCGCTCGCACAACAAAGAGAGTGAAATCGGCGATTGGGTCTGCGATCAGTTCCGCTCTTATGCAAAAGCAGATATTGCCATTCAGAATATGGGAGGCGTTCGTAAAGATATGCTTGCCGGTCCCATTACGGTGCGCGATATGTGGGAAATTCTCCCCTTCGGAAATGTGCTGATGAAATTTCCTCTTACCGGAAAAGAAATTCTTTCTTTACTGCAATACCAGCCGAAATTATGGGACGATTTTTGTCAATATTCCGGCTTGAGTTTTACGTATGCAGTACAAAACGGCTTGTGGAATGTTTCAGAGGTGAAAGTAAACGGAAAAAATATTGATAAGAAAAAAATATATTCTGTCGTAACAAACAATTACGTTGTGCAGCAGGCAAAAAAATATTTCGGATTTGAAATTCCTCCGCAGTCAGTTACCGCTCTGCCGATAAACGACAGAGAAGTTTGTATTGAAGCAGTACGAAAACAAAAAAATATTTCAACAAAACCCGAGCGCCGTATACATGAGGTGACCAAGTAATGAAACGTTTTTTTGTGTCTGCGCTGATTCTGTTCAGCATTTATTTTTTTTCCTGTAAAGATACTTCGAATACGGTTTCATCAATTGATGATATTGTTTTTCCGGAAAAAAATATCAGTTACAACCGCCATATCCAGCCTCTCTTTAACGTTGCCTGCAATAACGATGCGTGTCATGATTCTAAAACGAAAGCGGGAGACCTTGACCTGACGGATTATTACGGCATTCGTTACGCTAAACCGGGAATTGTTGTTCCGAATGATACCGCGGCAAGCCGATTAATTTGGAGCATTGAAGGAAGAATCGGTTCGTATCCCATGCCGCCGAAACGGGCATTAACATTAAACCAGATTCACGGATTCAAACAGTGGATTATGGAAGGAGCAACCGATACTATTCCGTAATCTTATTTGTGAAGAATTGCGAGTAAATCAATTTCAATGGATTGAATCGGCGATTCGATAATTCGTCCGATTTCTTTTTCGCCGCGAAAAACAATAAGCGTCGGAATTCTGTTTATTTTATATTTTTTTGGTAAATTATCAACGCTCTTTTTCTCATGGTCAATTCCAATTAGTGTAACATCGGCATTGGAAATTCCCAACTCATCAAACACCTTAAACATTCTCGGCACTTCTAATTTTGAATCGCTGCACCAGGTTCCAAAAAAGAGTAGACAGTGAATATTCTCCTTACTCTCTTTTAAGATACTCATAACCGATGTATCGGGCTGATAGGTGCGGTAATTTTCCTTAAACCACGGAAACGAGCTGTCGGCTTCTATCATATTTCGGTGAATGGTTCCCCGAAGTATTTTATTCCCTGCCGCATCGTATTCAATTGTTCTTATATGAGCGCAGCCAAAAAGGAAAAGAGCAGTAAAAAGAAATAGAACATAGTTTTTCATTTCATTTTTCCTTTTAACAAACGAATATCGCTTCCCCATAATAATTTTGCCCTAAGTGTATCATAGTAATTACGATCCCGGCGTTTTGCCAGTTTTATGGTATAATCAGCTTTTTGAATAAAAATGTTTGCCGGCGGTTTAAGTATCTGCAACTGTTGTCCGTCGGCGGTAACACGTGCTTCGGGAGAAATATGTTCAACCACAACACGGATTGTTTTCGTATCAGGAACGATAACAGTACGGGCAGAAAGCGAATGCGGAGAAACCGGCTGAACAATTAAAACATTCGTCGTCGGAACCACAATCGGTCCGCCGGCTGCCAGCGCATACGCCGTTGAGCCGGTCGGCGTAGAAATAATTATTCCGTCTCCGGGGAAACTGACGAGATAATCATTATCCACATAAACAGAAATATGAATGAGTCGCGAAGAGCCGTTTTTATCAACCACCACTTCATTCAGTGCGCAATGCGATTCCCGTTTCTCTCCAATGGTAACGTTTAAGAGCGTGCGTTCTTCTATGAGATGCTGAGAGTTAAGAATATCGCGGATGAATTGTTCCATCTCTTCGAGAGATATTTCCGCTAAAAACCCGAGCTTCCCTAAATTGATGCCGACCAGCAGCACATCTGAATGTCCGACAATGCGGGCGGCTTTCAGCATTGTTCCGTCTCCGCCGAATGCAATGACAATGTCTGCTTCATTAATCAGTTTATCGGCGCTGTAAAATAATTTCTTGTGAGAATAAATATGTTTATGCTTCTTAAACATTATTCTTAAATCCTGGTGCAGATAAAATTCCAGCGGCAGCGATTCCTGCAGTTTTAATAATCGAAGAACGGCATCAACAACAGTTTCTTTTTCAGTATTTCCTATAATTCCAATATTCATCGTTTTTGTTCAATAAAGTATTATTGCTTTCTCTCCTGTTCCCATAATTTAGCATATTTTGTAAATACATACGCAGATGAAAGAAGTGCAAGGAGCAAACCGCGGATTCCATCCAAAAATCCGAGTTTTAAAAGATACATTTTCTTAAACACCCAAACAGGGCGGATGAAAATATCGCTTCGTTTGAATTTCTTTTTTTTATCGAAGAGTTCCTTCCCCGCCAGCGAAGTGTATCGGTTAAACTTTGCAAAATAATGAAACAAGTTCGGATCGGTAAAATGCAGTAAATCATTTTGCAATTCTCCGAGCGAACCGTGAATTTCCAATCCTTCATGAACGGATGCCAAATTAAATTTCGCCCGATTTCGATGAAATAATCTCGCTACTCTTCCGGGGTACCATCCGGAATGTTTTATCCATTTTCCCAAAAAATATGCCCGCCGTGCAACGGTAAAGGCGGCATGCTTTGTTTCGGAAGAAATAATTTTTTGAATTTCAACGGCAAGTTCCGGTACAACCCGCTCATCGGCATCCAGCCACAAAATCCAATCATGAACAGACTGAGTCATTCCGAATTGTTTTGCTTCGGCAAATCCAATCCAAGGCTTTACGAAAACCTTTTTGGTAAATTGCTTTGCCTGCGAAACGGTGTCGTCTTTACTTTCCGCATCCACAACAATAATCTCATCCGCCCACTGAACACTTGTAAGACATTCCTGGATATTGTGTGCTTCATTTTTTGTTATCACAATAACAGAAAGTTTCGTCATGCGTCTTTTCCCTTAAAAACTCTTTCGGCAGCCAGTGCCAAGCCGATGCTGAACCAGACAAAAACCATTATTTCATGATCGCCGAAATTCCATTCAAACATTCCGTTAACAAGAAAACCGGTAAAAAGCGCCAGCGAACCGAGTGAAATATTTTTTAGAAGATGATCGCTTCTTACTAAATGAAATATTTTATATTCAGTATGGAAAATTTTTCCAAACAGCATCATCACTATTAAAAATCCTGCCGCGCCGAGCGTAACAAGAAGATGAATGTAATTATTGTGAAGATGCCCGCCGTATTCATTATCATCCGGCTGTTTATACTGCAGATACAATTCGTGCAAATCAATATCGCCTGTTCCAAGAATAGGATAATCGTTCCAGATTTTTATCCCGGTTGTCCACATATTCAGTCTGCCATAGTTCGAAGGATCGTGTAAATCAATAATACTTTTTGCCCGGTCAATTTGATGCTTCGGTGCAATCATAAAAAAAAGAACAAGCAAAAAAACAAGAAGAGCAAACAGTTTTCGATATTCAATGATACTGAGAAGAATAATTCCCGCAATAAATCCGAGCCAGGCGCTTCGCGTGTTTGTAAGAATCAGCGCAATAAATATCGGGAGAAAAATCAGGAGATAATAGAGCCGTTTTTTGTTTTTATTCTTCGTATCAAGAATCGGCGGAATAAGCAGAAGCGAAATCATCATTTTCAATCCGCCGGTGGTCATATAATGCTGAAAAACATAGAGACGCTCTTCGTGCGCGCTAAAATAAAAAATTATTTCTCCAAGTGAAAGCAGTGCCGTAACCGAAGAAATAATAAGCAAACTTTTTTCAATTTTTTCTTTCGATGTAAATGAAACCAGCACTGCATAAACAATTACGATTAACAGAAGCCGTTTTGAATAAATAAATGCCCGCGCGCTTTCGTGAGAAAATATCGCCGTAACGAATTCAATGCCAATATATGCAAGAAAAAAATAATCAAGCGAAGTTTTAGGGAAAATCCAGATTCGTTTCGCTATACTCCACACAATAACCAGCAATATCGTTGCACCCAATAAAAGAGAGCCTGCCGCAATAGAAATTGAAATGACGGATAATTGCAAAACAAGAACCCAAAAAAGAATTTCCGGCAGCAGCGCCGCTAATTTATTATTTTCTATTTGAATCATCGTTCTTGTATAGTAAACTGCATATCGTGAAGTTTTTTGTAAATGCCGTTGGTCTGTTTCAACAATTCCACGTGTCTTCCCTCCTGAACTATTTTTCCATGCTCAAGCACAATTATTCTGTCGGCATTGCGGATTGTTGAAAGACGGTGGGCAATAACCAGCGATGTACGATTCTGCATAAGCCGCTCCATTGCTTCCTGCACAAGAATTTCACTTTCGGAATCGAGCGCTGATGTTGCCTCGTCGAAAATCATAATCGGCGGATTTTTTAAAAGCGCACGGGCAATGGAAAGCCTCTGCCGCTGTCCGCCGGAAAGTTTTACGCCGCGGTCGCCGATGATGGATTGAAATCCCTGCGGCATTACCTCAATAAATTGTAAGGCGTTCGCCGCCGCCGCCGCTTCCCGTATTTTTTCATCCGGACAGTCGGATAAGCCGTACGCAATATTATTTCTTACTGTATCGTTAAAGAGAATCGTCTCCTGCGTAACAATGCCGATTTTTTCTCGCAGCGATCGAACGTCAAGATGTTTAATATCTTTCCCGTCGATAAAGATTCCGCCGTCAATCGGGTCATAGAAACGGGGAAGCAGATCAACGAATGTTGTTTTTCCGCTTCCGCTCGGACCGACGAGAGCAATTAATTCTCCTTTACGAATTTTCGTGGAGATATTCGAGAGAACGCTCCGCCTCTCTCCCTTTTCATTTTCATATGAAAAGTTGACGTTGCGGTATTCAATGGCATCGCGAATTTCCGTAATCGGCTGCGCATTCGGAAGATTTTGCACCGATGGTTTTGTATCAAGTATTTCAAAAATTCTTTTTCCGGCGGCGGAAAATTCCTGCAGCCGGTTGTTAACGCTGGCAAGTTCTTTTACCGGAGGCATAATTTGAAATACCGCAAAAAGAAATCCTAAAAATTCCGCCGGCTTCATTTCTTCTGAAATCAACACCTGCTGCCCGCCGAACCAGATAATAACCGCGCCCGCCAGTACCGAAAGCAGTTCCGTTGAAGGCGAAGCAAGATTTCGAATGCGCGTTGCTTTAAGAATCGTGCGAAAATAGCTGTCGGTTTCTTTTTGAAATTTTTTATTTTCAAATTCTTCCATGGCAAATGCTTTTACCACTTTTACGTTTGATATTGTCTCCTGAAGAACGGAAGTAATATCTGCCATCTTCGCCTGCATTAATCCGCTTTGTTTATGAAGCCGCACGCCGATGCCGGCAATAATTAACAGTACAAAAGGAAACACAACAAACGCCAGCAGAGTGAGTTTCCAACTGAGCGTAAAAGCAATAAAGAGAAAGACAATAATCAGCAGCGGTTCTTTCACAAGCGTAACAAAACTTGCCGAAACGCCGCCGTTGACAACATTTACATCATTCGTTACGCGGGAAATTAAATTTCCGGTCCGTTCATTGGTAAAATAACTTAGTGATAAATTATGCAGATGGCTGTACAGACTGTTGCGTAAGTCGCGCATTAAACTCTGTTCCACGCGCGCCATAAGATAGGACTGCGAATAATCAAAAATATTTTTCAGCAGGAACACAAACAAAATCAATCCGCAGATTTTAAACAACGCTTCATTCTTTGAACCGGAAAATAAAAAATTACGAACAACGCTTTCTACCTGCTGTTTCACCGAAACGATTTCATTCGGCACAAGCTGATTCTTCGGCGGCGTTTCAACCTGAACCAATGGTGTCTGACTCTGATCGAAAAGAGTTTCCAGCAGCGGTATGGTTAAATAAATTGATGAACCGCTGAAGAGAGAAAAAAACATAGTACAGAAAACAGAAAGAGCGAGCGTTTTCCAGTACGGGCGAACAAAGGCAAGAATGCGGAGAAATATTTTCATAAAAGATTTTTCAATAGTTGAAGCTCTTCGCTTGTTACAGGGGGAAGCGCCTCTTTTGCACGATTCGCTTCCTGAAATTCCCAGCTTTTGGCAAAGACCAGTAACGTATATAACGAAGAATAGACCGCCAGCAGAAATCCGTAAAATCCGTCGCGATATCCTTTAAGCGAAAAAAACATTCTTAAAAAATGAGAAAGCGGATTGAGAAGTAAATGATACCAACGGATGCGTTTCCCTTTTTCAATTTTATTCATCACTTCAAGAGAAGTGTAATCATTCATCTTTTCTAAATATTGATGAATGGAATGATACGTGTAATGATTAAGATTTGATCTTAATCTTCCAACTGCGCCGTTGGTCTCAAACCCTTCATGCACCGGGCGGTGATTCATCCGAAATGCCGATTTTTTAAAAAGACGCAATTGATAGCCGGGGTACCATCCGCCGTATTTCATCCATTTGTCGAGAAAAAAACTTTTCCGCGGAATTTGGTAACCATTATAAGCTGTCGCAGAAGAAAGAACGGAAAGAATTTCACGGCGAAGTTCTTCGGTGACTTCTTCATCAGCATCAATTGATAATATCCATTCATACGATGCCTGCTGTGCGGCAAATTCTTTTTGCTCCGAATAACCTTCCCATTTTTTTTGAATGAGTGTTACGGAAAATTGCCGACAGAGTTCAACCGTTTTGTCGGTGCTGTAATCATCAACCACAATAATTTCATCAGCCCACAGAACGCTTTGCAAGCAGCGCTCAATATTCTTCTCTTCATTTTTTGTGATAATAATTACTGAAAGCATTGAAAAAATATAAGGGATAAAAGATAAAGGATATTTTATTGTTTCTTTTTCTTAATTACGATTGATGTTAAAATTGCATTTAATTGCGTTGCTTCATCAAAAAGTTCAGCGAGTTTTTCTTTCTTCACAATTTCAGATTCAATAAGAAGCTCCAACCAATATCGTGTTTCTTCTATTTCTTTAATTCAAATTCCAAACATAGAAATAAATTCTGCATCCGACCGTGCTCTGTTTGCTTCACGATAATTTGCACCGACAGACGTCCCTGAACGCAACAGTTGTTTCCCAATAATTTGTGCGGGAACAGATTTTGGCAATGAAGAATAAAGTTTGATAATTCTTAATGCAAATCTTTTTGTTCTATCCGCAAGATTTTCCATTACGTTTATCCTTTATCCCTTTGACTTTATCCTTTAACGACGATATTCACTAATTTATTTTTTACAATAATTTCTTTTACAATCTGTTTTCCGTCCAAATGAACTTTCATATTCGGTTCGGCGAAGGCAAGTTCCCGCAATTGCGCTTCCGGCGTATCAACAGCCACATTTATCTTAGCACGAATTTTTCCGTTCACTTGAGCAACGATGGTAACTTCATTATTCGCCGTCTTAGCTTCATCAAAGGCGGGCCATTGTGCCGAAGAAAAAATAGATTGTTTCTTTCCCAGCGTTGACCAAATTTCTTCGGCAATGTGCGGCGCAAAAGCGGAAAGCATGACGACAAAATTTTCCATAATGGTTTTCGGCAATTGTTCTGCCTTATACGCTTCATTCACAAAAATCATCATCTGTGCAATGGCGGTATTAAAACGAAGCGCCGGAATATCTTCAGTAAGTTTTTTTACTGTTTGGTGGAAACTTCGTTCAAAATCAGCCGTCGGCAGAGCAGCGGTAATTTTTGCATTGATGCTTCCGTCTTCATTAACAAACAGCCGCCACACTCTTCCGAGAAAACGGAACACTCCTTCAACGCCCTTTGTGCTCCACGGCTTCATTTCTTCCAGCGGTCCCATAAACATTTCAAAAAGACGCAGCGCATCCGCTCCGTATTCTTTCACCACATCATCCGGATTGACGACATTGCCGAGCGACTTCGACATTTTTTTTGAATTTTCGCCGAGAATAATTCCCTGATGGCGAAGTTTCATAAACGGTTCCGGTGTTGTTACAAAACCGAGATCAAACAACACTTTGTGCCAGAACCGCGCATACATTAAATGAAGCAC
>JACFMZ010000179.1 GCA_019455105.1 Bacteroidota bacterium | reverse complement strand
AAAATCGCAAATGTTCATTATAAATGAAATGTTAAAAGCCGCTCGTAAAGATGACGCTAAAAGAACTCGCTGAAAGGGCGGTAGAACACAAGAAGTCTCGTCCCTACGATACGGGGAAAAACGGGTGAATTTACTTTTTACCGATATTGAGTGCCTAACGGCACCAACAACTAAAAAATGTGTCCGGTAATGAATCCAACTGAGACTTAAATCCAAGTAATCCTAATTTTTCCCAAAGTTGCTTTCCAAACTTCTCAAGACACACAAAATAAAACTCACCATTCTTTCGGTGTTGTTGCTGCTTTGGATTTTCTGTTTGCCGTCTCCTTTATTTGATGTTCCTTCGGCAACGGTTGTGGAAAGTAGTGACGGGCATTTGCTTGGAGCCCGAATTGCCGACGACGGACAATGGCGGTTTCCTCAAATAGATTCGATGCCGTTCCGATTTGAGCAGTGTTTGCTGCTTTTTGAAGATGAATATTTCTACAGTCATCCCGGATTCAATCCGGTTTCCATTTCCAAAGCTTTTTGGAACAATCTCAGCGGAAAATCGCGGCGGGGCGCGAGTACTATTACGCAGCAAGTGATTCGACTTTCGCGGAAAAACAAGAAACGCACTTATTTTGAAAAAGCCATTGAAATCATTCAAGCCACGCGATTGGAAGCAGGAAATCGAAAAAAAACGATTCTGAATTTATATGCATCGCACGCACCCTTTGGTGGAAATGTGGTGGGATTGGAAACGGCTTCATGGCGGTATTTCGGAATTCCTTCCAACGAGTTGAGCTGGGGGCAAGCGGCTGCTCTTGCCGTACTTCCCAATGCGCCGGCACTTATTTTTCCGGGAAAAAATGAAGAGCTCCTAAAAGAAAAAAGGAACAAGCTGCTCCGGAAATTATTTGATAAAGGAATTATTGATGCCGCCACTTTCGAACTGGCCAAAGAAGAAGCTCTTCCCGGGAAACCTTATCCGCTGCCGGACATAGCGCCGCATCTGGTGGAAAAAGTCAGAAAGGAACATAGTGGAAAACACATCAAAACTACGGTGAATTTTGACTTACAAAAGAAAGTAAACCGAATTGCCGAGACGCATTATTACACGCTTCGTCAGAATGAAATTCACAATCTCGCAATATTGGTTCTGGATGTCGAAACACGGGATATTCTGGCTTATGTCGGGAATTCGCCAACAACTTCCGAGTATAAAAATCATGTCGATATCATTCAGAATCCGAGAAGTACCGGAAGTATATTGAAACCGTTTTTGTTTTCGTCTATGCTTCAGTCCGGTGAGATTTTGCCCGATATGCTGGTTGCCGATGTGCCTACTTCCATAAACGGTTACAATCCGCAAAATTACGACCGGAAATTCTATGGCGCTGTTCCTGCGAGTGTAGGGCTGGCGCGGTCTCTTAATGTTCCGGCAGTTCGGATGCTTCGCGAATTTGGAATACAACGGTTTT
>JACFMZ010000178.1 GCA_019455105.1 Bacteroidota bacterium | reverse complement strand
ATTTCCGCCGTATTCGGAAGAGACCATTGATGCGGCAGAACTTGCCTATAAACGCGGGCATAAAGTTATTGCCATTACGAACAAAGAAAATGCGCCGACAACATTTTTTGCCGAACAGAGTTTAACTGTAAAAAGCGAAAACATGCTGTTTACCAATTCGTTCGCTGCTATTTCCGTTCTTATTAATGCCATTTCAACACAATGTGCATTAAAAAATAAAACGGCGGCGGAACGAATGCTCAAAGAGTTACAGGCATTATCTAAAAATTCTAAACTTCATTTAACGTAAGAGTGTATGAAAAATATTTTTCTGCTTCTTGCCGTTGCCACAATGGCAATCGCCGGAACAACCGGAAAACTTTCCGGCACGATAACCGACGCCGCAACGAAAGAACCGGTAACAGGAGCAATTATTCAAGTGATAGGAACTCCGCTCGGCGCCGTGAGCGATGTTGACGGGAGATTTATTATTCTCAATCTGCAGCCGGGAACCTATGCCGTGAAAGTCTCCATGCTCGGATACGATCCGGTAACGGTTGAAAATATAAAAATTTTTGTCGATCAAACAACGCCGCTAACGGTGACTCTTCTTCAATCGTCGGTGCAAATGAAAGAAGTGGTGGTTTCCGCCGAAGCGCCGGCAATTCAAAAAGATGTTACCAGTTCCATTTCCGTAATTTCTCCCGGCGATATTGATGCGCTGCCAGTGGCAACGTTTACGGAATTAATCGGGCTGCAGGCGGGAGTTGTCGGGAGCGGCAATAATTTTCACGTTCGCGGAGGAAGAGCGAATGAAGTGGCGTATTTAATTGACGGTGCGTATGTGCAGGATCCTCTGCTCGGAGGCTTAGCGACACAAATTAATAACGATGCCATTCAAGAAATGAGCCTGCTCAGCGGTACGTTTAACGCAGAATACGGCAACGCGATGAGCGGCATTGTAAATATTGTTACGAAGGAAGGGCAGGAGAATTTTTCCGGCAAAGCAGAAATGCGCACAACGGAATTCGGCATTCAGGAATATGAACGGCTCCATGAAATGCGGTATTCTGCAACAATAAGCGGACCGCTCTATTTTCAAAAATTAAAATTTTTTGCTTCAGGAGAAAACGACCGGCGCGGAAGCTATCTCCCTTTCGGCTATCATAATTCGAAAACATTTTTTACAAAGCTAACGTATTCCGGTATTTCTTCCGTTAAACTTTCATTATCAAACAGAGGAAGTTCGGGAGAATACAAAAATTATAGCCACGCCTTTAAATATATTCCTGAGATGTATGAAAAAACCTACACCGACAGTTATCAAAGCTCTGTCAATATCACCCATACACTCGGCGAAACATTTTTTTATGATGTGAATGTTTCGTATTTCAATCAGGGAATAAATTCCGGAATGGATAAAGATACATCGCAATATATCGGCATTAATGATGAGATTTATATCGATACAGAAGAAAACGGAACAACGTACCGAGATTTTTATGCG
>JACFMZ010000088.1 GCA_019455105.1 Bacteroidota bacterium | reverse complement strand
TTACGGAACGCTGATCCAACATCAGGTCAATAACATTGTATTTTGATTTTTTGAACTCCGTACTGTTGGCTCCTTTTAAACCGCAGACATTCCGGGCAAATTCAATAACCGCGCACTGCATACCAAGGCAGATGCCGAAGAAAGGAATATTATTTTCTCGTACATATTGAACCGCGTTAATTTTTCCTTCAATGCCCCGTACGCCGAAACCCGGTGCAACTAATAATCCGTGTATTCCCTGAAGCTGTTCTCTAATGATATTGTGTTCTAAATTTTCAGCGGAAATCCAGCGCACTTCAACGGCAACATCGTTCTCGGCGCCGGCATGAACAAAAGCTTCTAAAATACTTTTATACGCATCTTTGAGTTCAATATATTTTCCAACAAAACCGATGGTAACGTGCCCGCTCGGTTTTTTCATTATAGCCACTCTTCGCATCCATTGCTGCAGATTCGGTTTTCCCGCTTTAAGATGTAATTTTTCCAGAACAATTGTATCCAAACCTTCTTTTTCAAAGTGAAGAGGGATTTCATAAATTGTTTCAACATCTCTTCCTTCAATGACCGCTTTGGTTTCTACATTACAGAAGAGACCGATTTTTTCCCGCGTTTCGTACGATAATTGTTTTTCCGTCCGGCAGATGAGAATATCCGGCTGCATCCCGATTTCCAGCATTGTTTTCACGCTGTGCTGCGTCGGTTTTGTTTTAATTTCTCCCGCCGATTTGATAAAGGGAACCAGCGTTACATGAATGGAAATGGCATTTTGTTTTCCTATTTGCAGCATAAACTGTCTGATGGCTTCGAGAAAAGGGAGTGATTCAATATCACCGACGGTTCCGCCGACTTCGGTGATTACCACATCATATTTTCCCGTTGCACCGAGTCTGCCGATGCGTTTTTTTATTTCATCGGTAATGTGCGGAATAACCTGCACTGTTGCGCCGAGATAATCGCCGCGTCGCTCTTTGGAAATTACTTCGTGATAAATTTGTCCTGTGGTAGAATTGTTTAATCGCGAAGTGTTAATATCAAGAAAGCGTTCGTAGTGCCCCAAATCGAGATCGGTTTCAGCGCCGTCATCCGTAACGTACACTTCGCCGTGTTGATACGGACTCATGGTGCCGGGATCGATATTCAGATACGGATCAAATTTTTGAATAGTAACGCGCAGTCCGCGTGATTTTAAAAGCAAACCCAGCGATGCGGACGCAATCCCTTTTCCGAGCGAAGAAACAACTCCGCCGGTGATAAAAATATATTTAACGTTTGCGTGTGCCATAAGATCGTTGAATGATAAATTGTGAAATTGAAACCGAATTATCGGGAAAGAAGCTGAATAACTTTCTGCACATCATCTGCCGTGTCAACGGGAACGGATTCATATTCCGTAACAACGCATTTTATTTTAAAGCCGTGTTCAAGAATGCGGAGCTGTTCCAGCTTTTCGGCAATTTCTAATTTTGACGGCGGCAGCGTTGTGTATTTCTGTAAAAATTCCGCGCGATACACATAAATACCGAAATGTTTGTAGAACGTTGTCCCCCGAATCCAATCCGCATCGCTTTTGGCATCCCGGTTATGCGGAATCGGCGACCGACTAAAATACAACGCGTACATATTGTTATCTACAACAACTTTTACAACGCTGCTGTTGAAAATTTCCTGCGGCAATGTTGTCTGTTTAATTGCCGTACTCACCACCGCCTGAGAATCATCTCGTAACGCCTGAATTGTCTGGTCAATCAATTTCGGATCAATGAGCGGCTCGTCTCCCTGAATATTCACCACAATATCCGCCGGTATTTTTTTTGCCGTCAGCGCAATTCTATCGCTTCCGCTTTGAATGTCTGCCGATGTCATCACCGCTTCCGCGTGAAATTTTTTTGCTTCGTTGATAATACGCTCATCATCGGTAGCAATAATCACCTGAGAGAGCAGCACCGATTGTTTTGCCTGTTCATACACCCGCTGAAGCATTGTCTTGCCGCAAATATCAACAAGCGGTTTTCCCGGTAAGCGGGTGGAGGCGAAACGTGCCGGTATAATTCCGATAATATTCATCGTTAGCTGCGTGCCGTTCTATAATTTATGAACCAATAACTTTCGGAACTTTAAAATATTCATCTGTTTTATCTGGTGCATTTTTCAATGCTTCGCTTGTCGGCGTGGAAGGTTTTACTTCATCTGCGCGAAAAGCATTGTGTAATTCAATCACCTGCGTTAACGGTTCCACATTGCTGGTATCCACGGTATTAAGCTGCTCAATGTATTTTAAAATATCATTAAACTGATGCGTAAATTTTTCTTTTTCTTCGTCGGAAAATTCTAACTTTGCCAGCTTTGCAATATGTTCCACATCGTTTTTTGTAATTGCCATAATTTTTCTCTTTTAAAAAATTCTGTGTGCCGAAAATTCGTCAGGCGCTGTGATAATTTTTTTCTATTACTGCCCGAACGGCATTCATTAATTGAATTTCTTCTTCCCGCGTTTTTACATTCGATGTTTGTAGTAACTCGCCGAAGACTGCGGTAATCTTTGCCGGACGAATATCAAACGAACCTTTCGGCAGAATTGAAAAACTGCCGTTGATTGCCGCCGGTAAAATAGGCGCGCCGGATTTTGCTGCCAACGAAAATGCACCCCGCTTAAACGGCTGCAGCTCTCCGTTGCGGGTGCGTGTTCCTTCGGCAAAGAGGAGAACTTGTCCTCCTTCGCCGATTGCCCGCGCCGCGCGGTCCAAACTTTTCATCGCCTCGGTTCCTTTTTTTCTGTCAACCAAAATATGGTGACCGTACTTTAACGCCCAGCCCCAGATGGGAATATAGCTTAATTCTTTTTTGAACATAATTCTCATACGCGGAAAGAGCGTCATCAAGGTCGGAATATCGTACACGCTGGCATGATTGCTGACGATAATAAAATTTCCCGCACGGTCTAACGTTTCCAATCCTTCGGCGCGGACTTTTACGCCGGAAACCCACAGCACAAATTTACTCCACGTTGAACCTGCCCAAAAATAAATGCCGCCGTTTCGCTGAAACAAAAGCGAAACCAGCGCCGCCGTGGAGAAAAAAACGCACGAAACAGCAATAAGTAATAATCGAATTCCGGTAATAATAATTCGCATTATAAATTCTCCGCGGCAATAATGCGTTTTTCAATGGAAGGATGACTGTAAAAAAGAAATTCCACCAGCGGGTGCGGTTGCGTATCGGCAAGATTCATTGCTGCAAGTTTATTCATTGTAGAAATAAACGCTTCTTTATTTTTTGTTGTATGGATCGCGTAGCGGTCGGCTTCAAATTCGTATTTGCGGGAGAGAATATTTCCCGCCGGCGACGTAACAATAGAATAAACGCCGAGCCACAACAGCAAAAGCGGAAGAGCGGCAAGCTGCGATTCAGACGAAAAACCGAACCACGAAAGAGAAGCGGAATACGCCTCGGAAGTAAGATACAAGCCGAGAAAAATACTGAGCGTGCCGGCAAGAATATTTTTCCAAATATGTCCGTGCACATAATGTCCCAGCTCGTGAGCGAAGACCGTTTCAATCTCATCCGGTGAAAAAGAATCAACCAGCGTATCTCCCAGCAGAATGCGTTTTGATTTTCCGATTCCGGTAAAAGCGGCATTTGCTTTTTTTGTTGTTTTGCTGAGATTGAAAACAAAAATTCCCTGCACCGTCATTTTGGTTGCTTTGGTCAGCGCGAGAATTTTTTCTTTCAATGCGGAATTTTCCAGCGGCGTTAATTGATAAAATAACGGAAGAATAAACGTCGGGGCAATACGGGAAAGACCAATGGAAAAAATAAAAAGCGTAACACCGGCCGGAAGCCACCATAAAGTTTTAAGTTCAGAAAGAAAAAAATAAAAAATTAGAAGGAGCGGAAGCATAATGGGAATGGAAACCAGCATTCCTTTGAAATTTTCCCACAGCCATTGAAGAAATGTCTGATTGCTCATCCGGTATTGATGTTCAAGGAGAAACCCCGAATAGAGACTGAACGGAAACGAGACAACGGAATTTATTATTCCGAGAATGGCACTGAAAAGAATAAGCGCAAGATACGAATGTGTGCTGACGGAATAACAGTACGATTCAACGGTAACGGTAAAACCGGTAAAGAGCATCAGCAGAAGAAGCAGAAAGGAAACGGCTGTTCCTGTTAACGAGACGACCAGTTTAATTCTGTTGTATTGTTTTACATCTGGTGTTTGTTCTGTTGTCATAAAGAAAAAATCTTCACAAGATCCCGGCAAAGCATTTGCCCGCAAAGCTATAGTTGAATGATTTTTATGTAAATTAAGACTGCTTGCGTTGATTAGGTAAACTACAGAGTCGAAGATGATTTGATGTTCTGTGGTTTAGTGAAAATACAAAAGGTGAGTAGAAAAAACAAACAGAGAAATAATAATTTTCGTGTTGCTGCGTCGAATGTCGTTTCTTTACCGATGAAACGGCATTCATTTTTTTGCGTGAAAATCATTGAAGGAGCGTTGTAGACCGGAACGCATTCGTTCTGCATCTCAACGCAGGGATTTCTTTTCCGTTTTTGTTTCTTCCGTTTTCCTGCCGAATTTTGTGCGTAAATCTTCAAGCGTATAGTTCTTTTCAACAAACGGCTTTGCTTCTTCTTTCTTTCGCGAGTGCGGTGCGGTGCCGGCAGATGATTTCATGGTAAGGGAAATGCGTTTCAACTGCTCGTTCACTTCCAGCACGCGCACCTTCACAATCTGTCCGACCTTTACGACGGTTTTCGGATCTTCAACAAATCTATCGGCAAGCTGCGAAACGTGAATCAGTCCGTCTTGATGCACGCCGATATCCACAAAGGCGCCGAAGTTTGCCACGTTGGTAATAATGCCCTCTAATTCCATTCCCGGTGATACATCCGAAAGTTCTTTAATGCCTTCTTTAAATGCGGCGTATTTAAATTCCGCGCGCGGATCGCGTCCCGGTTTTTTCAATTCGGAAAGAATATCGCGAAGCGTCGGTTCGCCGACGGTTTTTGTAACATATTTTTTTATCTCGATCCGGTCGAGAGCGGAAGAATCTTTTACCGCTTCATCGAATGACAAACGGAGATCGGTTAACATCTTCTCCACAATCGGATAGCTTTCCGGATGCACGGCGGAAGCATCAAGCGGATTTTTTCCGCTGCGGATTCGAAGAAATCCTGCCGACTGCTCAAATGCTTTGGGTCCGAACTTCGATACCTCCATCAGTTCATTTCGGCTTTCAAAGGCGCCGTGTTCATTCCGGTAGTCCACAATATTTTTTGCAAGAGAAGAATTTATTCCCGCAACGTAGCTCAGTAATTCTTTTGATGCGGTATTCAAATCCACGCCGACATAGTTGACGCAGCTCTGCACCGTTTCTTCTAATTTTTTCTTTAATAATTTCTGATCGACATCGTGCTGGTACTGCCCGACACCGATGGATTTCGGATCAATTTTCACCAATTCGGCGAGCGGGTCCATCAGCCGTCTGCCGATAGAAATAGCGCCGCGCACGGTGATATCAAGATCGGGAAATTCATCTCTTGCTGTTTCGCTTGCCGAGTACACCGAAGCGCCGGATTCGTTGACCATAACTTTTACCGGTTTCCTGTTCATTCCTTTTAAAACTTCGGCAATAAATTCATCGGTTTCCCTGCCGGCAGTTCCGTTGCCGATGGCGATAAGCTCAATGGAATATTTTTCAATGAGCTTCGCAATAATTTTTTTTGCTTTTTCCCGCTCCGCATTTCCTGAGGTATGAGGAAAGAGAGCCGTGTATTCCAGAAATTTTCCTGTTTCATCCATTACCGAAACTTTACATCCCGTTCGAAATCCCGGATCAACGCCGAGCGTCGGTTTCATGCCGGCCGGCGATGCGAGAAGCAGTTCGCGGAGATTTGCTTCAAATGTTTTTATGGATTCAATATCGGCGAGTTCTTTTTTTGCAAGACGCACTTCGCCGATAATAGTTGTTTTCATTAACCGTTCAAAGGCATCCTTCAGCATTGCCGCATAAAATGTTTTTATGGAATCCAGTGATGATTGTATTTCCTGTTCTTCAAGATAGCGCTGCACCGACAGTTCATCAAACGAAAGAGTGAAGGAGACTATTTCTTCCGCTTCGCCGCGGCGAAGTGCCAGCATGTTGTGCGGCTGAATATCTTTTACGCGTACTTTGTAATCGCGGTACATTTCGTATTTTGTGGAACCGGCGGGGAATTTCTTTTCATCAATAACGGAAACAAATATGCCTTCCTGAAGAAAATATTCGCGAAGATATTGACGGTATTCTGCTTTTTCAGAAATTTCTTCCGCCAGAATATCCGAAGCGCCGGCAATAGCTTCCTGCACGGTTTTTACTTCGAGTTTTTTTGAAAGGTATTTCTCCGCTTCCTTTTCAAGATTCACCCGTTTTGCTTCGGCAGTATTTTTTGATTTTATCCATTCGGCAAACGGCTCGAGTCCTTTTTCTTTTGCAATGGTTGCGCGGGTCCGCTTCTTCGGTTTGTACGGAAGATAGAGATCTTCCAATTCGGTTTTTGAAAGACACGCTTCAATGCTCTTGCGAAGTTTCGGCGTCAGTTTTTTCTGCTCGTCAATGGAGTTGAGAATTGTTGCTTTGCGTTCTTCCAGTTCCAGCAGATAATCAAACCGGTCGAACAGAGTGCGGAGCTGCGTTTCATCCATTGAACCGGTCCGTTCTTTTCGGTATCGCGCAATAAAAGGAATTGTTCCGCCGTCGGCGCGGAGTTCGAGCGCGGCGGTTACCTGCTGGGTTGTCAGCGTTAATTCTTGGGAAAGAAATTTCGGAATATCAATCATAGAAAAACTTAAAATACGTTATTGTTGATGAAGACGAACATCGGCGCTGTTATCCGCGTTTTCTGTTCCGGTACAAATAAAACACCGCAGAAAAAGTAACCGGCATTTCTGCGGTGCGGTGTAAAGATAAAGCAGTTTTATTGAATTACAAAAGAAAAAATTTTCATCGTTCAAAATTTACCGCAATAACAAAATGTTGTTTCGGAAAATATTCAATGTAAAAAATTATCTGCGGAAGGTAGCATTGTATCTTGTCGTTTTATATATTTTAAAACGGGGATGACGCTTCACATACCATAGAAAGGATTTCGACATGAAAAAAATTACTTTGCAAAAAGTTATCGGCTCCTTATTTGCACTGACCATGCTGATGCAGGCGCAGCAATTAAATCTGCCGAAACGTGCCGATGATGCGTTAAGCGGAAGTGCATTTGTTCAAAAGATTTATTCCTTATCGGTAACTGCGCGGGAAAATACAATCTTTACGGAAATAATGAGCGGCAATGTTCCCAATTTTCTTCGCAATCTCGTTACTATTTCTACCTCATCAACAATCGGCGGAAAGAATTACACGCTGCAATATTATGTTATCCCGGATTATATGTGCGTCGGCTCGGACAGTGATTATTTTCTCTGCCCAATGACGCCGCTTCTTGCACAGAAGTTAGCCAATGCGCTTCAGTGCACGCTTCCGACATGGAAAATGGTTGACCAAATTTATTCGGCAGCGCCGGTCAAACTCGCCCCTCAGCCGATGGCTTATGATGATTCTATGGTAACCGTACCGCGGTTTAAGCAGCACAGCGATCAAGTGCGCGCATCAAGGAATAAAGTCCTTGCACAATATCCGCTCGGCTCGCTCGTCGGCGGTACAAAAAAAGACGTGATTATTGATAAGAAAATTTATTCCTGGCTGAAAAAAAATGTACCGAACCCGGTGGTGATTTACGGATGGCATCAATTGAACGGTACTCCGATACAATCAACTTATAACGGGCATATTGAAACCTACGCCGATTACAGCCACGGCATACGCCTTGTTTTGAGAGAAGGAAAAATTAACGGCGCGGATATTTCGTTAATCGATCTTGTGCAGGATCCGACATATTATAAAATTCTTGCCGATACAATTTTGGTAAAGCCGTATTACCACTCGCTGACCGAAGTGAACAGCAGTGAAACCATGCTTCCGAAAAATTTTGAACTCAAGCAAAATTATCCGAACCCGTTCAACCCGCAGACAACTATTGAATATTCGCTGAACGAGCAGTCGTTTATTACATTAAAACTTTTTGATACCATTGGAAGAGAAGTGGCAACCGTTCTGCAGCAGGAAAAATCGGCGGGAAAACATGTTGTTCAGCTTTCTGCCGGAAATTATCATCTTTCAACCGGAATATATTTTTACCGATTATCCGGTCCCTCTTTTTCTGAAACGAAAAAAATGATTGTGCTGCAGTGAAAATTGTCTTTTCAATAGTCTTCTGCACGGCGCTCGGCTGGGGACTGCAGCTGCCTGCTTCGGTACGAATGACTCCGGTACATTCAATACCGCTTCATTCTTCGCCGGTGCTTGTTGCGGAAAAATTTAAAGGGAAAATCAGTCCGAATCATTCCTTAAATATTCCCGAAGGATATTCGGTGCAGGTTTTTCATATCGGCGGTTTATCAAAACCGCGCTTTTTCGCCTGGGGACCGGAGAGTGTTTTATACGTTGCCAACAAACACAGCGGAGAAATTATTGCGCTGCCGGATAAAAATTATGACGGCATTGCCGATACCGCAATTGTTGCAGCGTCAGGATTTCGAAAACCGCATGATGTAAAATTTTATAACAATGCAATGTATGTTGCCGATGAAACGCAGATCTTTAAATGCGAAGACAGAAACAACGACGGCATCTATGAAACAAAAAAAGTTTTTATCGACAACATTGCCGCCGGACGTTCTACCGGCGGACATGATACGCGAACGATTGTCTTCGATCCGCAAAAGAAAAAATTATATCTCTCAATCGGCTCTCAATGTAATGTCTGCAGGGAAGAGCATCGCGCGGTAATTGAGCAGTATAATGATGACGGAACCGGCGGAAGAATTTTTGCCGCCGGCATACGCAATGCTGTCGGTATGACGTTTTTTAACGGAAGATTATGGGCAGCCAACAACGGCTTCGACTGGCAGGGAGATGATATTCCGCCGGAATGGATAGATGTGGTGCGCGACGGCGGCTTCTACGGATATCCGTACGCGTATGCGCACGGCGTGTGGGTAGATTTTTCCGCCAACAAGCAGTATCAAGATCTTTTGCCGCTGACCAAAAAAGATAAAGAAAAAGTACAGTCAATGGTTCAGCCGGCGGCGCTGGTGCAGGCACATTCCGCTCCGATGGCGATAGAATTTTCCAATGCATCGTTTCCCAAAAATTTTCAACAGGGCGCGTTTGCGGTGTTCCGCGGTTCGTGGAATCGAAGCGTGCCGACGGGATATAAAATTGTTTTTCTTTCAATGAACTCTCCGCAGGATACGGTCTTTACTTCCGTCTCAGATTGTATTACAGGATTTCACGACGGTTCCGCGCGGCGAACGCTGTGGGGAAGGCCCGTCGGGCTGGAAACCGATGCACGCGGAAATCTCTATTTCGGCTCGGATGAAATTACCGAGGCAATTTTTATTCTTCGCCCGAAGAAAAATTAACATCAACAAATCTTTTTTATTTTAAAAAAAGAAGGAACGAATGAAAAAACTTTACTCCATTCTTCTCATTGCAATTTCCGTTCTCTCTGCGCAGACGGAAACCACGCTGAACTATCTTCAGTATGATACGGAGGTAAGCTCTCCGGCGTTGTATAAAGCGCGGCGTGATTCGCTGATGCGGTTAACGGGAAACAATGCAGTGATAATTTTATATTCTGCCCCGGAGAGAATTCGCAATGCCGATGTTGATTATCAATACCGCCAATCCGATAATTTTTATTATCTCACCGGCTTCACCGAACCGAATGCGGTGTTAATGATGTGCGGCAACGGAATTTCCGTAAAGGCAGGAGATTCAACAATTTCCGTAAAAGAAATTTTATTTGTTCAAAGCCGCAACCCGATGATGGAATCATGGACGGGGCGACGGTACGGCACGGAAGGAGCCGTGAAACTGCTCGGAATGGAATACGCACTGACGAATGATACGTTTAAAAAAATATTTTCTCAAACACTCTTCTTTTCACAGCCCCTATATCTCTACGCTCCTCCGATAACATCGGATTGTTCCGGAGAAATTCGGGAACTTGTTTCGCCGATTCAGAATTTTTTTGATAATGCCGCGGCGCATCAATCGGCGATAGAATTTCGCGATGTGAATCCGCTGGTGCGGAAGATGCGGATAATAAAATCACCGGAAGAAATTGCGCTGATTCGAAAGGCAACGGAAATCAGCGCGCTTGCGCACAATCAGGCGATGATGTCCTGTGAACCGGGAATGCACGAATACGAATTGCAGGCGGTGTACGAATATGTGTTTAAAAAACTCGGCGCGGAATATACCGCCTATCCGTGTATTGTCGGCGCGGGTGAAAATTCCGTAATTCTGCATTATGAATCGAACCGAAAAAAAATTAACAGCGGCGAAATTATTGCGGCGGATTGTGCGGCTGAATACCACGGCTATGCCAGCGATATTACGCGCACATTTCCTGCCGGCGGAAAGTTTTCAAAAGCACAGAGAGAGATCTACCAAATTGTTCTTAATGCGCAGAAAGCCGCAATCAATGCCGTTCAGCCGGGAGCCGCGTGGGCAAAAATTTCCGCCGTTGCGGATAGTGTTATAGAAAACGGCTTGTTTGATCTCGGCATCATTCGGGAAAAGGGAAAATATCAAGCGAAAAAATTTTTTCCTCACGGTCTCGGTCATCCTGTCGGGCTGAATGTGCATGATGTCGGCAAGGCGGAAATGGAACCGGGAATGATTTATACCGTTGAGCCGGGAATTTATATTCCGGAAGGATCGGTGAATGTTGATCCGAAATATTTCAATATCGGCGTGCGGATTGAAGATGTTGTGCTGGTAACTCCGAACGGATATGAAGTTCTTTCTGCGGGAACGCCGAAAGAAATTTCTGAAATTGAAGCGTTGATGAAAAAGAAGGGAATCGGAAATCTGCCGCTTCAATAAATTCTAAAACGCTGTGTCTTCCGCACAACGCCGGAAGACACAGCATGATGCTCTATCGTTACGCGGTTTCTAACTCTTCTACTTTTACAAACTCCAGCGCCTGCTGAATATCATTAATCAGATCTTCGTAATGTTCCACGCCGACCGAAAGGCGGACTAATTTTTCCGTAATATTCAATTCTTTCTTTTCTGCTTCGTCTAAGTCAACGTGCGTCATTGTTGCCGGATGTTCGGCGAGGCTTTCGGTGCTTCCCAAACTGACGGCAAGCCGGATAAGTTTTAAATGATTCAGAAATGCAAACGCTTCTTTTTCACCTCCGACAATATCAAACGACAGCATTGCGCCGGCAGAGAGACATTGCTTTTTATACAGCGCATAGTGCTCATCATTTTTCTCATCAAGAAAACCGAGATAATAAACTTTTTCGACTTTCGGATGATTCTTTAAAAACTCCGCAACATGTTTGGCGTTCCGCGCTTGTGTTTCCATTCTTGGTTTTAAAGTTTCCAAACTTCGCAGCAACAGCCAGCCGGTCCACGGCGCCGCCATATTTCCGAGAAACGTGCGGAGCGTTTTTATCCGCTTAATAACTTCGCGGGAGCCGAGAGCGGCGCCGGCAATAACATCGCTGTGTCCGCCGATATATTTTGTGGCGGAATACACGACAATATCGGCGCCGTGCTGCAGCGGATGCTGCCAGAGGGGACCGAAGTAGGTGTTATCAACGGCAAGAAGTACTTCATGTTGCGAGGTGGAAAAATACCGCGCGATGTTTTTACACTGCTCAATATCAATTAAATCATTCGTCGGATTGGCGGGGGTTTCAATGTAAATCATTTTCAAGCGGTCGGCTTTTCCGCTGTCGCGCACAATGTTTTCAATTTCCTCTCTGCCTTGTCCGGTTTTAAACCGCGCAACGGTAATATTAAATTGCGGAAGAACATGTTGAATAAAATGTTCCGACCCGCCGTACAGGGGGGAGCTGTATAACAGTAAATCTCCCGGTTTTAAATATTCCAGCAGTACGGTGGAAATTGCGGACATACCGCTTTCAAAAACGGCGCAATCTTCAGCATCATCCCACAGCGTGAGACGGTCTTCTAAAATTTCCAGCACCGGATTGTTGAGCCGGCTGTAAATTAATCCGAGTTTTTCATTCGGTTTTTGCGAACGTAAGCCGTACGCAACTTCAAAAAATGCTTTGCCTTCTTCTGCGCTGCGAAAAACAAATGTTGATGTCTGAAAGATCGGACATTTTACGGCGCCTTCCGACCATTCAGGATTGTATCCATACGACATCATGAGTGATTCCGGATGTAATGTTCTGTCATTCATGGTGGTTACCTTTCAAAAATAAGAGAATATTTCCGTTAAATATTTTTTAACGGCTGCATTGAAAGAAAAAAAAAATCAGAAATGAATACGAGCGAAGGTAGTTTTAGGCTGAGGCATAGACACCTCGTAAAAAAAGTTTATTGATACGATATTTGTTAGTAAAATACTTGAATAAAAGTCGGAAAACAAGAGAGGGAAAAGACCGAAAAATTATTGTTGTTCAAGCTCGCCCGGCGTGTGCGGTGAAGAAAGTAATGTTTCAAAGACCGTCCAGCGTTTTTTTTCCGAAGAATTACTGCCGGCGTTTTTTTCTACATACTTCTTCACAAGATCCTGTCCGTAATTATAATTGATAACGTAGCTGCGGTATTTTTCTATAAAGTGTAACCGCTGCACGGCGCGGGCGGAATCGAACAGCGCGTATGTTACCAGCCAATGAATTGCCTGCTCTTTGTTCATTCTGTTATTAAGAAAACCGCGCGCCGCTTCATTTCCTGCATAGGAAAGTTTTCCGGCAAGCTCTTGAATGTGATAATACAATTCGGTTGTTGCAGAATCCAATCCTGCCAGCGGAAAGAGAACTTGCTTTTCAAAAGCCATTCGGTCGTTCTTCGGCAGAACAATATCAATTCCGTAGTTTGCGCTTCCTTCGGCAATTAAGGATTGCGGACTGAAAAGCGGATACACGGAAAATTCAATCCAGCCACGCTTGCGAAGCAGATGTTCTTCCAGCAGCGCATTGTACACATGATGTCCGGGATATCCTTCATGAGCGGCAAGGTCAACGGCGCGGTCAATAAAAATCGGAAAGTCCGTGTTTACCTGAATGAGACTGTGCGCGTTTCCTTTATACCAATTATATCCGCTCCATGCTTTTTGAGTA
>JACFMZ010000087.1:8176-13367 GCA_019455105.1 Bacteroidota bacterium | reverse complement strand
CACCGGATATACCATGTCTTTTTTAAAGGGAGATAAACGGGGAAGAATTGCCTATCATATCGGCGCGAGCGCCGTCATTCATAAATCAGAAACGTATCCGCGCGCCTGGATTGCCGTAGAAAATGATGTAACGGAAAAATTTAAAATTCTCGGACAGCTTTATTACGATCCGTTTCAACCGTCGTATAGAGAGCGCATTAATAACGAAAAGCGAAAAAATCCGTTTGATGTCGATTTAGGATTTGTCTATGCGTATAGTAAAAACTTTCGTATAGGAATTCACTATCAACCGTATATTATATTATTTTATTATGAGTTTTAACAATGAATAAGAAAACTGTAAAAGATATTAATTTAAGAAATCAACGCATTCTTCTGCGTGTTGATTTCAACGTACCGTTAAAGAACGGCATTATTCAAGATGATATCCGCATTCGCGCGGCACTGCCGACCATACAATATATTCTTGAACAACAGCCGAAATCGCTGGTGCTGATGTCGCATCTCGGCGATCCGAAAAAAGATATTCAGAAAGCAAAAGAGAAAGCGGAAAAAGACGGCAAGCCGTTCGATGAAAATGCATTCAGCGACGGCAAACATAAAATGAAACCGGTTGTTGAACGGCTCTCTTCCTTACTGCAGAAACCGGTGCTGCTTGCTCCGGCGGCAATCGGCGCGGAAACAAAAGCAATGGTTGACCAATTACATAACGGCGAAATCTTAATGCTGGAGAATACGCGATTTCATAAAGAAGAAACATCAAAAGATGCCGCTGAACGGGAGAAGATGGCAAAAGAACTGGCGCAGTACGGCGATCTGTTTGTGAATGATGCGTTCGGCACGGCGCACCGCGCTCATGCTTCAACCGAAACGGTTGCGCATTTTCTTCCGGCGGTTGCCGGCTTTCTTATGGAAAAAGAACTTGCGTATTTAAGCAAAGCAACAACAAATCCCGTAAAGCCGTATGTTGCCATTCTCGGCGGCGCAAAAATTTCCGGAAAGATCGACGTCATTCAAAATCTTATGGATAAAGTTGATGCGCTGCTTGTCGGCGGCGGCATGATGTTTACTTTTTTCAAAGCGCAGGGAATGGAAATCGGCAAATCGTTGTTAGAAGAAGATAAGATTGACCTCGCAAAGAAAATTCTTGATGAAGCAGACGCAAAAAAAATAAAACTGCTTCTTCCGGTGGATTGTATTGCAGCGGAAAAATTTGAGAATGATTCCCCGACGAAGATTGTAAACGTTACGGCTATTCCGTCCGATATGGTGGGAATGGATATCGGTCCTGAAACGATTGCGTTATTTTCCAAAGAAATTACGGCGGCAAAAACCGTTGTGTGGAACGGACCAATGGGAGTGTTTGAAATGCCGAAGTTTGCCGGCGGTACAAACGCCGTTGCCCGCGCACTGGCAGAAGCCACAAAACTTGGCGCCACAACAGTTGTCGGAGGGGGGGACTCTGCTTCAGCCATTGCTCAGGCAGGATTGGAAAAAGAAGTTTCACATGTTTCCACCGGCGGCGGCGCCTCGCTGGAATTTTTGGAAGGGAAAATTCTTCCCGGCGTTGCAGCATTAAACGATAAATAATTTATTTAAAAATATTTTTAGTCAGAATTACCTTTATGGCAAATAATCGATACGGCAATTACTATCGTCCCAGTTTCTTCGGCGGATTTCAATTTTTTCCACCGGTAATAAAAACACTTCTCCTTTCCAACGCCGGCGTTTTCCTCGGAATGATGTTTTTTGGAAATTTCCGCATTGGAGATTTTTCTTTTGAAAATTTTTTCTATAAAGCGTTTGCGTTGTGGCCCCTTGGCTCAGGTTTCGGATTTTGGCAGCTGTTTACCTATATGTTTATGCACGCCAATCTTACGCACATTTTCTTTAATATGCTTGCGCTCTGGATGTTCGGCATGGAGTTAGAAAATGTTATGGGTTCGCGGAAATTTTTAATTTTTTACCTGCTGTGCGGATTCGGCGGCGGGCTGGCAAATTTAATTGTGGCGCCGTTTTTTACTTCGGTCGGTCCTACCATCGGCGCTTCCGGTGCAGTGTACGGTGTGCTGCTGGCGTTCGGCATGATGTTTCCCGACCGTCCGATTTATATTTATTTTCTTCTGCCGATTAAAGCAAAATATTTTGTTTTTATCTATATGGCTATTGAAATATTTTCTGTCGGCAGTATGGACGGCGTGGCGCACTTTGCCCATTTGGGAGGCGCCTTGGTGGCGTTTTTATATCTTCTTTCAGACGGGTATCGCTTCGGAAGTTCCTACCAAGTAAAGAAAAATATTTTTTCGCAATTTAATAACTTCGGACATTCTTCACGGCGCGTTGATGACTACGGCGAAGTTGACGATGCAAAAATTTACGATATACGGGAACAGCAGCATCAGGAACAGCAATCTACACAGCAGCAGATTGATGCTATTCTCGATAAAATCAGCCGCGGCGGATATCAAAGTTTAACGGAAGAAGAAAAACGAATTTTGTTTGAAGCGTCAAAAAAAATGCATTAATAAATTCAGAGCGGGAGATTTACAACATAATTTAAATATCACGAGGGCAAGTAAGAGATATGGATAAAATTTTACCGGCAATGCAGCCGATCATTTCAAGCGACGGTCCGGCATACAGCAGCATGAGAAGAAAAACACGTCAAGTAAAAATCGGCAACATCAAAGTCGGCGGCGGCGCACCGATTTCCGTGCAGACAATGACGAAAACCAAAACATCCGATATTCAAGGAACAGTAAAACAAATTATCGGCGCGTACGAAGCCGGCGTTGATATTGTGCGCGTTACGGTAAACGACAAAGAGGCGGCAGAAGCAATGACGGAAATTGTTCGTCAGTCGCCGGTACCGATTGTTGCCGATATTCATTTCAATCATATTTTTGCGTTGAAAGCTATTGAAGCCGGCGTTGCCAAAGTTCGCATCAATCCGGGAAATATCGGTTCAAAAGAGCGCATTCATCAGGTTCTCAACGCGGCAAAGGATAAAGGAATTCCAATTCGTATCGGCGTTAATTCCGGTTCGCTGGAAGCGGATATTCTCGACAAACACGGCTATCCCACGGCGGAAGCGTTATATGAATCGGCAATGCGTCACGTGGAAATTTGCAACGAATTTAATTTTCGCGATGTCATTATTTCCGTAAAATCTACCGACGTGCGGCTGATGATTGAAGCGTATCGTCTTGTTGCTGCCCGCACCGATATTCCGCTTCATCTCGGAGTAACGGAAGCAGGACTGACAAGAATCGGCACCATTAAATCTGCCGTCGGAATCGGAACTCTTCTTGCTGAAGGAATCGGCGATACCATTCGTGTGTCGTTAACCGACGAACCGGTAAAAGAAGTTGAAGTGGGGAAGGAAATTCTTCGTTCACTCGGACTGGCGACGCGTAATGTGGAATTGATTGCCTGCCCGACCTGCGGCAGATTAGAAATTGATCTCTTCAGCATTATGGCAGAATTAGAAAAGAGGCTGGAGGGAGTGAAAAAACCGGTAAAAGTTGCCGTGCTTGGCTGTGTGGTGAACGGACCAGGTGAAGCAAGCGATGCCGATATTGGTATTGCCGCCGGAAAGGGAGTCGGCATTCTTTACCGCAAAGGAAAAATGGTGCGGAAGATAAAGGAAAGCGAAATTGTGGATGTCATTGTAGAAGAAGTTCACAATTTCCAGCCCGAAGAATAAAAAACTATATGCCGGCGCACAGCCGGCTTTTCTTTTTATGAAACAAAACATAAAACAAAAGAAAGAACTACCGAAACAAATTTTTGTTAAAGCGTATGATGTTGCCGCATCGTACGATTTGAAATCGGCGCGTGAAATTCTGCAGAAAGAATTTTCCGGAAAAATTCTCCACCAAAACCCGCTGTTGGTAAGCACCGGTAGTAATAAAATGGCTACTGTTTTTGATTACGGTTCGATTGTCTTTTTTAATTTTTCTCAGCCGGAAATAACCGAAATTCTGGATACGCTTCGCAGTTCAGCATACCGCCCGAATAAGCGTATCAATGAAGATGATTTTATTCTGAATCCCGCACCGCAGTACCGCTCGCCGGAAGGAACGGAAGAATGGTTCATTAAAGAATTTAACCGCGATATTGCGCTTGTGGTCAGTATCGTTTTAAGCCGTTCCGTTTCGCTGGAATATTACGAACGAATTGTTTCGGATACGCTTGCCGGATTGGAGAAGACGGTAACGAATCTTGCGGCAACAGGAAAAATTCAACGAGATGACGTGCCGTTAACAAAGCAGGTCGGTTTGGCAATTTCCGTTGAGCAGGAGCTTGCGTACAATATTTCAATTTTTGACGATCCGGATGTTCTGTGGCTCGGCGGAAAGCGGATTGACGCTTTATATAAAAGTTTAAAACGGGAATTTGATTTGGAAGACAGAACAAAAATCATTCAGCAAAAAATATCAATCATCTCCCGCACCAGCACATTTATTCTTTCGCGTCTGGAAGCCCGCCGTTCGCAGATCCTTGAATGGATAATTATTATTTTAATTTTTACCGAAATCGTTCTTGCGCTGCTGAAAATTGTATAATATCCTTTCTGTTTTTTCTCTCAAAGTTTTTCTGCATTGTGATGCTTTTTCAAATTCGGTGAGATGTTTGTATATTGCAATACCATTTCACAAAGATAAAAGTTAATGGTCAAAACATCAGAACAATTTTCCGCAAACTTATCGGTTTTTCCTTTTTTAAAGAAGTATCAAAACAGCCGGTACGCCGGACTCAGCATTGCTCTTTCCTATTTTGCCTTAATGGTCTTTGTCGGCTTGAAATATCATATCGTCGGCAATTACGATGTTGAAACAGATTTCTTTCAAGTGTATGTTCCCGTTGCAAAAAGTATGGTTAAGGGAATCTGGGAGATTGATGATTTCCGCGGTCCCGGTTATCCGGTTATTCTCGGCATTGTGAACATCTTATTTGGAGATTATTTTAAATCCGGTATTATTATTTCTGCGTTTGCCGCTTCCGCTGTATTGTTTTTTATTTTTGAAATAATTAAAAAACTATTCCGCTTTGATATTGCCGTTGCCGTTACTCTTCTTACGGCAGTCAACCGCACCTTTGTTTTGTATTCCTACACCGCGGGAACGGATATGATGTTTAATGCCTTTGCTTTTGCTGCATTGTATTTTCTTTTAAAAGAAAATACCCG
>JACFMZ010000087.1:0-8166 GCA_019455105.1 Bacteroidota bacterium | reverse complement strand
GAGGATTTCGCTGCTTCCTGCTGCGTTTTTTTCCGCTGGCGCATATTTAACAAGATACAACGGCATATTTATTATTCTGGCGGTTCCTTTTTTGTTTATTTTTTTGGAACGTCATTCCGCACCGCTGAAACAACGCCTTATTCATACGGCAATTTTTACGGCGGCATTTTTTCTGTTTATCTCGCCGTGGGGCTTTTATCTGTTGGCAGAGCGGGGGAGTTTTTTCTACAATAAAAATTATCTGAATATTGCGTACGAAATGTTCGGGAAAGGAAAAGTTTTGTGGGACCAGTTTTGGAATGTTGAGGCATCCAACTATTCTTCGCTCTTTCAAGTTTTTCAAAGCAGCCCGAAATTATTTTTAACGACGCTCTTTCACAACCTTTATGAACATCTTTCAAATGATTTGGATCAGCTGCTGGGCTGGTGGATAGGAATTTTCTTTATTGCCGGATTCGCCGGAATGTGGATTCATACACCGGACAAAAAGCAGAAAGATTTTTATCTCTTTGGAATATTGTTTTATCTCGTCTTGTTATTAGTTTTTTACAATGAGCGGTTTTCAATGTTTCTTATTCCTTTTTATTGCACGGTCAGCGTTACGGCGTTAACGTGGAATATCTGGAAAAAAATTTCTCTATATTTTCCGTTTTTAGTTCTATTGTTTTTAGCAGAATGGACGGCGGTAAAATCTTACTCATACAATGCATTAGATGTAGCTAACGGACCGATTGAAATTCTTAACATCGCTGAAAATTTTAATCAGTACGATAACGACGGCAATGAATCGGAAATTGTTGTTTGCAGAAAGCCGCATATTGCGTATTATATTAATAAAACCATGAAATATTTTCCGTATGTTGATACGTGGGAAGAACTAAAAACCGAATTAAAAAAATCCAATGCTTCCTATTTATATTTCGGAGAATACGAAGCGCAAATGCGTCCGCAATTTAAAGAACTGCTGAATCCGCAGAATGCGCCGGAGTGGCTTGACCCGATTAGTTATACCGTAATTCCTCCTTCAGTACTTTACAAAGTAAACTTATGAACAGTTCAATGAATATTTTATTTATCGGCGATATTATCGGTGTTCCCGGAATGGAACTCGTAACAAATCTTTTTAAAGGAATCATAGAAAAACATAAAATTGATTTTGTTATTGCAAACGGCGAAAATGCAGCGGACGGAAAAGGCATTGAAGAAAATCAGGCGAAGCAGTTGTTCGATCTCGGCGTGCATGTTATCACCGGCGGCAATCATACCTTTGACCGCTGGGATATGAAAAAAGTGTATTCTTCATTTAAAAATCTCTTGCGTCCGTTGAATTTTCCGCAAGGGACGGCAGGTTTCGGATACACCATTTATGAATTAGCTTCCGGCGTGAAAATAGGCGTAATAAATTTGCAGGGAAGAACATTTATGCAGCCGATTGAAGATCCGTTCCGCACCGCAGATTGGGCGCTGGGAAAAATTAATGAGCAGACAAAAATTTCATTTGTTGATTTTCATGCCGAAGCAACGGCGGAAAAAATGGCGCTCGGCTGGTATCTGGACGGAAAGGCGAGTGTTGTCGTCGGAACCCATACCCATACGCCGACCGCCGACGCAAGAATTTTACCGCGCGGCACTGGCTACATAACTGATGTTGGAATGACCGGACCGTATGATTCTGTGCTCGGCATGAAAAAAGAGCTTGCTATAAAACGTTTTCTTACACAAACGCCTCATAAATATGAAACCGCATCTAACGATGTCCGCTTATGCGGCGTTATTGCCGAAGTTGAAGTTGAAACAGGAAAATGTGTGAGATTTGAGCAATTGATTTTTCCGAAATTTTGAAAAACTTTCACGCAAAGGCGCAAAGAGGCAAAGAAAAAAATAAAAATCATAAAACCAATTGCGTCTTTAAAACTTTGCATCTTTGCGTGAAAAAAACGAATATTTCACGCGAAGCCGCAAAATGGCAAAGATATAATTTAAAGACCTAAAAAATAATTGCGTCTTTTAAAACTTGGCGTCTTTGCGTGATAAAAAATAATAGAGGCAAAGGAAAATGACTGAAAATGAAATAGCAAAAATTGTTGTTGATGTTGCATTTCAACTTCATTCAAAACTTGGTCCGGGTTTGCTTGAATCTGTGTATGAAGAACTTTTTATTTATAAATTGCGTGAACGTGGATTAAAGGTAGAAGAACAGATTGAATTACCGGTTATTTTTGAGAATAAAAAATTTAAATCAACTTTTCGAATTGATATCCTTGTTGAAAACGAAATTATCGTAGAATTAAAATCTGTAGAACAATTGCTGCCAATCCATAAAAAACAATTGCTGACATATTTGCGTTTAGCAGATAAACGGTTAGGTTTATTAATTAACTTTGGCTCTGCACTCATTCGTGGTGGAATAAAACGTATTGTCAATGGATTAAGTGAGTAATTGCGTCCTTTAACCTTTGCGTGAGAAAAAACTTTCGCGCAAAGGCGCAAAGAAGCAAAGAAATAATAAAATGTAATAAAACCAATTGCGTCTTTAAAGCTTTGCATCTTTGCGTGAAAAAAACGAATATTTCACGCGAAGCCGCAAAATGGCAAAGATATAATTTAAAGACCTAAAAAATAATTGCGTCTTTTAAAACTTGGCGTCTTTGCGTGATAAAAAATTTTATGAGGATTAGAGTATGATAATGATAGACGGTAAACAAACTTCACAAACAATCCGGAACGAAATAAAAGTAGCCGTAGAAAAATTAAAGAAGGAAGGGAAGCAAATTCCTGGTCTTGCCTTTATTCTGGTCGGCAATAATCCGGCATCGGTTTCGTATGTAACGGGAAAAGGAAAAGCCTGCGAAGAGGTCGGATTTTATTCCGTAACGGAGCGACTTCCGGCAGAAACTTCCGAAACCGATGTTTTGGCTCTTGTGCAAAAATTTAATAACGATTCTGCCATTCACGGAATTCTTGTCCAGCTGCCGCTTCCAAAACATATTGACGAGCAAAAAGTCATTGAAGCGATCAATCCCAAAAAAGATGTGGACGGATTTCATCCGATTAATGTCGGTAAGATGATGATTGGATTAGAAACATTTTATTCCTGCACGCCGTTTGGAATTGTTGAACTGCTGAAACGCTACAACATTAATCCTTCCGGCAAACATGTTGTTGTTGTCGGGCGAAGCAACATTGTCGGGAAACCGGTTGCCAATATGCTGCTGCAGAAAAAAGAGTGGGCGAATGCGGTGGTTACCGTTGCACACACCGGTGCAAAAGATATTTCTTATTACACAAAGCAAGCGGATATTCTTATTGCTGCTGTTGGAAAACCCAATGCCATTACTGCCGATATGATAAAAGAGGGCGCAGTAATAATTGATGTTGGAATTAACAGAATTGACGACGTGACGAAAAAAACGGGTTTCCGTTTGGTTGGCGATGTGGATTTTGAAAATGTGAAAGAAAAATCTTCTGCAATTACACCCGTTCCCGGCGGCGTTGGTCCGATGACGATTGCGATGCTGCTGGTGAATACGTTGAAAGCAGCAGAAAACAGTAATCAGTAGTCTGCACCATAGGCGCATCCGCCTCTGGCGAAAGTTATCAGTAATCAGATATTAGAATTATTGGTAAGGTAGAAAACTATGAAAATTTATTATATTGAAAGGCGTAGAAGAAACATCGCGCCAAACGATTGTGCTGGTTGAAGAAATTAAAAAATTGATGATGGAATACAAAAATACTATCCGTACGGATTTGAAAAAAATTTACAGTCAGGATTTGTTGAACAATTTATTCAAGCATCCGTACACTAAAATAGAATTTGTTATGGATGACCTTGGTGTGTCGCGCATTACCGCCACCAAATATCTTACCATGCTTGTTGAGCATAAGTTATTAGAGCGAGAAAAAATAGGAACAACGTACTTTTTCATTAACAGAAGGTTATACGACCTTTTTTCTAGAAAAATGCCGTAATTTAAGCAAAAAACAAAATGTATAGAAAATGCAAAAATCTATACATTGTAAGCAGTATATGTATAAAAATTGCCAAGTTCTTTACATTTAGTGTTAGAAATATAAAGAAAATATCTACTTTTGAAATTAATTGAAAAGTAAGGATTAAGAAAAGCACAATTTAACACATAATCATTTTTAATATCGCGTAGCTTCGGCTGCTGTCTCTTCGAAAAACACGACAAAATTGAAGACTAAATGCAGAGCGAAAGCGCGCCCAACAATGGGTGCGCCTCGTTTTCATCTTTTAGTCTGGGAGTCGTGTCCCATCGAAGAGGGTGTAACGCAGGTTGCACCCTTTTTTGTTGGGATAAACTCTCTTACCAAAAGAAAAGCCGAATAAAGAGACACCGAAGCATAAATAAAAGTCATCCTGAGCGAAGTCGAAGGGTAACAAAAAAAATTTATTTCTCGGAGTGTCATGCAAAATCTTCTTTCTGATCTTCAAAACTTACTTCAACAAGATGAGCGATGTGTCGTTGATGGAAAATTGTTAAAAAACAAAATCACCGAACTTGCTTTACAACTTGATTCTCAACTGCTCAAACTTCTTCTTTCGCACGCCGGAATTAAAAAACATTTCTTCCAAGAAGTTGACGGTGTTTTTGTGTTTGATAAAATAAAATTTCAACGATTTGTAAATAATAAAGCTTTTTTAGAAGACAGTTATACAAGTTTTAAAAATAAGATTGGTTTAATAACACATACTTTCGATGGATTGTATGATGAATTTATTTCGGAAAATAAAGAAGTTGTTCTTTCGTGGCCTTACAAAGATTGCGTGTTGGAAGGAGGACAAACAAAAGAAGATGTAAAACGCGACGAAATATTTTGGAACGAAACATTAGCGCCAGACCAAATTAACAAATTGCTTGCGCCGAAAGTATTGACCAATTTTAAGAAGTATGATAAAGATGGCGAACACACAATACAAGATATTTCTTTGCAAGACAATTTAATTATTAAGGGAAATAATTTGCTTGCGCTTCATTCTCTTAAAAAAGTTTATGCCGGAAAAATAAAAGTAATTTATATTGATCCGCCCTATAATCCAGATAGCAAATCGAATACATTTTGTTATAATAATTCTTTTAATGAATCAACGTGGTTAAGTTTTATGAAAAACCGTCTGGAAGTTGCAAAAGAATTATTAACTAAAGACGGTGCGCTTATAGTGGCAATTGATGAGAACGAGCACATCGAAATTGGTATGTTACTCAAAGAAATTTTTAAAGAATATGAAATCCATTGTATAACTATTGTACATAATCCTCGAGGCATTCAAGGAACAAATTTTTCATATACACATGAATATGCGTTTTTTGTCATTCCCGAAGGAAGAAAAACAATTGGAAATAGGAAAATCAATGAGGAAGATATTGATTGGCGAAACTTGCGCGACAACGGCGGAGAATCATTACGTACAGATGCAAGGAACTGTTTTTATCCAATAATTGTGGAAGATGGTGCTATTATTGGTTTTGGGGATGTAGTGGATAATGATATTCATCCTACCGAACAAACCGAAATCAAAAGAGGGAAAAATTATATATATCCAATAGATCCAGAAGGAATAGAGAGAAAATGGAGATATGCACGGCAGACTGTAGATGAAATAAAACATTTATTACGCGCCAAAAAAACAAAACGGGGTTTTGAAATTGAATTAGGAAAAGATTTTGGAACTTATAGAACGGTTTGGCAGGATAGTAGATATGATGCTAATGACTATGGCACGAAATTAGTTAAATCATTGGTTTCTGATTGCAAGTTTGATTTTCCCAAATCTTTATACAATGTCTATGATTGTTTATATGCAATAATAGGAGATGACAAAAATGCTATTGTTTTGGATTTTTTTGCAGGAAGTGGAACAACTGCGCATGCCGTGTTGGAATTAAATCAAAAGGATGATGGGAATAGAAAGTTTATACTATGTGAACAAATGAAATATATTGACGATATAACCAAGCGGAGAGTATGGCAAGTTATTAAAAACAATAATAAAAACAGTTTTATTTATAGCGAACTTTCATCTGTAAATCAAACATTCGTTGACTCAATTACATCGGTAAAAACAACAAAAGATTTGCAAACGATATTTAAAGAAATGCAAGAAAAGGCATTTCTCAGTTACAAAATTAAACCCAAGAATATAAACGAAACCGCAAAAGAATTTGCAGAACTCTCAATTGAAGACCAGAAGAAATTTTTAATTGAGTTATTAGATAAAAATTTGTTGTATGTGCCGTATAGCGAAATAGAAGATAAAATGTTTGCAATACCAAAAGATATAAAAGAATTGAATAATAAATTTTATAGTTTAAAATAAATTTTGAAACCTTGCGAAGGTTGTGCTAGTTCGCCTTTGACGGAAACCTTCGCAAGGTTATAATGTAGGCACGGATGAAAATCCGTGCCTTAGGAACGCGTTTTCACGCGTTCCTACAATGGAATAATATGGAACAACGTTTAGATAAAATTTTAGATGGCGTAAAATCAGCATTTGGGAAAGATTTTTATAAAAATCGCATTCCAAATTACATTTACGATAATCTTCGAACAGGTTTTGGTAAAAGAGAATACCAACAGGAAGCGTTCGGGCGATTTGATTTTTATTGGAAGGATTATCAAAATCGTCCCAAAGACATACCGACGCAATTGCTTTTTCACATGGCAACTGGAAGCGGTAAAACTCTTATCATGGCGGGTCTGATTTTGTATTTATACGAAAAAGGTTATCGTGATTTTTTATTTTTTGTGAACAGTTCCAACATTATCGAAAAAACGCGCGATAATTTTCTCAACAGCACTTCATCCAAATATCTTTTTGCCGAAACCATTTCCATCGGCGATAAAATAATACGCATTAAGGAAGTAGAAAATTTCCAAGCAACAAACCAAGAAGATGTTAATATTGTATTCAGCACAATTCAAGGACTTCATTCCCGACTCAACACGCCGAAAGAAAACAGTGTAACGTATGACGACTTTGAAGAAAAGAAAATTGTTCTCATCTCTGACGAAGCACATCATATTAACGCAGAAACACGAAGAGGTGAAAGAGTAACAAACGAAGAATTGTTTGAAGTGCTTAGTTGGGAGCAAACGGTTTTTAAAATCTTTAATGCAAACAGAGAAAATGTATTATTGGAGTTTACGGCGACAGCAGATTTAGGTGATGAAAATATCGCAGAAAAATATTTTGATAAACTAATTTTTGATTATCCGCTAAAACAATACCGCATTGATGGATATTCCAAAGAAGTTAAATTATTACAATCGGATTTAAGTACGTTTGAACGAGCAATTCAGGCAATTATTCTCAGCCAGTATCGGCGAAAAGTATTTGAGAAAAATAAAAAGAGAGTAAAGCCGGTAATTCTTTTTAAGTCAAAGACCATTAAAGAAAGCCATGCATTTTATGACGAATTTGTTGAAGGGATAAAGAAACTTACTGTAAAAGAATTGCAGAAAATCAAAAGTAATGTTGCGAAATATTCTGAATATCAAACCACAATGTTTGGCGGAGATATAGGCAGAGCGTTGTATGATGCATTCAAATATTTTGAAGTAAATAACATTTCATTTGAAAATCTCATTATGGAATTACAGGGAGATTTTGCAGAAGAAAAATTAATTTCGGTGAACAGCAAAGAAGAAAGCGAAGAAAAACAATTAGCGGTTAATTCGTTGGAAGATGAAAAGAACGAATATCGCGCCGTGTTTGCTGTTGATAAATTGAATGAGGGTTGGGATGTGTTAAACCTTTTTGATATTATACGTTTGTATAACACAAGAGATGCGAAAGATGGAAAGCCGGGGAAAACGACAACATCCGAAGCGCAATTAATCGGAAGAGGTGCGCGATATTTTCCTTTTCGAATAACGGAAGAACAGCCAATAGACCGAAGAAAATATGATGCGGATTTGGGAAGCGAATTGCGGATTTGTGAAGAATTATATTATCACAGTGAATACAATAATAGATACATTCAAGAACTAAATACTGCTCTTGCTGAAATTGGAATTAAAGCAAAAGAAGCATACGAACGTGAGGTCAAATTAAAAGACGGATTTAAGGAAACAAAGTTTTATAAATCCGGCATGCTGTTCCTTAATGAATTACAACTCAATACAAGGGAAGATATTGTT
>JACFMZ010000086.1:7002-13453 GCA_019455105.1 Bacteroidota bacterium | reverse complement strand
ATTCCTCATCCCTTAGGGATATCGGAATGACAAAGAAAAAAGAATTTGAATGACACTTAGAATCTTTACCGGCAAAAAGTGCCGGATTTGGTCCAAGAAACTCTTAAGAGAATGACATAAAACCAAAGAGACCACGTAATCTCAAAATAAAAATAATAAACCGCCGAAAGAAGAAAAGCCTGCACCCAAACGATGTTTGTGTGCAGGCTTTTAAGGCGGTTATTTTCTTTATCGTCTCTTTCCGGAAGCGGGAAGAAGCAGGCGGTTGATGATTTCGATAAATTTTTTTGTTCCGATAATCTGCTCAATGTTGTCAATAATTGCTCCGCCGTCATACATTGAAGTTCCGATTCTCGGGCGGCTCCGTTGAAATTCCGCATAAAACATGGTTCGCAGTTTTTCAGAATCCTGCTTCAGCACCTGATGAAACTGTGATGCTTCGTAAGAGGCAAGCGATTCCGACGGCTGCTTCGGCGAGCATTTAACCAGCCAGCCGCTTTCATACGGATCGTCATTCACTCGTATTGCATTATGCATTAAGAGCGGATTGACTTCAACAATATCTCCGGCAATCGGGGCGCGGACGGCGAGGGTTTCCGTTCCGCGAAGCAGCCAGGCGCACGGTGCATTATGCTGCACGTACGTTGGCGGCTGCGGCGTTGCCACACTCCGAATCGGCGATACGATATTTGCCAGAAAATGATCGATGCCGATAACACATTGGTGTTCGTTCAGCGGCATCATCCAAGTATGGTTTGAAAAGTACCGTCGTTTTTCCGGCAGATGCTGGGAAGAAATATTCTGAAAATTATCATCCAGCGCTCGGCAGATAATTGTATCAATATTTTCCGATGATTCGGCTTTCAGTGCGGTAAATTTTTTCTTTGTTTCACATCCGGCATCTTCCGCGGAGCGCCTGCCGCCGTTTTGACTTCGAATAACGGCATCAAACGGGCAGTGTTCACATTCGTAATTCCTGTCGCACAGTTTGAAATTCACCAATCCGGCATCCATCCATACACAGTAATGTTCTCCTTCCGGTATAATGTTATGCGTTGTCGGTGTCATAGCTCCCTCACTTTCTTTCTCTATAATGCGTGAGAAACCTTTTTAATATCTTTCGACCATGCCTGCGATGCGGTAACCGCTTCGTGCATTTCGTCGTGATGTTCTTCGGTGAATACAGGAAAATATTTTGCAATGTAATAGAAGGCAACAAACCCGAATGTTACAATGCCGATGGTTGTTCCGAATTCAAGAAACGAAGGAATGTAGGTTGTTCCTGAAGCGGCTTCCATTCCCGTTACGGTAATGTTCATTCGGTTCATAATAAACCCGATAACCACCATTGCCGCGCTGACAAACAACCATCGTCGGTTTTCCCGCAGCCGGCGCTGAACAAGAACGGCAATGGGAATAATAATACCGATTGTTACTTCTGCCCAGAACAAGTATGTTTCTGTCCGCGGAATGAAAAGCAGATTTAAAGCGTTGCGGTCTTTCAAATCAACAATTTTCATTGCCGCATAAATGGAAAGCATCATGACGCAGACTTTTCCAATTTGGCTTAACAGCGGAAGTTCCAGTCCGCGTTTGAATGCACGGCTGCTTAAAAACGATTCGAAGATGACCATGGCGCATCCGACGGCAATTGCCGAAAAGTAGAAGAAGACCGGCAGATACGGAGAGTACCACAGTCCGTACAATTTTTCCGGAACGATTAAGTAGAGCGTGCCGAGCGAAGATTGATGCAGCGTGGAAAGAAGCACACCGAGAATAATTACCGGAATGCTGATGCGCTTTAAGACTTTAATGGTTTTTGTCATATTATATTTTTCAAGAATAACCGGCGCAAATTCTAAGCTGAGCACGGTGGTGTATAACATAACGCACCAGGCAACTTCAAACATTACCGAATGCGGATTCCACATAATAATGGCGTGCCAGATTGCCCACGGTCTTCCGAGATCGAACATCAGCGCCACAATAACGAGCAGATATCCGAGAAATGCCGTAAGAATTGTGGGACGAATAATCGGTTCGAAGCGTTTTATGTTAAAGATGTACACAATGGAAGCGATGGTAAATCCGCCGGCTGCCAATCCCACTCCGCAGAGCACATCAAACCCGATCCAAATTCCCCAAGGGAACTGGTCGTTTAAATTTGTAGCGGCGCCGAGTCCGAGTCCGAAGCGGACGACGGTTGCCACCGCACCGATAGCGAGTAAGAGAGCGGCGACCGCTTTCCAGAAAGTCCAGTGTTTCAAATAATTTTTCATACATTCACCTGCATTTGCTAATTAAGTTTACCGTTATTGTGTTGTTGAATTTTTTCATGCAATTCTGCCTGCTTCACTTCATCGCGGCGATTGGTAATCCACCAGATTCCGAACAACATAACGCCGCCGACGGTAACAATGTTTGGAATTTTCGACAACACATTCCATGTAAGCTGTGGTAATGCAGTTTCTTGCAAATTTGTTTTAAATCCGAGCTGTTCAAACGGAACAGGGGAGAGATATAAAATGGATGTTCCGCCGACTTCATGCTGACCGTACACGCGTTCAACATATTTTCCCGGTTCGGCTTTTATGCGCTCCCATGCTTCGGCAAGTAATTCTTCTCTATCGCCGAATTTTGTTGCACCGGTCGGGCAGGCTTCTGCACAGGCGGTTTGTTCGCCTTCTTTTAAGCGGGCATAGCAGAGATTGCATTTATGAATTTGCGGCGCTCTGCTCGACCAGTCGTACCGCGGAACCTGGAACGGACATGCCTGCATGCAGTACCGGCATCCGATGCATTTATCAACATCATAAACAACCGGACCTTCGGCGGTTTTTGTAAATGCACCGACCGGACAGACAGACGCGCAGGTTGGATCTTCGCAGTGCTGGCACATCCGGCGGACATAAATTTCTCCGTGTTCTTCCAGTGCGGTGTATGCCGTTGGTGAAAGTTTATCTTCTTCTTCGGTCGGAAGATTGTTTGTTTCTTTACATGCTGCCTGACATGCACCGCATCCGATACATAATGTGAGATCAATTAAGAGTGCTTTCCTTTTTAGCATTGCTTCCTCCGCCGCGTTAAAATTCGTTTAAGAATTGCTGTTCAAATTTTTTTACCGTATCCGCAGTAAGCGTTGTTAATACACCGGGCATCGGTTCGCCGCCGTCTTGCAGAATAACCATTGCGGGGGTTCCCTGCGGCGCCGTTACGGCTAAGAAATCACGCAGTCTGCCGAGTTCGCGTTTTACCCAATACTTGGTTTCATCAGCCATCAGGAAGTTCCGAATTTCTTTCGGTTGAGCCGGCTTTATGGTGTATGCCCAGCCTTCGCTGAATAATGCCGTTTCGCTGGTGAGCGGACGTTTCGCCAGTTCGGTATTTCGCATTTCAATTTTTCCTTCAATGGGCGAGCGGACGATTAATTCTTTTTCGTTTTCAAACATACGGAGAATCGGTTCGCCTTTGCGAATTGCATCGCCGTCTTTTTTTAAGTAAGTAATTGCCGGCGCTTCAAACATTCTCATTAAGAAATCATCAATGCCGAGCTGCACTTTTCCCGAAGGGAATAAATTCATCCATGTATGATTTTTGCTGAAAAAGATTCCGTCCGGAAAGCGGAATGCCGGAACAGGTTTGCGAACTGGTTGTAATGCCTCTTTCTTAGAACGCTGAACGAAATAATCAACGGTGAGGAAGAGTACGATTGTTGCGAGAAATAATAAGACAGTCATTGTAGTTCTCCTTTCGTCTTAAATGTTGTTGAGTGTTGGTATTTCAATTATATTAATGGCAAGTTGTATGCCAAAGAAAAGGAGAAAAAAGGTGCGAATGCGCGGCGGTTTCGACAGTTGTTCAATGCTTCAACAACAATAGTGTTGAGGAAAATTACAAAAAACATTTACCACTGCTGAAAACTTCATTTTATATGAAGAAAATAGTGAAAACGGATTGTTGAAATTTACAATAGCTGTTGATGAGGTTTTCTACATTAATTGGTGTTTTTTTAGTTAAAGAGCGAAGGAAAATTCAACGTTTCAACCCCCAAGAACAAATAATGAATTTGATACGTGTAATGATACTTACCAAAATATTTTATATTATCTTGAAGCGAGGGTGCAAAGACGCCGCTGCAGTCGTTATACTCGCAGAATAATTCATAAAATCTTTTTCATAATTAAATTTAAAATAAATGTATGATCATTCACCGCGTTGAAATTCGACATACCAAAATGGAACTTGTCTCTCCGTTTGAAACATCGCTCGGCGTTGAATTATATGAGGAGCATATCATCGTGCGCGTTGACAGCGAAGGGTTTTCCGGATGGGGCGAAGTTGTTGTAGAACCGACTCCTTCATATTCCTACGAAACATTAACGACCGCCTGGCACGTACTGAAAGATTTTTTGATTCCGGGTATTCTCGGAAAAAAATTTGAAACCATACAAGAAGCACTGGCAAAAAATAGTTGGGTGCGGGGACACCGAATGGCGAAAGCGGGACTTGAAGCAGCGCTTTCCGATTTGTTTGCAAAATCACAAGACGTGTCTCTTTCAACATTTTTGGGCGGAACACGAAAACGCGTTCCTGCCGGAGTAAGCGTCGGTTTACAGTCAACACCGGCACAATTAGTAAAAACCGTTGAATCCTATTTACAAGATGGTTATAAACGAATTAAAATTAAGATTGCGCCGGGAAGAGATTTAGATTTGGTAAAAGCGTTACGAAAAGAATTTCCGGATATTCAATTACAGGTGGACGCAAATTCTGCATATACATTAAATGATATTGCAATGTTGAAAGCGCTTGATGAGTACAATCTGCAGCTTAACGAACAGCCGCTCGGCTATGATGACATTTACGATCACTCGATTCTTCAGCCGCAGCTGTCAACGCCGATTTGTCTGGATGAAAGTATTTACACGCTCTCCGATGCAAAAGCGGCAATACAACTTGGAGCGTGTAAAATAATTAATATAAAGCCGGGGCGGGTCGGCGGTTATACGGAATCAATCCGCATTCATGATTATTGCCGATCTGTTAATATCCCGGTGTGGCACGGCGGAATGGATGAATCAGGAATCGGCAGGGCGGGAAATATTGCGCTTGCTTCGCTTCCGAATTTTGTTCTGCCGGGAGATATCTCGTCAAGCCGGCGGTATTATAAAGAAGATATTGTTGAACCGGCATTTGAAATCGATTCCGAAAGCATGATGTCTGTTCCTGAGAAAGCCGGAATCGGCGTGGAAGTGATGTTGAATCGTCTTGAAAAAGTTACTGTTGCCAAACAAGAGTGTAAGATGTGAATCAATTGAAAAATTTTTTGCACAAATCTCAAATCTTCATTTTTCTTCTTTGCGTCGTTTCAATTTTATCACGCTGTAAGGCGCAAGAAGGCTATCATCAGCGGGATTCATTGCTGAATATCATAAAAAATAATTCTGCCGTGCCGCTGCAGCGCGAAAAGGCAATACAGCAATTTCAGAAATATTTTCCGGGAGATACAACAATCGTTTCTGCCTGCCTCGCCATTCTTTCCGAAAAAAATAATTATCTTGCCGGCGAAGCGGCTTCGGCATTACGCCGTTACGGCGCCGCGTCTCTTTCAGGAATTGTTCCACTGTTAGAATCTTCCGTTGAACAAACCCGCTGGCAGGCATTAATTGCATTGTATAAAATGAAAACGAACGCCGTTTCGGCTCTTCCTTACATTACCAAATTAATTGAAGATAAAAGCTGGAGAATACGCTGGTGTGCAATACTAACGCTGGGAAATTTCGGCAGTGCTGCGTCTTCCGCTCTACCGAAAATAATTCCGTATCTAAAAGAGAGAGACAGAGAACTTGCGTGGGCTGCCGTAAAAGCCATTGAGCAGATAGATTCAACAATTCTGCACAAGAGACCGGACGATAATTCCATTCAGGCAGCGCTTGAACAGCGAATTCCTTCGTTAATGAAATATTATCACGTTCCCGGAGTTTCTGTTGCCTTAATAAAAGATGGGAAGATTGCTTATTCCAAACAATTCGGCATTGCCGATGTTCGTTCGGGCAGAAAAGTAACGCCGGAAACAATGTTTGAAGGATGCTCTATGACGAAACCGGCATTTGCCGTTCTGGTCATGAAGCTGGTGGAAGAAAAAAAATTAGATCTTGATACGCCTCTTGCTTCTTATCTTAATGAGGAATTCGTGAATATCATTCATCAGCCGAATACCATTACGGCAAGAATGGTGCTGACTCATTCTTCCGGTTTGCCGAATTGGCGAAACGGTTCGGAAGAAACCGACGGACCGATTTCAATGTATTTTTCTCCCGGTTTGAAATTTCAATATTCCGGCGAGGGATTTTTTTATCTTCAACGCGTGGTAGAAAAAATTACCGGAGAGCCGCTGGCTTCCTACGCAAAGCGGGTGATGATTGACCCGCTCGGTTTAAAATATTTTTCC
>JACFMZ010000086.1:0-6978 GCA_019455105.1 Bacteroidota bacterium | reverse complement strand
AATCGATCAATACATTTCCGCCGGACATGATACCTCCGGCGCATTTATTACAAAAACGGCGTACGTTCATCCGAATGCGGCATACACGCTCTATACCAGCGCGGAAGATTACGCGCGTTTTATTTCTTCCATTCTCAATGCCGGCGTTCTGCAGCAGCAAAGTATTGATGAAATGTTGAAACGGCAGATTCTTGTTTCGGTAAGAGAGCCGATTGACCGTCCCGGAAGAGCCTTCAGTTTGGAAGCATACTGGGGACTCGGCTGGGGAATTAACTCCACAATTAATGAAGATATTTATTATCACAACGGCTCGAACGAAACAGGGTTTCGGTGTTATTCGCAGTTTTCAACATTCAGTAAAACAGGAATGGTGATTATGACGAACGGACTGAACGGCGAAAAATTATGGGAAGAAATAATTCGGGAACTTGGTGATTATTAATTGCCGCGTAAAAAAAATTTTTTTTCTTCAATCGAATGGCAGTCTCGCAAAATCTTCGTATATTATTGCCGGAGTTGAATGGTATGGCAATCTCAACAAAAAAGAAAATTATTCTCGTCGGCGACAGAATTCTTGTAGAACCTGATAAAGATCAGGAAAAAACTGCGCACGGATTATATCTTCCCCCGGGAGTTAAAGAAAAAGACAAAGTGCAGGCAGGCTACATTGTAAAAGTTGGTCCCGGTTATCCTGTCGTTAATCCAAGTTTTGTCGATCAGGAGCCGTGGTCCACAACGCCGAAAGAACCGGTAAAATATATTCCGCTTCAGGCAGAAGAAGGGGATTATGCGCTGTTTCTTCGAGACAGCGCCATTGAAATTGAGTTTGAAGGAAAACAATATCTTATCGTTCAACAGTCGCATCTGCTTGTGTTAATTCGTCCGGATGCGCTGGCACAATTAGGATTAACGGAATAATGAGCGACGATCTGTTTCTTTTCAGCGAAGAGAATTTGCGCCGGCAGATTGAAACGGCACCGTTTACCAAGGGCTTTTATACCGTAAAATTTTATACGGAAAACAGGCAGCTTTCACGAACAAAGACGGGTGTTCTTTCGGAATTTTATCTGTATCCTTCCGGCGGTACGCTTCGGGATGAAAATTTTAATCTGGTGTTTTACAATTCGCAGTTCGATATTTATCGCGGATTTGAACCGCCGCATTTAAAAAGAAAGTAAGCAAACATTGTTACGATAAAGAATTGCCGTAACAGCCTTTCCAGGGTTCAATTGTACTATCTTATTTTATCCACAAGAAAAAATTACGAATGGAAAATTCCCCTTTTAACCTTGAACAAATTCTTGAGAGCATCAGCGGCGGTTTTTTTGCGCTCGATACCAATTTTCGGTTCATCTATTGGAACAAAGCGGCGGAAGAGGGAACGGGATTACGAAAAGATGAAGTGCTCGGCAAATATATTTTTGAAATTTTTACGAATGCGGAAAAATCCGAGCTCGGCGAAAAATACCGGCTGGCAATGGCAACGCAGACGTATCAGCGGGCAAGCAATAAAATCAGCGAGCCGGATTTTGAACGCTATTATGATTTTCATATTTATCCGAACAACAACGGCTTATCGGTTTTCCTAAACGATATTACGGAAACCAAACGGCAGGAACAGCAGCAAAAACTTTCACTGGATGTTTCCCATTGCATTAATACTTCCGTGCAGCTGGAAGATTTGGCGCTGGAAATTGTCGCCTTATTGGCGGAACATTATCAGGTTCCGCAGCAGAATGTGCTTTTGTATTTTCACCGCCCGGCGGATCAGCAGTTAATTTTGCTGGCGCCGGAATTTCGTATTTCGGACATTCAGAAAAATCTCTTTGCTCTTTCCACCGCCGGCAATACCTCGCTGGCGAGCATTGAAGCATTTCAAACAGGAAGCAAAATTGTTACGGCGGATATTTCGCGCAGCGTTCTCTATGCGCTGGCGCCGCAGCTTGTTATTACTTCGGAAATCTCCACGCTCGTTTCGCTTCCGCTGCATATTGAAAAAGAAAAACTCGGCGTGCTGGAACTTGTTATTAACCGCTCGCGCGAATTAGCGGAACATGAACTGCCGTTTTTAACGCTGCTGGCAAGCGAAATTACCGTCGGCATCAGCCGCAGGGGGTTAATTGATGAACTGCGCGTAAAAAATGTTGATTTGGAAATTCAGCGCACGCAGACTCAGCAGGCGCACGAACAGTTAAAACGGTTTCTGGCATTTTTCAGTCACGAACTCCGCGCGCCGCTCAACTCCATTATCGGTTTTTCAAAATTAATTGCCGAAGATTTTTCAACACTCAATGTCGAAACCATTAAAGAATATAACACCGCCATTAATTTCAGCGGCACGCATCTGCTTCATTTGATTAATGATATTCTCGACCTTTCTAAAATTGAAGCGGGAAAACTCGATCTTCACTATTCCGATATTAATGTGCGGAATCTTTTCGCACAGATAAAGCAGACGGTGCAGCCGCAGCTGGAACAGAAAATGATTTCGCTCGAACTGCAGATTACGGAAGATGTGGACGACGTGGTTGCCGATTCGGTCCGGCTGAAACAGATTCTTCTCAATCTTATCACCAACGCAATAAAATTCAGCCATGAACAAAGCCGCATCATTCTTTCCGTAAAGCGAATGAACAACGATATAGAATTTTCCGTTCAGGATTTCGGCGTCGGCATTCACAAAGATGATTTGGCAAAATTGTTTCAGCCGTTTCAGCAAACCGAGACCGGCGCGCGCAAAACCGAAGGAACGGGTCTTGGGTTAACCATTACAAAAAAACTTGTGGAACTGCACGGCGGAGGATTGTTCGTTATCAGTGAGCCGGGCGAAGGAAGCACCTTTATTGCGCGCCTTCCGATGATGGTAACGGTTGAAGAGGAGGCCGAAAAAGTAGTGAAACGAATTTCCGAAACGTTGGAAGGGGGCGCACGCCGCCGCCGTGTTTTGGTTGTTGAAGATAAGCCGCACGCGCGCACGCTTTTGCATACCTATCTTTCCGAAGCGCAGTACCAGGTTGAATTTGCGCTGAACGGAATTGAAGCGCTTGAAAAAGCAAAACTTTGGAAGCCCGATGTGATTACGCTGGATATTTTAATTCCCATGAAAGACGGCTGGCAGGTGCTGCGCGAATTGAAAGAGCATCCGTTGTGCAAAGATATTCCGGTAATTATTATTTCCATGGTGGATGAGCGGAATGTCGGTTTCGGTCTTGGTGCAAAAGAATATTTCGTAAAGCCGGTGCAGAAAGAAGAACTGATTGAAGCGGTAAAAAAGCTGGATCATCGTTCCGCAAATAAAACCGCAAAAATTCTTGTTGTGGATGACGACCGCTCGGTTACGGACCTTGTGCAGGTTATTTTGGAATCCGAAGGCTGCACGGTAGTGAAAGCGCACAACGGAAAAGAAGGGCTTGAGCTGGCAGAAAAAGAAAAACCAGATTTAATTATACTCGATCTTGTGATGCCGGAAGTCTCGGGCTTTAACGTTGCGTATCAATTAAAACATAATCCCGCAACGTACACCATTCCGGTTATGATTATGACATCAATGGAAATTGACGACGAAACGCGCGAACAGCTTCAGGGATTTGTTGTAACGTTAATGAAAAAATCCGGATTTACGAAGCGTGATTTGCTGAATGAAATTGCTTCCATTGAAGGAAAGAAATCATAATTTCTTCAGCGGTGGAAGTTATTCTTCCGAAGTCTGCTGATGAACCATATTGGCAAAGCGCTTAATTTTTTGCGTCGTCGTTTTTTGAAATTCTTCATCGCGGATAATAAACCTGCGAATCTGTTTATAGCTGCTTAATTGTTTGTTGGCTTTCTGTATTTCGGAAGAAATAATTTCGTGAATAAATTCTTTGGTGACCGGTTTTTTCACGGCTTCGGAAAGTTCAATAATGGCATCGGCATCAACCACAATCTGCGCGGCAATGATCTCATCAAGCTTCTTATCTTCTTCGCCGTACACCAGCGATTCCATAATGTACGGGCTGCGGTTTATAACATCTTCAATTTCTTCCGGAAAAACATTCTTTCCTGTTTTGGAAATAATCACATTTTTCTTTCTGCCGCTGATGTGTAAAAATCCGTCATCATCAAAATATCCGAGGTCGCCGGTTTTGAACCATCCCTGCTCAAACACTTCGTTCGTTGCTTCGGAATTTTTGTAATAGCCGAGCATAACATTGGGACCTTTGGCGTACACTTCGCCGATTCCGTCGCTATCCGGCGCCTGAATGCGCAGTTCTACATTCGGAAGAGGAAGGCCGGCGGCATCATCCTTAAAATTCTCCGGCGAGTTCAGTGCAAGAATCGGAGAGGTTTCCGTTAACCCGTATCCTTGAATAAAATTAAATCCGAGTTCCCGTAATCCTTTTGCCGTTAACGGATCGGGCGCGGCGCCTCCGGCAATAAAATACCGGATTGAGCCGCCGAATTTTTCGTGAATTTCCTTAAAGATAGTTTTCTTTGCAGATTTCCATCCGAAGTGCTGGGCAACATTGGTAACGGAAATTAAGGGATGAATAATTGCGGCAACAGCTTTTTTTTCCTGTATTCCTTTATGAATGCGTTTGAACATTTTATCATACAGCAGCGGCACGCCGAGCAGAATTGTTGCTTTCACATTCTGTAAATCTTCCGTAACGGTTTTCAGCGAGCGGGCAAAATGCACGGATGAGCCGGCGAGCATCGGGCACAACATTCCGCAGTTGCACTCGTACGTATGATGCATCGGCAGGACGGAAAGAAAACGATCTTCAGGATACATCATAAACACGCTTAACATTGCCATAAGATTTTGTGCAATATTCCGCTGCGAAAGCATAACGCCTTTTGCGCGTCCCAGGGTTCCGGAAGTAAAAATAATTACGCTCATCTCGTCGGGATGTATTTTGGGCAGCTCGGTTACCGAGCCGCCGGGCGAATTGTGCATCAGCTCCGTCATGGAAAGAAAGCGGCCGCGCTTTGTCGGCGCATCCATGGAGATGAAGGCTTTAAGTTTCATTAATGAAGAATGTTTCTCAGAAAAAATCGGTTCGTATTGTTCGGAAAAAATTATCGCTTCGGCATCCGATTCGTAAATAACATTCAGCACTTCGTTGGTATTTAAATTTCTGTCAATCGGAACAACAACATAATTAAAACATGCTGCCGTTAAATAAGAGATTGCCCATTGCACGCGGTTTTCTCCGATAACAGCAATGTGGCTTCGTTCCGGCAAGCCGAGTTTTTTCAGCGCAGCGCCGAATTTAAGAATATGTTTTAAGAGCGAATGAAACGTTACGCGCGGAATCGGCGTATCGTTCAAATCTTCCATGGCAAGTTTATCGGAATACGTTCTTGCGGATTGGAGAAGTAAATCCTGAAGCGATGATATCGAAGGAACAGAATTGAGCGTTATTGTTTTTTTCATGAAGAGATCTTTCTGCGGTACAAGAAATCCGCTTGTGAAATGCCCTCACGAAATGAACTGCTGTGCAGCGGTAAAATTATTTAAATTTTAAGAGAATTCCAATACAAACTTTTTTTTCGAACCGGAGAGACGAATATTTTTGAAATGTCTCTCCGGATGACGGTTATTCGCAGAGAACAATAAATTCAGTTTCAACGGCATTTCCGCCGATAATATCCTGGTCTATTGCGCGAACGGTAAAGACATTTCTTCCGGCGTTGAGCGGCGCTTCAATAACTTTTCCGATGCCTATTTGAGTTTTTCCTTTCCGCCATTCATATTGCACGCGCATTGTCTCAGGACGGTTCACCGCCGGCGCCGATAAAATAATTTTAGGATTCGACGGATTCCAGGTAAGGGGCTGCGGCTCCAGTTTTTCCGCAAAGCGAAGCGAATCCCAGGCGGTAATTGAGAAGGGAGCTTGTTCCAGCGCTGTTCCTTTTGGAGTCCACGCGATGTGAATGTCCTGCTTTCCGGCAGAACGCGGTTTCCAAGAGGGCGAAAGTTTTCCATCAGCAAGAAATTGAACTGCGCCGGCATTAAAGATTGATGATGCATTCAATTCAGCGTTCACTAAATAATTTTCGGCATGCCGAACGGAAAGCGGCGGAGGCGCCAAAACAAATACTTCGCGCTGAACGGAATCGATGGAGTTTTTTAAATTTCTTCCGTCATCGGCAGTAAGCGTAATAACATTCTTTCCTGCGTTCATGGCAACACTGCCGGAAGAAATTATTTCATTGTTAACGCGCCAGGTAAATCGTAACGAATCGCCGTCCGAATCGACAAGTTTATACGGCTGCAGCGGAACCGGCTCGTTTTCATAAATTGGCTCAGGCAGCATAAAAGTCGGATTTGGTTTTGAATTGACCCGCACGGTCATTTCTTTGCTGACAGAGCGCGACGATGTTTTTGAGTTGTCGGAAATTTTTAATGTAATGGTATGCGTTCCGGCAGAAAGATTGGCTGCAGAAACAATCGGCGTTGTGCCGGCTTTTCTTCCGTCAATATTCCATTCGAACTGGGCAATAATGCCGTCCGGATCGTACGATTTTGTTGCGTTCAACACAAGCGGATCGCCGAGCGGAACATCCGTCGGAATATTCCAAACCAGCACCGGCGGTTCATTCACATGAATTTTTTTAATAACGCTTGCGGCGTTACAATTGGTTGTTGTCTGAATCTGAATAAATAATTCAACGTCGTATATTCCGGATTTTTTAAATTGGTACTGAACGGGCTGCAATGATGCCGATGTGATTGTTGTATCGCTGCCGAATTTCCAGCGAACGAGCGAAACTTCTCCGTTCGGTTTTGAAGCCGAAGGGTTAACAGTGAACAATTCCCCGATGCTGACTTGTTCCGGCATTTCCAACGCAGCAGATGGTCCTTCGATAACTTTAACGGTTGAAACTGCCTGGCTGACTTTACTGCACCGTCCGCTTCCGCTTCCGATAATGGTAAGCACGGCATAATAGGTTCCCGGTTTAGTGTACGCGTGCGAAACTTTCTCGCCGAAC
>JACFMZ010000177.1 GCA_019455105.1 Bacteroidota bacterium | reverse complement strand
GACAAAAATGAAATACGCAAAACTCTGGTTGTTGCAAGTGCGAATGGATTACGTGCAACGGAAAAAGCGATGGCACTTATCAACGAAGGTAATGATGCACTTGATGCGGTTATTGCGGGAGTTAACATTATCGAAAATGATCCGAATGACATGACTGTCGGTTACGGCGGCTTGCCGAACGAAGAAGGAATTGTAGAATTGGATTCTTCTGTTATGCACGGACCGACACATCGTGCTGGTGCAGTGGCTTCGCTGAGAAATATTAAAAATCCCTCTTCCGTTGCAAAAATTGTTATGGAACGGACGGATCATGTTTTATTAGTCGGTGAAGGAGCTTTAAAATTTGCAAAGATGCATGGTTTTAAGGAAGAAAATTTATTAACGGAAGAAGCAAGAAAAGAATGGGTAAAGTGGAAAGAAAATCTTTCGAATGAAGACGATTATCTTCCGCCGCACACTGTTGAGGATAGAAATATCGGTTCCAGAATTGAAAAAGTAATGCAGACGTACGGTACCATTAACTGTATTGCAAAAGATAAAAACGGAAATATTTCCGGCGTTACAACCACCAGCGGACTTTCCTATAAAATTCCCGGAAGAGTCGGCGATTCTCCAATTATCGGCGCGGGATTGTATGTTGATAATGAAGTCGGCGCTGCCGGTTCAACCGGAAGAGGAGAAGCTAATCTCGAAAACTGCAGTTCCGTACTCATTGTAGAATGGATGCGTCAGGGAAAATCTCCCGAAGAGGCGTGCCTTCTTGCCTGTAAAAGAATTGTTGAAAACACAAAAATGAAATATCTTCTGCGGGATGATAATACACCGAAATTTAATGTTATCTTTTATGCGATTAATAAAAGAGGAGAATTCGGGAGCGCATCTATTTGGGGAGAGAAAAAATTTTCGGTGAATGACGGTGTAACAAATTCGCTTCAGAACGCAGCATATTTATATAAATAAATATTTTTCTTTGGAAAAAAATGAATTTACGCTATATTTGTAGTGAAAATTGATACGCACTTCATTGCCATCGTGGCGGAATTGGCAGACGCGCTGGACTCAAAATCCAGTTCCCCTTAAAGGAGTGTCGGTTCGACTCCGACCGATGGTACAAAAGTCATCCTCATACAACTGTGGATGACTTTTTTTTTCCGAAAACAATTTTGAGGAATTACTGCACTTATTGATACTTCATTGTATATTTCTAAGAATGAAAATATCTATTAAGTATATAAGTACAGTTTTTCTTCTGGCAGTTTCTTCCTCATACAGTCAGCAGACGGTAGTAGAACAAACTTCCGAGACCTTTCAATATTCTTCAACCCAGATTTATTCATTATCACATTCATTTATTCTTCAAACCACAATTGCCGTGAAGATAGATTCTGTGCTGCTGAATCCTTCAAAAGATTTTCTCTTTGTGAAAGAAACCAACTCTCTCCGAATTTTAGTGAAGGATACTGCGTGTTCATCCGTTGTAGTTTCGTACGCGTATTTAAATCTATCGTTGA
>JACFMZ010000176.1 GCA_019455105.1 Bacteroidota bacterium | reverse complement strand
CATTGAAGAATTTAATAAGTTGTTTGAATAAAAAATAAATTCGGAATGTTGGAAGTAAAAAAAATTGATTTCAAATTTAATACATTAAAAAAGTCCTGAGAAATCAGGACTTTTTTATTTATCTGCCGATGAAAAACGGTTGCTTGAAGAGCGACTTCTTCTTACATTCTAAAGAATTAGAGAACGTATCACACCTAGTAACATTTAACAATTTATGAATCATATTTCAGTCGTCATTCCATACAGTACGGATAATTATTTTCCGGCAACACTTCAGCAATTTATCGATTCTCCATTGGTAAGTTCAATTTTTGTGCTCAATGACGGATCGTTCGTCAGTAAAATAAAAAAATGCGAACCGGTGAAACTTCCGGATATCTCTTCCGGGAAATCGCTCAATGCAATTCTGGGAAAGATTACTACGGAATATTTTCTTTTTATCTCTCAAGCGCAGATGTTGACGCTGAATCAGGCGGCGCTGGAACGGTTTCTTCATGTTGCGCGCGATACGGGCGCCGGCATGGTCTATTCGGATTTTTATGAAGTAAAACAAGGTTCCCGGTCTGAACATCCGGTGATCGATTATCAATTCGGAAGCGTGCGGGATAATTTCGATTTCGGCGGAATGCTGTTCTATTCCACTAAGGCGGTTAGGAAAGCTCTAAAAAAATACGGAAAGATTGATTCCGTAAAGTTTGCTGCACTGTATGATTTACGATTAAAAGTTTCTACAGACTTTGAGTTGTTTCATTTGCAAGAATTTCTCTATACAAAAACTGAATCTGATACGCGCAGGAGCGGTGAAAAACAATTTGATTATGTTGATCCGAAAAATCAAAACGTTCAAAAAGAAAATGAACTTGTTTTTACCAAACATCTTAAACGTATCGGCGCATTTCTGAAACCGAAATTTGCAAAAGTCAAAAATCAAAACGAATTCTATCCCGTAGAAGCAAGCGTTGTCATTCCTGTAAAAAACAGAGAGCGGACTGTCGGCGATGCCGTTAACAGTATTCTGGCGCAAAAAACAGATTTTCCATTTAACATTTTGGTGGTGGATAATTATTCAACCGATAATACGCCGAACATTCTCCGCTTTCTGGCGGCAAAAGATTCACGCGTAAAACATATTATTCCGAACCGGCAGGATTTAGGAATCGGTGGATGTTGGAACGAGGCGGTACTTTCTGAACACTGCGGACGCTATGCCGTTCAGTTAGATTCCGATGATTTGTACAGCGGACCGGAGACGCTTCAAAAAATTGTCAACGTGTTTCGCAAAGAACAATGTGCAATGGTTATCGGTTCATACACGCTGGTGAATATGAATCTTGAACCCATTCCTCCGGGACTGATTGACCACAAAGAATGGACGCCTGATAACGGACGAAACAATGCGCTGCGCATTAACGGACTCGGCGCACCGCGTGCTTTCAATACCGGAGTACTGCGGAATATTTTGCTTCCGAACACCAGCTACGGCGAAGATTACGCCGTTGCACTTCGCCTTTCGCGCGAATATCAAATCGGCAGAAT
>JACFMZ010000085.1 GCA_019455105.1 Bacteroidota bacterium | reverse complement strand
AACTGGTAGCGTGAATAACCTCCAAATATTTTACACAACAAATAAGACTTGACCTTTTATATCTTCAGGTGTTACAATATCTTTTTTGCAATCTGCATTTGTAAAAAGCAGTATTACTAAGAAAGAAAATAAAATATATTTGTGCATTTAATTTGTCCTTTAAATCTCAAAATTTTTTTCAAGGTACCAACCTAACGGCAATCCACCGAGGCGTTGGTACTCGTAACACTACGCCTCATTTTTTGTTACATTTGTTCAGTTATGTTTTTTTTCCTTTTAATTTATCTTTAATGTACCCCTTATCATTAAATGTTTTCCTGTAGTATAATCATCTAATCCAAAAAAAATATCATCTTTTAAAATCATTATTTCGGTAGTATAAATACTACTTAAAGAAAGAATCGTTTCTAAATCTGTTCCATTATAATGCATTATACCATTTGTGCCAATGCACAAAAAATCTTTTTCATTTCTTCCCTGTATTCCAGAAATAAATTCCGTGTTTGAGAAATCTTTCCACAATGTTAATTTCATATCGTTATCAAACGTATAAATTTTTTTTCCAGATCCAATAAAAATAGTATTTCCTATTTTTGATATTGTTGCAGGGGAAATGCTTGAATAAATTTCACGCAATTGCGAATTTTGATAAATAAAAATTTTACTGGTATCAGGAAACCCTTGTTCGTATGTCGTTCCACGCAGTACAACAAAGTTTTCTTGTGTAATAACTTCTTCGAATGATATTCTTTTTTGCCCAACGTTTATTTCATTCCATTGATTCCCGTCATAATGAAAAAATACACCCCGATAGGTTATTCCGTCATGCATATCTGCATAGCCAACAGCGTAAACATCAAATGCGGTTTCTCCATTAATACTTTGTATGCCTACAATAACAAAACTATCAATTGGCTGTTCACTAAAAAAATTCCACATCGCTCCATCGTAATGCCAAAAATTTGCTCCCTCAGAACGATTACTTAACCAAATATTGTTGGGAGAAAATCCATAAAGTCCTTCAGGTGCAATTTGTTTCAATAGAGAATCTCGAGTCCACCTTGATCCATTATAATGCCACAGTTGGTATCCTGGATCAGCACTTGCAATCATCCATACATCATCAGGAGAGCTTCCCCAAATAATTGAGATGGCATAAATTATGTCACCTGGCTTAGTAAAGAGTGTGTCTACTGTCCACACGTAATCACGCCTACCAGGTTTTATATCGTCGGTTGACGTAACAATATTTTTTTTGCAATCTGCATTTGTAAAAAGCAAAAGTGCTGAAAAAGAAAACAAAATATATCTACTCATTTAATTTGTCCTTTGGATACAAAAAATTTTTAAGTTACCAGTCTTCGTGATTATTCTGTTACGCCGGAGATAGTGCTACTACACTATCTCCGTTTTTTTATTGTGGTAGAGTATTCTTTTATTTCCATAGACATTCTTTTTTTATTTATTTAAATTACCGTGAAAAATTAGATTATTTCCTTTTGTGTCCTGTCCAACAACAAAAATATCTTTCTCAAAAATTTGCCAATCTGTTATTGCAATTCGTTCAGAGAAACGAAAAAGATATTGCACATCTGTACCATTGTAATGAGCAATTCCATCTGAAAAGAGGAGAAAAATGTCTATAATATTTCTTCCAATCCCCGCATTCAAAAAATTTGGAGAGTTAGATAAATGAGCCATCTTCATAAATTGCCCATTTAGATAATCAAAAAAATCATACCCAATAATAAAATATATTTTATTTCCTAGCGGTAAAATGCTTCCAAATTCGTCATTGTTTTGCAACCCAGATTTTATTTGTTCCAATGTCGTTCTATCAAACTCATATAATTGATATGTGCTTTCAGTAAACTGTTCATTAGTCAATCCTGAAAAATAAAACTTACCATTTATATGTTTCCTCATCTTTCCAAAGGTCGTTCGTATATTTGGTATCTTTATTTGTTTCCAACTACTTCCATTAAAATGAACAATCAATCCAGTTCGTGTTGTATCGTTAAGATATTGTCCAATAAAATAAATATCGCTTTCGGAAAATGCACAAATATCTTCAAATATTATATTCGCCGTTCCTTCGTTATAACCCGATATTAAATGTTTATATTGTCTCAGCCAATTAATTCCGTCGTAGTGCCAAATTTCTCCTCGCATTCCACCACTCCAAACGCTTGTTGGACTTAAACTAAAAATTGACGCAGGTGAAAATTGCCGTGGAATAAAATCTGTTGTCCATTTAATACCATCGTAATGATAAAATATTTTTTCTCCATCGCCAGAGCTTGCCGCCCATAAATCTGTTGGAGAATTACCTGTCAAATCACTAAACAAATTATATGGAGCATAAACAGTATCAACAGTCCACGTATAATTTCTGCTTCCGGGTTTTATATCTTCCGGCGTTACAATGTCTTTTTTGCAATCTGCATTGGTAAATAGCAGTATTACTAAAAAAGAGAATAAAATATATTTGTGCATTTAATTTGTCCTTAAAATATTACTAAACAATAGCAGGCAAAAATAGTACCTGTAAAAAACACCAAAAACAGTACAATTTATGCTAATGCGTTGTTATTAATGAGAAAGTAAAAATGTTTTTATCTAAGATAACAATAATGGTGTTTTTTTTGTTACTTATCTATCAACATAAATAGTTGTCATTTTTGTTTTGCAAACAGTAGTCATCCTTCATATATTTTAATAGTTTATAACATAGCAAAGGCAATAAGAATGAAAAAAATATTTTACTTATTGACGGCGACGCTTGTCGCCGTTTTTATTTCTTTCGCACAGGAAAGAATATAATGGCGAATCAACGTGAAATAATTCCGTTAATAGGAACTCTTGCCGTACAGCATTTTCAACTAGAAAATGGATTGCAGATTGCCGTAGTAGAAGATTCTTCAACACCAATATTTACCTATCAAACCTGGTTTCGTGTCGGCTCTGCCGATGAAGTTCCCGGCAAACAGGGTCTTGCGCATTTGTTCGAACACATGATGTTTCGAAAAACAAAAAAGCGTGAAATGGGTGAATGGGAGCGTCAGGTAAATCTTCACGGCGGAACAAGTATCAATGCGTATACTTCCCGCGATCAAACGGTGTACTTCTTCACCTTTCCTAATGATAAACTTTCATTAGCCGCAGATTTAGAATCCGATAGAATGCAAAACCTGCTGATTGAAAAAGAAATGTTTGAAACGGAAAAAGGAGCCGTGTTAACGGAACGAAACCGCGGATTAGACAGTCCCGGTCGGTATTTGTGGGAAGAATTGTATAAACTGGCATATCAACAACATCCGTATCAATATACCATTATCGGAGAAGAAGAGACGATTAAGAATTTTACCGTTGAAGAAGCGGTTAAGTTTTATGAAACATTCTATTCGCCGAACAATGCATTAATTATTGTTGCCGGTGATGTAAAGGCGGAAATAGTTGTTCGTGAAATAGAAAAATGGTACGGAAACATTGGAAGGCAGAATATTCACCCGTCCATCCGCCGAAAAGAAACCGTTCAAACAGAAAATCGATTGCGAAGTCTTTCGCATAAAAGAGCACAGCAGAAAATGCTTGCTGCTTCATGGCATGTTCCTGGGTTTGAGCATGATGATTATATTCCGTTATCGCTGTTAAGCAGAATTCTTTCGGCGGGAAAATCGTCGCTGCTGCAGGAACGGTTAGTCAATAAAGCAAAGGCATCATCACTGTATGTTGATGTGTTTGGCGGAAAAGAGTGCGGTACGTTTGAATTCTTTGCACAACTGACTCAGGAATCTTCATTTGAAGAAATACAAAATATTGCCCGTGCGGAATTTTTACGCTGTGCCGAGGCACAGGTTACGGAGGAGCAATTAACGGTGGCTAAAAATGGTTTGTTGAAAGATTATTACCAGAGCGTTGCTTCTCCCGCAAGCCTTGCCCGGATACTTGGAGACAGTTTTATTTTTACCGATGATTTGGGGTTCACCCTGCGGCAGCTTCCGAAATTTGAAAAAATCTCCGTAAAAGATATTGCCGCGGCGGCTCAAAAATATCTTATCGATTCATTTTCAACAACCATTCTTCTTTCGCCGGGACAATGATGCAGAACCATAAAATATATTTTGAGCAGGATTCCCGCATTCCTATTACTTCGTTCAATCTTGTTTTTGTCGGCGGCGGTGAACAACAGGAAAAAGAAGAACTTGCCGGTTTATCCAGAATGACGGCAAAACTTTTGTTTCGCGGAACCACGATGCTGTCGCGTGAAACAATTCAAAAGAAATTTGATTTGCTCGGCGCTGAAGTAACCACTGCCGTAACAGAAACGGATTTTACTGTCTCCGTCCGCTCATTAACAAAAAATATTCAAGAAGTATTTTCTCTTTTGACGCATTGTTTTGCTGCTCCAGCGTTTCCCGAAGAAGAACTGACAATAGCGAAGCAGCAGCAAAAGGCAAGTTTGCTATCTTCTTTACAGGATTCTGAAACGGTATTGCGTACTGGGCATCGGTATGTACTTTTTAACGGAAAACGTTTTGGAAAATTAGGATCGCTATCCGCGCTCGAACGAATCAGCAGAAACGAAATTCTGCTGCATTATGAAAAAATTATCAATGCTTCTGTTTGTTATTGTTCCGGCATTAGTGATTTACCATTGGAAGAATTTGAAAAACTGATTGCTCCTTTTTTTAAGCAGCGGCAAACGAATGGATATTCGCTCCTGCCCGAAGCTGAGTATAAAAACATTTCCGTCTGTGAAGCGCACATTATTCATCTTGAGAATGCGACAAATGACCGCTTAATGTGGTCGCATCAGGGATTATCGGCGTTGGACAGCAGGCGTTTTGCATTGTCGTTAATTGTTGATGCCTTAGGAAGCTTTGAAGGATATTTATTTGATGAGCTGCGAAATAAAAAGGGATGGTGCTACGGCGCTTACGCTACGGTTCTCCCCGGAACGACGCGGTTAGGAAGAGTGATATATTATTCCGACCCATCCAACGAAAGTTCGCAGTATCTCTACCCGGCATTGTTAGAGCATATACAAAATTTTCAACATGAAAAAAATTTTATCAGCCGGTTGCAGGAACGTCCTTCTACCTTTAAAAATCGTTTTGCCTATCAATTAGATAGAAAATATAAATTAACAAGCAGAATTAATTTTGATCGGTACGGTATTCCTATACTTTCAAAAGAAGAATATGTGCAGGAGATTGATTCTATCACGCCTTCATTATTTTCCGAAACTATTCAAGCACTCTTTCAGCCGAAAAAATTAGTCATGGTATTTTACGGCGACTCCGGACGCATCCAAACTATTCTTAAAGGAATAGAACCTAATCTTCACCTTTCAATTTACGATAAACAAGTAATTATTGAGTAACGAAAAAATAATTCTGTATTCTTAGTACAACTGTTACTTGACAATATATTACTAATTAGTTATATTTGAATTAGTGATTTAATAATTCAAAATAAACGATGAAAACAACGCAGAAATACGGGAAAAATGCCGATTTAGCTTTAAGCCTTCTGGTCAAGCTTGTCCGCGCAACCGATACGCTTGCCATGCTTACGGCAAAAGATATAGAACGATACGGTCTTACGCCTTCGCAATTCGGAATTTTTGAATCACTCGGGCATTTAGGTCCTATGAAAATTGGTGAAATCTGTTCTAAAAAATTAATGTCCGGCGGAAACACAACCGTGGTTATTGATAATCTTGAAAAGTTGAACATTGTTGAAAGAGTAAAAGATTCGGCAGACCGCCGGGCATCCATTATCCGATTAACAAAAAAAGGACAGAACCTATTTAACAAAACATTTGTTCAACATGCTAAGTATGTTGAAGAGTTAATCTGCCGGTCGCTTACTGAAGAAGAAATTATTCAGCTTTCGGAGCTGTTAAAAAAATTAGGAACAACTTTAAAAACAAAACTATAACCATAATCACAAGGAGAAGAATGAAAAAGATATTTAACTACGGAATTCTGATGCTGATCATTGCGGTACCGGCATTTTCACAGACTAATTGGGTGGCGGATAAAGCTCATTCAACAGTTGGGTTTACCGTATCACATATGGTGATATCGGAAGTGTCGGGAAAATTTGATGACTTTGAAGTACGAATGACAAGTTCACCTTCCGATTTCTCCAACGCCGTGATTAATGTAAAAATTAAAACAAAAAGCATTGATACAGGAATAAAACCGCGTGATAATCATTTACGGAGTGCAGATTTTTTTAATGCCGATGTTGACAGCCTGATAACCTTCGCCAGTACTTCCATTGAAAAACAGAACGAGAAAAAATATCTCATTCGCGGAAACTTATCAATGCACGGAGTTACCAAACCGGTAACTTTAGATGCTGTATATAAAGGGAAAATCGGCACAGATCAAAATGAGCGTATTGTGTTTAAGGCAACATCAACCATCAATCGAACAGAGTGGGGGTTGAAATGGAATCGCGCAATGGAAACCGGCGGTCTTCTTGTCGGTGAAGAGGTGGAGCTTTCTATCTCAATGGAATTTGTTGTGGCAAAAAAGGATTCATAAAATGTCGAACGTAAAATTTGTAGGAATATCGGGAAGTCTGCGCAAAGATTCTTATAACACAAAATTATTGAACAACGTTGCAGCTCTTCTGCCGGAAGAGGTAACAATGGAAATTGTTGAAATTCGAAACCTGCCTCTCTATGACGGCGATTATGAAGAAGAAAAACGTCCTCTTGTAGTAACGGAATTTCGCAAAAAAATTGCCGAAGCCGATGCACTGGTGTTCGTGTCTCCGGAATATAATTATTCAATTCCCGGCGGATTAAAAAATGCCATTGATTGGGCATCGCGGGGAAAAGATGCTCCGATTATCGGCAAGCCGGTTTCGGTAATGAGCGCAACAATCGGTTTATGGGGCGGAGCGCGTTTGCAGCTGGCATTTCTGCCGGTATTCAAATTCTTAAATATGTTTCCCGTAAGCAAACATGAAGTTATGGTCGCACAGGCAAATCAAAAATTTGATGATAAGGGAAACCTTTTAGATGAAACAACAAAAGAAATTATAAAACAAAACTTACTGGCTTTAAAAAGCTTAACATTACAACTAAAAAAATAAAGGAGAGCGCTATGGCACTTTGGAAAATAGATAAAGATCATTCAGAAATTAAATTTAAGGTAAAGCATCTGCTTGTTTCAACGGTTACCGGTCAATTTAATAATTTTAACGGCACGGTTGAAGCAAACGCCGCAGATTTTTCCGATGCAAAAATCTCATTTGAAGCAGATATAAACAGCATTAATACAAAAAATGAACAGCGCGATGCACACTTAAAATCTGCAGATTTTTTTGATGCCGCAAAGCATCCAAAACTGATTTTTAAATCGAAATCGATGACAAAGAAATCAGACAGCGATTATGAAATGACGGGCGATTTAACCATTCGCGGAACAACAAAAGGAATTACGCTTCATGTTACCTATAACGGTTCTTCAAAAGGATTCGGCGGCGTGGATGTTGCCGGTTTTGAAATAACCGGAAAGGTGAATCGCTTTGATTATGGTCTTCAATGGAATGCAGTAACAGAAGCCGGAGCAATTGTTGTCGGCGAGGATGTAAAGTTAGAAATTGGAATTGAGTTAAATAAACAAAACTAAAATTAAAAAATGAATTCATTGTCGCCGCTTCAAAAGTTTTCTGATGCGTTACCGAATCATGGAAAGAAGATGCCGATGCTGTTTGTCGGGCATGGTTCGCCGATGAACGGAATTGAAGATAATGAATTCAGCCGCCGATGGAAAGCAATGGGGAAGGAGCTTCCCCGACCTGAGGCGGTATTATGTATTTCTGCGCATTGGTTTACACGCGGAACATTTGTTACGGCAATGGAACAGCCGAAAACAATTCACGACTTTTACGGATTTCCTGAAGAATTAAATGCTGTTCAATATCCTGCGCCGGGGAATCCGATGCTTGCAGAAGAAACTTCTCGTTTACTGACAAAAGCAGAAACAACGCTTGATCATGAATGGGGACTGGACCATGGATGCTGGAGCGTGGTGAAACAAATGTATCCCGATGCCGATATTCCGGTGTTACAATTAAGTATTGACGGAACAAAAAACTCTGCATGGCATTACGAGCTTGCTTCGCAGCTCTTCCCGTTACGAAAAAAAGGAGTATTGATTATCGGCAGCGGAAATATTGTGCATAACTTACGGATTTTAAATTGGAAAAATCCCAACACAGAATATGACTGGGCAGCGGAGATGGATAAGCTTATGAAGAAATATATTTCCGAAAGTGAAGATAATAAATTGATCCGATACCATGATCTTGGGACGGCATCGTCGTTAGCTGTTCCCACACCGGAACATTATCTGCCTCTTCTCTATGTGCTCGGCTTAAAAGATCGAAACGAAGAAATTGAATTTTTTAATGAAAAAATTGTGATGGGTTCTGTTTCTATGACTTCGCTAAAAGTTTTGTAACAGAATTTTGAAAGGAAACCAGAATGAGTTTATATATAGCACAGGTAGAATTACCGTCATATTTTTCACAAGAGTTTACTTCTCTTATACCGGATCAGCATACTAAACTGAATGAACTGATGCGTCAGCAGAAAATTTTAAGCTACACGCTGAATTCAGCACGGACTAAAATGTGGATTGTTATTGCAGAAAAAAATATAGAGCAAGCTCGTTTAATTTTATCACAGCTTCCGTTGGATAAATTTTATACATACCAATTAGAAATGGTAATGCTTCATGAAACGTCAATGAATCAATTACCAATGGTTTCGTTAAATTAATAAAGTTTTTACCTCGACAATATTTTAGTTTAATAGAAAAAGCTTACAATTTCTTCGTTTTTTGACCCATTCTATGAATGGGTTTTTTATTGTATTATCAGCGAAATAATCGTACTTTTCTCAATATTGAGAACGAATGATATGGCGCTTTCTAATGAACTTTACTCAAATGTTTTCTACTCTCTTCCCGATTTTGCTTTTATCATCAAAGCGTCCGGCCAAGTAATAGATTATAATACGCGCGTTAAATTAAAATTAGGCAAATATCTTTCCGGGCAGAAACTAATTACAGAATTTTTTAATGCCGATGGTGCCGCAAGATTTGTAGATTCTATAAAGAATTCTCAAAGCACGTTTCGTGCCCAATGGAATTTTCCGCACAGCGAATCAATTTTTGCGGAATGTATTTTAACACTGTTGAACGGCAGTTCTGACGAGGCAGACTATTTATTAATTATTCGTGATGTTACTGAACTTCATGATAAAGAACTTGAGCTGCTGCGGTTTTCGGAAGTTATTTATCAAACGGTAAATCCCATTCAAATTACCAACGCAAGCGGAAAAATTATTTACGTTAATCCGGCGTACGAGCGAGTCAGCGGATATTCGCAGAATGAATTGATTGGAAAAAATCCGAATATCTTAAGCAGCGGAAAGCAGTCTAAAACATTTTGGAAAAACGTTTGGAGCCATATTCTTTCCGGTAAACAGTGGATCGGGCAAATTCAAAATCGCAGAAAGAACGGCGAATTGTTTTATTCGGAATTAGTGATTTCGCCGATTATTGATGAAGAAAAAGAAGTGGTCGGTTTTCTTGGCGCACACAGAGATATTACCGAGCAAAAAATGTTGGAACAGCAGCTTGTCCGTTCACAGAAGATGGAAACCTTCGGCACGCTTGCTGCCGGCATTGCGCACGAAGTCGGGAATCCGCTTACGGCAATTTCGTCCTTAGTTCAATTGATTCAAAGAACGACGAAAGAAGAATTTGTCAGCGAAAAATTAGAGTTAGTAAAAAATCAGGTCAACCGCATAAACAAAATTATCCGCGAGCTGGTGGATTTTTCCCGTCCCTCTGGTTATGTTGTGCAAAGCGTAAATGTTAATAATGTTATTAAAGATGCGCTGAACATTGTGCAATACGGGAAAAAAGTCCGGGACTTAACATTTTCCATACAGCTGGCAGAAGGACTTCCGCAGGTTCAGGTCGTTGCCGATCAGCTGGTGCAGGTGTTTATAAATATTTTAATGAATGCGGTGGATGTGTGCGAAGGAATGAAAGCCACTATTGAAGTTGCCTCATTTCTAGAAGGAGATAAAGTGCAGGTGCATATTTCCGATACGGGAACCGGAATTCCGGAACATCAGATTGACAAAATTTTTGATCCATTCTTTACAACAAAAGAAGCAGGAAAAGGGACGGGGCTTGGATTGTGGGTGAGTTTTGGAATAATAAAAAACTTCGGCGGAGACATTCACGTGGTCAGCGAAGTCGGCGTAGGAACAACTTTTGAAATATCATTACCGGTGAAAGGTACATATCATGGCTGAAAAAATTCTTGTTGTTGATGATGAAGATATTATTCGGGATTCCATTGCCATTATTTTGGAAAAAGAAGGCTATCATGTTGAAAAAGCAGAGAACGGCGCAGCGGCGTTTGAGAAACTGAATGATTCAACGTTTGATTTGGTGATTACGGATATTGAAATGCCGATGATGCGCGGGATAGAACTGTTGGAAAAGATCACCGAACGGTTTCCTCAAACATTCGTCATTATCATTACTGCGTATGCATCCGTTGAAACGGCAGTCGGTGCGCTGCGGAAAGGGGCGTATGATTATATTCTTAAGCCGATTGAGTTTGACGATTTGGTCTTTCGTGTTAAGAAAATGTTTGAGTACCGCAACGTAACAATGGAAAATACGCTGCTGCGCCAGGAAGTAAATCGCAAGTACGATTTTCATAATATTATCGGCAAGAGCGATGCGATGAAGCGGGTTTTTTCCACCATTGAAAAAGTCTCCCGCAGCGAAGGAACGGTGCTGATTACCGGCGGCAGCGGAACAGGAAAAGAACTTGTTGCCCGCGCCATTCATTTTAACAGCAGCAGAAAAGCAAAACGGTTTGTGGCAATTAACTGCGGTGCCATTGTGGAAACTCTTTTTGAAAGCGAACTTTTCGGACATAAGAAAGGATCGTTTACCGGAGCCGTTTCGGATAAAGACGGCGTGTTTAAAGTTGCCAGCGGCGGCACTTTGTTTTTAGATGAAATCAGCGAAATGCCGTTTCACATGCAGGTAAAACTGCTGCGGGCAATTGAACAGCGTGAAATTCAGCCCGTGGGGAGCAATGATTTAATTTCTATTGATGTAAGAATTGTTGCCGCCACCAACCGCAACTTACGGGAAGAAATTGCTAAAGGAAAATTTCGTGAAGATTTATTTTACCGGCTGAATGTGGTAGAAATTCATCTGCCGGATTTGAACGAACGGATTGACGATATTCCGCTTTTAGTCAATACCTTTATCACCAATCTGCGAAATCAAATGGGAAAGAATATCAAAGGAATAACAAACAATGCGATGAATGCTATTGTCCGCCATCAATGGAAAGGACAGGTGCGTGAGCTGCAGAATGTTGTTGAACGGGCGATGATTTTCTGCGACGCAGAATATTTAGATATTCAGCATTTGCCGGAAGATTTACAGCGGTTGGTCAATCCTTCCGTTGCTTCCAATATGTCAACAGGGCTTTCTTTGAAAGATGCCGTCCATAATTTTGAGCGGCAGTATATTGAAAATAAACTGAAAGAAAATAGTTTCGATAAAGAGCGGGTGGCAAAAGAATTAGGATTAAGTTTATCGACACTGTATCGGAAATTGGAAGAACTTCAGCTTTCCGGCAAGCAAAAAAATAATTAATAATTTTAGCACAGCGCGAGGTTTACTATGAATATTCCCTCATACATAAAACATGAAGGAGTAAAAGAATGGATAAAGAAAATTGCCGAGTTAACAACTCCGGATTCAATTCACTGGTGCGACGGATCGCAGCAAGAATACGACAATTTGTGCGAGCTGATGGTTTCAACCGGAACCTTTAAGCGGTTAAATCCTGAAAAAAGACCGAATAGTTTTTTAGCATTGTCCGATCCCTCCGATGTTGCGCGCGTAGAGGATAGAACATTTATTTGCAGCAAACGAAAATCTGATGCGGGACCGACAAACAACTGGATGAATCCTGTTGAGATGAAAAATATTCTGAAAGAACTTTTTACCGGCTCCATGAAAGGCAGAACGATGTATGTAATACCGTTCAGTATGGGTCCGCTAGGTTCAACAATTTCACATATTGGAATTGAAGTAACCGATTCTCCGTACGTTGTTACTAATATGCGCATTATGACACGAATGGGAAAAGAAGTCTATAACGTTTTGGGTACAAACGGTGCCTTTGTGCCTGCCGTTCATTCCGTCGGCGCTCCGTTGAACAACGGTGAAAAAGATGTTCCTTGGCCCTGCAATAAAGATCACAAATATATTGTTCACTTTCCTGAATCTCGCGAGATATGGTCGTACGGAAGCGGATACGGCGGAAATGCTTTACTGGGAAAAAAATGTTTTGCATTGCGTATTGCTTCTGTTATGGCGCGGGATGAAGGATGGCTCGCCGAACACATGCTTATTCTCGGTGTTGAATCTCCTAAAGGACAAAAAACGTACGTGGCGGCAGCATTTCCCAGTGCCTGTGGAAAAACTAATTTTGCAATGCTCATTCCTCCGAAGGCATTCAACGGATGGAAAGTAACAACTGTCGGCGATGATATTGCATGGATAAAACCGGGAAATGACGGAAAACTTTATGCAATAAATCCTGAAGCAGGATATTTTGGCGTTGCACCGGGTACGTCTATGAATTCTAATCCCAATGCGATGCAGACAATTTCTAAAAATACTATTTTCACCAATGTTGCCATGACGGAGGACGGCGATGTGTGGTGGGAAGGGATGACCAAAACACCGCCGAAGAAATTAATTGACTGGCAGGGAAAAGAATGGACTCCCGATTGCGGACGTAAAGCTGCGCATCCCAATGCCCGCTTTACGGTGCCGGCCAATCAATGTCCTTCAATAGATAAAGATTGGGAGAGTCCGGAAGGAGTTCCTATTAGCGCGTTTGTGTTCGGCGGTCGCCGCAGCACAACGGTTCCTCTTATTATGCAGGCGTTCAATTGGAACTTCGGCGTTTATATGGCGGCAACAATGGGTTCTGAAACAACGGCTGCTGCAGTCGGTGCAGTGGGTGAAGTTCGCCGCGATCCAATGGCGATGCTTCCTTTCTGCGGTTATCACATGGCAGATTATTTTAATCATTGGCTTCAGTTTGGAAGAGAGATTCACAATCCGCCGCGTATCTTCAGCGTCAATTGGTTTCGAAAAGATGCGGAAGGAAATTTTCTCTGGCCCGGCTTCGGCGAAAATATGCGTGCATTAAAATGGATTGTTGAACGAGTTCATGGTGAAGCCTTTGCCATTGAATCTCCTCTTGGATGGATGCCCCGTTATGAAGATATGGACTGGGCAGGCTGGCACGATATTTCCCAGGAACAATTTTATAACCTCATGTCGATAGATAGAGAACAATGGAAAAAAGAAATCCTTTCGCATGAAGAACTATTTATTAAACTGTACGATAAGCTTCCCAAAGAATTTGTTCTCATGCGGGAAATGCTTCTTTCCGGTTTATGGCGCTCCCCGGAAAAATGGGAATTAGAAGTATAAATATATTTTCATAGATGAAATTTCAACAGATAATTTCCTAACATTCGGAAAATTAGACTAAAAAATTTGGAATTTCACGCATTTATTGGGTGATAGTTGGCGGCACAATCTTTGCTCTCTCTTTAGTTATACAACAGTGAGAAGGAAGGAGGTCGGTATGTA
>JACFMZ010000084.1 GCA_019455105.1 Bacteroidota bacterium | reverse complement strand
AACATTTATTGTAATGAAAAATCCTATTTACACAAATTATTTTACAGACTCTTTTTATCCAATCGCTTATTCCAGAACTTGCCGAATTAACAGTATTCTATATGAATCTTGTTTCTTTGGCACGATTACAGAGAAACCCAACTGTAAAAACAGAAATGAATCAGAAAGGATTTGCGACTAAAGTCCCTATTGGTTTTTTAGCATATCCTATCAGCCAAGCAGCGGATATTACCGCTTTTAAATCAACTATTGTTCCTGTTGGCGAAGACCAACTTCCTATGATAGAACAGACCAACGAGATTGTAAGAAGATTCAACTATATATATGGCTGTGATGTTTTAGTTGAATGTAAAGGAATGCTTTCTCAAACAGTTCGATTGCCAGGAACTGACGGCAATGAAAAAATGGGCAAATCGTTAGACAATGCTATTTATTTATCTGACGATGAACAAACTGTTAAGGGAAAAATCAAAAAAATGTACACAGACCCAAATCACCTTCACGTTAGCGACCCAGGCAAAGTGGAAGGCAACCCTGTGTTTACCTATTTAGATGCTTTTGACCCCGACAAAGAAACATTGGAAGAATTAAAAGCCCATTACAGACGAGGCGGATTAGGCGATGTCGTATTGAAAAATCGTTTAAATGATATTATGCAAGAGTTTCTTAAACCAATACGAGAACGACGAGCAGAATACGAAAAAGATAAAGGCGAAGTTTTGAATTTGCTGCTTTCGGGAAGTAAGAGAGCAAGAGAAATCGCTGCCCAAACCCTTGATGAAGTAAAAACAGCGATGATATTAAAATATTGAAAACCGATATTTCAATGGTCGAATCCAAAATAAGATATACAGAAGTTGAATAATAAACCCCAGCAGGCAACAAGCGGTTTGGCACAAGGCGGGGTGTTTGCCCGCAGAAAGTCCTGTCGGACTTTCAAGCGTTCACACCCGCGCGAACATTTGTGTTCCCCCGCCCTGCGCCAAGCCGCCGGACGTTATGGGCAACCAATTTGACGACCGTGCAACAAATAAACTGACAGACAACAATGACGCAAAAACTTTACTCTTATGTTTTACGGTATGACGATGGAGCAGCACCAAATCCGTTTTGGGGAACTTGCACTTTAACAATTTGCAAACCTGACATTAGACGTAAAGCCAGCGTTGGCGACTGGGTTATCGGGACTGGCTCTAAAAACTCACGACTAAAAGACGGAAACACTTACGACCTTTCCGACAGTGTTGTTTATGCTATGAAAGTGACAAAAAACTTTCGCTTGCCGACTACGACAAATTTTGCCGACAGCATTTAGTAAAGAAAATTCCAAAATGGTTTAACCGTGACTTCCGTTTGCGTATGGGCGACTGCATTTACGACTTTTCAACTGCTAACCCACCGACCTTGAGAAAAAGCGTTCACAACCAAGACAACGTAAAACGGGACTTGGGCGGACAGTTTTCACTTTTATCCAAACACTTTTATTATTTCGGTGACGAACCAAGACCATTACCGCAAGAACTGAAGCATATTATCAGACGAGGACAAAAACATTTAGTGTTTGACGACCAAACGACAATCAAAAAATTTGAAGAATGGATTTCAAAATTCACAAAGAACAAACTTTATTCACAACCACAATTAAAATTTGAGTTTGACTTAGCACCGTCAGACGACCAAATTGCAAAATGTGCGACACGACATTTAGAAGATTAACGCAATGGAACAACCACAACTAACATTGGACGAAAGTTTGGCAGCCCATAACAAGGTATTGCCAAAAGCGGGGCTGAACGGCTTCGATTGAACGATAGTAATTCTATTCAGCATTTGTGCTAAAAATACGCCACTACACCAAGCCCCAAACCTTTTGCAGCAAGTCTAATACGACATCGTTCAAAATAACAGAACAGACAAATGACAGAAACATATATTCAAGACGCAACTTTTGACAAAAACTTTTTGCCGACAAAAGGCGAATACGAAAACTGCATTTTCAGCGGTTGCAACTTTGCCAACAGCGACCTTTCAGAATTTACGTTTATTGACTGCACATTCAACGGCTGTAATTTCAGTTTGACAAAACTCAACAAGACAGTGTTTCGGGACGTGAAATTCAAAGAGTGCAAAATGTTGGGACTTCGGTTTGACACTTGCAACGAGTTTGGACTTTCGTTTTCGTTTGACGGTTGCCAACTCAATCAATCTTCGTTTTACAAGACAAAAATTAAAAAGACAATTTTCAAAAATTCACAGTTACATGAAACAGACTTTACAGAAACCGACTTGACAAGTGCGGTGTTTGACAACTGCGATTTGACACAAGCCATTTTTGACCACACAATACTTGAAAAAGCCGACTTTCGGACTTCTTACAATTATTCTATTGACCCGGAAACTAACCGAATTAAGAAAGCAAAATTTTCTATTTTAGGCGTTTCAGGTCTTTTAGACAAATATAATATTGATATAGAAAAATGACACCAAGAATTGAAACGACAAATGAAAAGAAATTAGTCGGAAAGCGATTAACGATGAGTTTTGCAAACTACAAATTAGGCGAACTCTGGCGGAGTTTTTCACCAAGAAGAAAAGAAATTACCAACAACTTGACAGGCAATTTAATTTCAATGGTTATTTACAAGCCGACACATTTTGCAGACTTCAAACCGACAAACGAATTTGAAAGGTGGGCAACTGTTGAAGTAACGGACTTTGACAACGTGCCGAGCGAAATGGAAACTTTTATTTTGCCAAGCGGACTTTATGCAGTTTTTGACTACAAAGGTTTAAGCACAGACAATTCAATTTTTCAATACATTTTGGGAACGTGGCTGCCAAGTTCAGACTATGTTTTAGATGACAGACCACACTTTGAAGTTTTGGGCGACAAATACAAAAACAACGACCCGACATCGGAAGAAGAAATATGGATACCAATAAAACAAAAATGAGAACACCAGCCGCCAACAGCCAGTTTGGCGCAAGCGGGGGTGAAGTTTTCCGTTTGAAAAATTTTAGTATATTTGAAGTGTCGGCTTCGCTTCGGGTTTTGTGATAAAAGTCCCCGTCTGCGGCAATACCCAAACCGTTAGCTGCATTATATATAGAACGACCGTGCAAACTTTCAAAATCTCTATTTTATTAACTTGACAAATTTTCAAAGCCCAATCAAAACAGGATAACTAATTTTTTATCTTTGACTTATGAGTAAAGAACACAACAAAATAATGACCGACCTGCAAAGACTTCTTGAAACGCAGAACTTCAAATCAGAGGATGATGTTCGCAAGTTCATGGACAACATAATCGGACAAAAAATTCCTTCATTTCCAAAAGAGGTATTGAATTTTAAAGAGCAAGCACAAGACTTAGTTATCTCGGCTTACGAATTGACACCGGCAAAAGCGAAAATAAATATTGAGAAAGCATTACAACTTGACCCCGATTGTATTGAAGCATACGAGTATTTAGGTTCAATCGAGCGAACAGCAGAACTTGCAAGCATATTTTACGAAAAAGGAATTTTAATCGGCAGGCGAATATTTGGTGGAAAGTATTTAGAAGAACACAAAGGAATGTTTTGGGGTTTTCACGAAACAAGACCATTTATGCGTTGCTTGCAATATTACTCCGACTGCTTATATAGAATGGGAAAGGTAAAAGAATGTGTTGCAATTCTTGAAGAAATGATTGAGTTAAATCCTAACGACAATCAGGGTGTGAGAGACCAACTCCTACTTTACTTAATTCAACTTGACGAAAACAAAAAGTTTTTGAAATATGCGAAAATGTTTGAGGAGGACAGTATGGCTTTCCCTCTTTTTAACCGTGCATTGTTTTCTTTCAAGACTGAAGGAGATACAGAAAATGCTAACAATCAATTAAGTAAAGCACTTAAGCAAAATAAGCATGTTGCGAAACGACTGTTATCAAATAAACCGGTAACGGAATTGGCAGACCATTACGGATTTGGAGACGGAAACGAAGCAGATTATTATGCTCACTTTGCTCAACATATTTGGCAAAACACAAACGGAGCAATAGCGTGGCTCACTAAACATTCTGCAAAATCATGACGACCGAACTCCCTCTGAACAGTAGCCCGGCGGCCAACATCAGTTTTGCAAGAGAGCGGGTGACGTACTTTGATTGAATGTTTTCGGTAAGAAAAAAGTATTATCTTCGTATTAACATTAGTCGGTTAAATCCGTCCTGCTTCAAGCCGCGAACCGTTAAAGGCAAGCCAGAAGAACGCAACAAGAAGAGACTTAATCTGAAAAACGTGTTTTTAATCTTTTTTGGTAAACACCCCGATGCTTGCATCGGTTAATGAAAAGTGTTAAAATGGCATTGTGAGCAAATACATCCACAAAAGCCATAATGTTTCAGTTTTGTTATATCATCTAATGTGTCCGGCAAAGTATTGTCGAGAAGTTTTTACAGCGTAAGTCGTAATGGAAACGAAGAGACGATTTTAAAATATGTAAAAGAAAAAGGACGAGAACAGGAGTATACACAGCTTCATCAAACGTAACTCTCGTTGTTCTAGACCAAATACCCCGCAGCTTGCTGCGGGGTATTTTATTGTTCTTCTTCCCTGCATTATTATCGTGCAGACCGTCAGAAACGTAAACGGTCAAGCCGTCGGTCTCGGAGTTTGGTTTCTGCCGATAACTTTAGCGATAATTTTTCTTCCTATACTTTACGTTGTTATCAAATTATTTAAAGCGGCGAAATAAACAAAAGAGCGGCAGCGCTGAACCGGGTAACATTTTTCACTTCACCACCGCAATCCGAAAACTAAATTCCAGCGGAACGCAAATTCATTTTCCTTCGGGCGGGAAGGATCTTTAACCCACAGCGGAAGATAAATTCCGAATTCCCAGCCGCCGAGTGAAATATATCCGCCCCCTGCGTCGTTGAATGAAAGTTGATACGCAATTCCTGCATCATAAAAAAATTGCTTCATGCGGGTTTGGGTTGAATCCCACAGCGAGCCGGCATCGCCGAAAAGTTTTACATTGCCGAAATTTAAACTCACATTTGCGGCGGCAATATTTGCGGCGGAAGTATCGTGTGAAAGAAAAACGTTTCCGCCTCCTGCTTTGGTAAAATGCGAGCGGAACGTCTGTCCGAAAACAGGCGTACGGAAGAGCCACTCATCGAAGCGTTCCAGATGTGAGGCTTGTGTTAAGGAATAAGCTGTCTGCGCCGGCACAACGCCGCCGGAATTTCCCGCGAAGAGACGCCCGTTCACTCTTATACCGAACGGAAGCAGAAATGCAATGCGGGTTTCGGCGGAAAGTTTGGCGTAGCGGTAGGCGGAACTCGGTATGCTAAATTCGTTATTAAGCCCTGCGAAAAAATAGAAGGAGGGAAAATTTTCCGCATACTGCAGAGTGATAAATCCGGCATCGAGTCTTCCTTTCAAATCCCAATCGGCGGGGCTGCCGAGATAGCGCCGGTCGTTGATGCGGATGGAAAGAAAATTTGTTGTAATGGTAAGCGATCGGCGATACCGTCCGAGAATACTTTTCTGGCGCAGAAATGTTTTTTTCATATTCCATGTTCCGCCGGTGAACCCGTCCAATCGGAAAAATTTTGCTTCCGTAACCAATTCCGGATCGAAGATGCGGAGCGGCGTTGAATAAGAAAGTTCATAATCAGGAACGCCGCTTCGGATTCCTTCTTTTACATTCAGCGTAAAATTATGGTCGGTTGCTAAATAACTTCCGTTAATGCTCGTGCCGATTTCAAATCCGTCCCGCAGATTAAAACCGACTGCCGGTGCAAAATTTATCCGATACGCATCGAGCGGAGGAAGAAGAGCATTCAGAAGATTCAATCCGTAATCAAATTCAATGCGGGGCATGTTCCAAGAATTATTCAGCCGGTTCACATCGGCAAGCATCATCTTCGGGTCAATAACCACGTTGGTAACTTTTGCGGGGAGCGAATCAATGACAAAATCCGCTTTATTGCCTCGGTCGAACAGCGTTTCGGAAAAGCGGACATCACGCGAAGAGCCGTCCGCTAACGTTAAGCGAAGCGTTGCCGGCATTACCGCTTGCTCTTTATTTTCCAGCGTAACGGTTGTTTTCCAGAAGGATTGATGTTTTTCATTCCGCACATTATCCACGGCAAGATCGAGACGCCAGGTTTCTTCAAACCATTCGTGCCAGAACCAGTCGAGATCTCTTCCCGTGACATCTTCAATGGTGTTAAAAAAATCATTCGGGTACGGATGTTTTAATTTCCAGCGCCGGTAATATTCCAGCATGGCAGCGTTAAAAGTTTCCGTGCCGAGCAAATCTTCCAGCATTACCATAACGCTGCCCGGTTTCATATACGCCATTACGCCGTATTCAAAATTTGGTATGGCATACGGATGCGAAAGAATGGAAGCTCCTCGTCCGCTCCGCGCTTCGTTCAGATAAATTCTCTGCTCAAAAATACGTTCGTTGTTTTCCGGAAGATTAAGCCACGAATATTTTTTTATAAAATCTTTGTTGAGCAATCCGTTTTCGCCGCTATAATCGGTAACCGCATTGGAGGTGATGTAGGTGTTAAAGCCTTCATCCATAAAAGGATAATTTGTTTCGTTGCTGCCGATCATCATAGGATACCATTCGTGTCCCAGTTCGTGGGCAATTACCAGTTCCAGACTGTTGGAAAGCGCATCGCCGTCATCCGCAAAGATGAACATCGGATATTCCATGCCGCGCACCGGACCGGAAACCACCGTTGCCTGCGGATAAATGTATGCGCCGTACCGTGCAGAAAAAAATTCTATGGCATGTTTTGCCATTACGGCTCCTTCATTCCAGTTAGAGGCGTTGCTGAGAAGAAGCGGAAAAGAAGCGCGAAAATCTTTTGCTTTATAGAAAGCGTAAATGTTTACGCCGCCGCGTGTTTTTGTGCCGTCCCAAACAAAATTCGGAGAAGCCGCCCAGGCAAAATCGCGCACTTGTTCCGCGGAAAACTTCCAAATTTGTTTTTCTTCGCTCACGCTGTCTGCAGATTGGCTTGTTTCACTCGGAAGAATAATATGAGAAATCGAATCCGCAGAGAGAGTCTGCAAACGGCGAAGCTGTTCCGGCGAAAGAAGATCGGCGGCATTTTGCAGCACGCCGGTGGCGGCAACAACAAAATTTTTCGGAACGGTCATTTCCACATTCCAGTTTCCATATTCCAGATAAAATTCCGCTCTGCCGAGATACTGTGTGCGGTCCCAACCCCGCTGGTCGTCGTACACGGCAATCTGCGGATACCACTGGCAGATGCCGAAATCATTTCCGGCGCTTCCGGTGCGCAGTTCGGCGCTTTTCGGGATTTCATATTTCCAGCGTACGGCAATTTCAATGGTTGAATGCGGGAGAAGCGGCTGAGGAAGAGGCGCTTCCATAATTGTTTCATCGATAATTGTTTTCAGTTCTTTTCCGCCGACGGAAAGTGATTCAACCGTTATTCCTTCCGTTGAACCGGCAACGCGTGCAGTCTGCTCGTTATTTTTTCTGGGAGAAGAATCGCTGCGAAAAATATTTTGATATAAATGCCACACAAGCTGATGCAGCGTATCGGGAGAATTATTGTAATAGCGAATGACACCGCTGCCGTAAAGAAATTTCTTTTGAACGTCAAGTTCCGCTTTTATGGAATAATCCGCCTGCTGCTGCCAATACTCATGGGATGGTTTTCCGTTGGAAAGCCGCGCAGCTTCTTTTGCAGAAAGCAAAACAGAAAGAAAAAAGAGAGGTAATACAAAAAGTGAAAATAATTTTTTCATCTTCGCTCCGGAGATGGTGAAAAGGAAAAGGATTTCTGCTCAAACTGTAGTAAGGTAACCAACATAAAGAACTCCTTCAAGAAGAGATGAAAAGAGGAATTTTTAGTTGAAAGTGAGAAGTTTTTGGTTTACCATAAACGGAGAGATGCTGCGAATTATTGACTTCTCAAGAAAATATAAATTTTGCGTAACTTTTTAACAATCATTACAAACCATGTAGCTTACACAATGGAAATACAATCAATCTATCAACAGGCAATAAAATTTGCCGCTGCCAAGCATTCGGAAAATAATCAAACAGTTCCCGGAACAATGCTTCCGTATGTGGTTCACTTAAGCAACGTGGCAATGGAAATTTTGGTCGCCTCTCAACATTCCGCCGATTTTAATGTAGCGTTTGCCGTGCAGACCGCTTTACTGCACGACACGCTGGAAGATACCTCGGCAACGGCTGATGAAATTGCTCGAGAGTTCGGCTCTGAAACAGCACAGGCGGTTCAAGCGCTGACAAAAAATAAAAATCTCCCTCATGAAGAACAAATGAAAGACTGTTTACGCCGGATTCAACTTCTGCCGAAAGAAGTCGGCGCGGTTAAGTTAGCCGATAGAATAACAAACCTGCAGAAACCTCCAGGGCATTGGAATACCGAAAAGAAAGAACAATACCGAAACGAAGCGATGCTTATCTTACAGCAATTACAAGGAACGAATTCGTATCTTGAACAGAGACTTGGCAAAAAAATAACAGAGTACGAGCAGTATAGAAACAATGCGCCATCAAGTTAAAAGATGCCGTGAAAAGTAATATCAGAAAATCTCTCGGATTTATTGCTCTTGCCGTTACAGTCGCATGCTGGATCGGCGCGCCGATTCTTCCGTTTCTTGAAATTCCCGATAAAGTACTTTATACAACGGTGGTTGTTATTACCGGCGAATTATTTTTTGTTGTTACTGTTGCGCTGCTCGGATAGGAATATTGGCAAAAAATAAAACAACGGGTCAATGAAATTTTTTTGAAAAAACAAGTTGAAGAATAACAGAAAGAAATTCTTCTTACGAAAAGAGTTGAATTGAAAGAATTTTTTAATTTTTCATAAGCGGAAAAAAGAGCGGCATTTTTCTAAGAAACCGAGAGAGTAAAATTTTTCCTTACCACATTTCCTAAAGTTTGACGAATATGGATGAGAATGAAATATCCTATAAAATAATAGGGGCGGCAATGGAACTGCATAGAACATTGGGTCCGGGATTGCTGGAGTCTGTTTACGAGGCAGCGTTGGCGTTTGACCTGAGAGAATTAGGAATGGAGGTAAAAACCCAGGTTCCGATTCCGTTGGTGTATAAAGGAATAAAGCAGGATGTTGGGTATCGTTTAGATGTTTTAGTGGAAAACAAGGTGATTGTTGAGATAAAGTCATTGGAAAATCTGGCACCGGTTCATTTTGCACAGACTCTGACCTATGCGAAATTGTCCGATAAAAAATTGGCGCTGCTTATAAATTTTAATACTAAGTTGTTAAAAGATGGAATACATAGAATAGTTAATAATTTGTAAAAGCGGTTTTCACGCAAAGGACGCAAAGAGAAAAAACACGCAGAGATCGCAGAGAAATCATCTTAGCGGGCTTTGCGAAAAATCTTAGCGTGCTTTGCGTGGTATAATTTCACGCGAAGGACGCAAAGAGAAAAAGCACGCAGAGGGCGCAGAGAAATCATCTAATTGTACAATTACGGAGTCATCATTATGCAAATACAGAATAAAACCGTCGTTATTACCGGCGCCGGAAATGGCATGGGGCGCGAGATGGTACTGAATTTATTGGTAAGAGGAGCAAAAGTTGCCGCCGTAGATATTAACCAAACTGCGCTGGAAGAGACAAAGAAATTAAGCGGCGCAGCATCGCAGAATCTTTCGCTGCATGTTTTGGATATTACCGATACAGACGCCGTTGACTCCTTTCCGGAAAAAGTTCTTGCCGCACACGGCAGCATTGATATTGTTATTAACAACGCCGGAATAATTCAGCCTTTCATCCGTGTGAATGATTTAACGTTTGAACAAATTCATAAAGTGTTCAATGTAAATTTTTTCAGCTTGCTGCATGTAACAAAAATCTTCCTTCCGCATTTACTCAAGCGCACTGAAGCATGTTTGGTCAACGTCTCCAGCATGGGAGGGTATCTGCCGGTGCCGGGACAAAGCGTGTACGGAGCAAGCAAAGCGGCTGTGAAATTATTAACAGAAGGATTATATGCCGAACTGCGGCGGACATCAGTGCATGTCTGTCTGGTGTTTCCCGGCGCGGTCGGAACAGAGATTACAAAAAATTCCGGCGTTGATATTCATCAATCAGCAGCTGCCGATGAAGCAGAGAAGAAGAAATTTAAACCCGTCTCGCCGAAAGATGCGGCGGAAATTATTATCAACGGAATAATAAACAATAAAAAGAGAATTTACGTCGGCAGCGATGCAAAATTTACCGATCTGCTGTACCGCATCGCGCCGGTCTATGCAACAAACTTTATTGCGGAGAAGATGAAAGAGCTTTTAAAATAAGAAGCAGAAAGGAGTATGTCGTTTTTCTTTTCCGGCGTAAATTTTTCTGTGCATCTCTCCCTTTCATTTCCTATTTTTCTTCAGTCAATATTCACGTTATCAATACAGGTTCAGTATGAAAAAATATTTTTCTCTTTTACTCATTATCGCCTCGCTTCATCTGTATGCCGAAGAAGGAATGTATCCGCTTTCGGATATTCACAAAATAAATTTAAAAGCCAAAGGATTTAAAATAAGCGCGCAGGATATTTACAATCCAAACGGCGTTAGTCTTGTGGATGCCTGCGTGAATGTCGGCGGCTGCAGCGGTTCGTTTATTTCCAAAGAAGGATTAATTATTACCAATCATCACTGTGCATTCAGTGCGGTGCAGCAGGCAAGTTCTCTGGAACATGATTATGTAAAAAACGGATTTCTTGCCCGCACAAAAGCAGAAGAAATTCCCGCCAAAGGACTTACCGTCCGCATTATTGATTCGTATCGTGATGTTTCCAAAGAAGTACTGAGCGGAATTACAGACTCCACTACGCCGGAAGAACGCTCACGGATAATTGATAAGAACAGCAAAAAAATTATTGCCGATGTGGAAGAACATCAACAAGGAAACCGCGCTTCTGTTGCCGAAATGTTTGCGGGAAAAACGTACGTACTGTTTATCTATAAAACACTTCGCGATGTCCGGCTGGTCTATGTTCCGCCCCGCAGCATCGGTGAGTTCGGCGGCGAAGATGATAACTGGGTGTGGCCCCGCCACACGGGAGATTTTTCATTTGTCCGCGCGTATGTGGGAAAAGACGGTGCTTCCGCCGATTATTCTCCCGAAAATATTCCGTTCACGCCAAAAAAATTTTTCCGCGTTAACCCCAACGGTGTTGAAGAAAACGATCGTGTTTTTATTCTCGGCTATCCCGGCAGAACTTTTCGCCATGAAACATCCTATTATCTTCAGTACGAAAATGATTTTCGTCTCCGCTCTATTCAGCAGCGATATGCGTGGATGATTGAGCAGATGGAATTGCTGGGAAAGAATGATCCTGCCGTGGCGTTAAAACTAACTTCCCGTATTAAAAGTCTGGCAAATGTGGAAAAAAATTATCGCGGAAAATTAAAAGGATTGAAAAATCTTCCGATTATTCAAAATAAAATTGCGGAAGAAGAAGAGCTGCAAAAATTTATTGATGCGGAGGAAAAACGGAAAGCCGAATACGGCGGCGTGCTTGCGGGAATTAAAAACGTCTATGCGGAAATGCGCGCCGATGCACCGCGCAATTTTATTCTCAGCCAGATTCTCGGCAGTTCAACGCTACTTTCGCAGGCGAATATGATTCTGAAATTTACCGAAGAGCGGCAAAAACCGGATCCGGAACGGCAGACGGCGTATATGGAACGGAATATTCCGCTGTTAAAACAGAACACCGCGCTGGCGCTGCATAACGCCTATGTTCCGTTAGATAAAATTTTCTTTCGCGAAATTATTCTCGATGCGCTTCACCTGCCGAAGAATCAGTTGATTATGGCAACACTCGGCATTGTTTCCGGCGCCGATACGCTTGCCGCCGTGCAGCATTTTACCGACAGCATTTTTGCCGGCACACATTTGCAGGATGAACAGTTTATTTACCGTGCCATGGAAATGTCTCCGGAAGAAATTAAAAAACTGAACGATCCGTTGATAGAATTTGCCCGTTCACTGCAGCCGGAACTTTCGGCGAACAACGCGCTCAGTCAAAAACGGAGCGGCGAGTTGAATCGTCTTTCGGCAAAATTAGTTGACGTGAAAATGGAATGGAAGAACACCGCTTTTATTCCCGATGCAAACGGCACGCTTCGGTTAACCTTCGGACATATTCGCGGGTACAGCCCTGCAGATGCCGTTTATTATTCGCCGATAAGTTCGCTTCGGGGGGTGCTGGAAAAATCTTCTGACCAGGATGAGTATAACACGCCGAAAAAAGTGCGCGAGCTTTTTGCAAAAAAAGTATTCGGCAGATATAAAAATAAAAAACTGAATGACCTGCCGGTTGATATTTTGTATGATATGGATACCACCGGAGGAAATTCCGGAAGTCCGATTTTAAATGCGAACGGAGAACTCATCGGCGTAAATTTCGACCGTGCCTTTGAAGCAACCGTAAACGATTATGCCTGGAACGAGCAGTACAGCCGCTCCATCGGCGTGGATATCCGCTATGTGTTGTGGAATGTGGAGAAAGTTGCCGAAGCAGATTTTCTCTTAAAAGAAATCGGCGTGCAATAAGAAAAACTTTTCGTGTAAAGCAGAGCCAGAAAAATCCTGCTCTGCTTTTTTTGTTTTTTCATGCGTAAAAAGCGACGGGAAATAATTTTAACTGAAAATTGATATTCACTCGCCTGTTGGGTATATTGTATTACTTTTATCATAAAAATTTATCATTGTAGTAAAAAATGGCTGTTGCAGATAAAGATTCACAAAAGAGAATGATCGGCGAATATTTGAAGTCGGCAGACCGGCTGATTAAGTCTTCCGAGTTTCAAAAAGCGCTGGAAGAAGTCGGAAAGGCGCTGGCGCTTGAACCGAATAATATGTATGCCATGGCATACAAAGACCGCATTAATGCTTCCATTGTAGAACTGAACAAGAAAAAATCTGAAGGTGAAAAGGCGCCGAAACCGCAGGAAGAAAAGAAGAACGAGAATTCTGCAGAACTGCAGAAAGCCGAACCAAAAGCTGAAGTAAAAACAGATTCCAAAATAGAACAAAAAGCAGAACCAAAACAAGAAGTTCCTATTCCTCCGAAAGAAACGTCTTCTGAAGGTAAAGCTGAAACAAAAAACGAAACACCGGCGAAAGCGAAAGAAGAACCTTCCGGAAGAATTGAATCGCTGCGCCAGGAGTTTTCCGCAACGCAGGCAAAGCTGCAGCGCGATGTTGCGCTCTTAACCATGCAGCTAAAAGAAGCGCAGTCGTTGAAAGAGTCGCAGGAAAAAAATCTGAATCAAAAAATTGTTTCGCTGACGAATGAAGTGTACGAGATGCGGAAAAACTCCGGCGGCGGAAATGCGAAAGAACTTGAAGCACTGAAAAAAGAATTGAGTGAAGTAAAAGAAAAGCATCAAAAAGAATTGGATCTTGCTAAAGCAGAAAGTCTTGCGCAGATTGCGCAGCTTCAAAAAGAGCTGGAAACGGCAAAGACGGGAAGCGGAGCGATTTCCATCAAAGGCCAGGGCGAAGCGCTGATTGAAGCCGTGTTTCAAAAAGCGTGGCAGGACGGCACCATTTCAAACGATGAGCGTGCGCTGCTGCTGGTGATGAAAGCCGCCATTGAAATGACCGAAGGAAAATTCACCGAAATGGAGAGCGGCACCAAAAATGAAGCGTACATCAATGCCTTGCGCGGCGTGTGGAAAGACAGCGTCGTGACTCCCGAAGAATCAGATTTTTTAAATTCCCTCCGTGAAAAACTCGGCATCAGTGCCGAAGAGCATTTCAAACTAGAAAGTCAAATCCGTAAAGAGCTGCAGAAGAAGTAATTTTCTTTTTTATATTTTTTGCCGAGCCGTCTGCTCTATCCTTTTCG
>JACFMZ010000083.1 GCA_019455105.1 Bacteroidota bacterium | reverse complement strand
ATGGACTTTTGGCTCCGTTCTTTTTCAAACGGGGCAGGGGTTAATATTTTGTTTTCTTAATGAAAACTCATGAAACATTTGTGTCATGAAAAAAATTTTTATTATACACGCTCATTGTCTTTTCAATGCCGTCTTGAAGCCATGAGAAAACAGCTTCTTCAGCCAACTGAATAATGCGCGGTAGAAGTTTCATTTCGCTCTCTGTGAAGTTCGATAAAACGAATGATGCCATTGTTTCATGGGTATGAGCATCCGGCATTTCCGCCGTTTGAACACCAACTCTCAATCGTGGAATTGCTTCAGTCTCCAGCGAATAAATAACGGAACCGATACCGTTGTGTCCTCCGTCGCTTCCTTTAGGTCGAATACGAAGAGTTCCAAAAGGAAGTTGAAAATCATCATAGAGAACAAGCATATCGTTCGTTGAAAGAGAATAATCTTCCTTCACCATTTGAACGGCCGTTCCCGAGTTATTCATGTAGGTCAATGGTATCAGTAAAAGTACCTTCTCTTGTTGCAATGAAAAAGAGAGCAAATCCATCAGAGCATTTTGCCGTTCAATCGCCGGTGGATGATGCTGCAGAATATTTTCGGCAACAAGAAAACCGATGTTATGTCTCGTATAGCGGTATTTTTTTCCGGGATTTCCCAGACAGACAATACACTTCACAGAGGCGTTGCGAATTTCAAAGAACAGATGTTAAATTATTTTGTTTCTTCGCCTTCAACAGGTTTTTTACCTTTAGCAATAACTTCAGGTTCAGCCGCAGCAGGAGCAGCCGCTTCAGCACCCGGTGTTTCTTCTTTAATAACAGTCGGCGGAATAACGGCAACAATCGTTCCTGCTTCATTATCAAGAATTGTAACGTTTTCCAGCTTTACGTCACGAACGTGAATGGTATGATTCATTCCAAGTTCCGTTACATCTAATTCTATATGTTCAGGAATATATTTCGGCAAACAGGAAACGCGGACGAAGCGCATAACATGCTGTAACGTTCCCCCGTCTTTCACTCCCTTGGGCGTTCCTTTCAGCATTACAGGAATTTGAACGGTGAGTGTTTCGTTTTCCTTAATACCCAGCAGATCAAAATGGATGGGCTTATCGGAAACAGGATCGAATTGCACATCGCGAAGAATACATGTTTTTGTAACTCCGTTGTCGAGTTTCAAATTGATAATATGTGTGTTGGTTGTATAGATTAATGACCGCAGGCTGAGAGGTGTTGCGGCAATCGTAATATTTTCCTCTCCGCGAGAATAATATACTCCCGGTATTTTTCCTTCGTTGCGAACCTTGTTTAACGTTTTACCGATATTGGTTCGTACTTGCGCTTCAAGAACTACTTCTGACATGGTACTGACTCCTCTTTATAAACTAAAAAAAATTATATACTCTTATCTTTATCAATATCAAACAATGTGCTGATAGATTTGTTGTGAAAACACCGCTCTATGGCTTCTGAAAAAATCTGTGCAACAGACATAACTTCAATCTTCGGTGACTCTTGTTTTAACGGAATGGTATCACACACATACAATTTATCCACTTCCGAATTCTTTAAGCGTTCGTATGCTTTTCCTGAAAGCAGAGGATGTGTTGCCGCGCCGTAGATCTGTTTTGCTCCTGCATTTTTTAAGGCTGAAACAGCATTGGTGAAAGTTCCGGCTGTATCAATGAGATCATCAACAATCAGCACATTTCTGTTTTTTACATCACCGACAATATTCATGACCTCCACAACATTCGGTGCTGGGCGTCTCTTATCAATCAGCACAAGCTCCGCATCAAGTCGTTTCGCATATGCTCGAGCCATCTTAATTCCCCCCACATCGGGAGAGACAACGGTCAAATCTGGTATATTCATCTTCCGAATATGATCGATAAAGACTATTGAAGAATATAAATGATCTACCGGAATATCAAAAAAACCTTGAATTTGCGGTGCATGAAGATCCATGGCAACAACTCTATCCGCACCGGATTTTGTCAGCAGGTTAGCAATTAATTTTGCGGTAATGGCAACCCGAGGCTGATCTTTTCTATCCTGCCGTGCATAACCGAAATACGGAATAATCGCCGTTACTCTTCTTGCGGATGCCCGCTTTGCTGCATCAATAGAAATTAACAGCTCTAATAAATTATCTGCCGGCGGCGGCGTTGATTGAATTAAAAAAACATCGGCACCGCGAACATTATCGATAAACTTTACCCAAATTTCTCCGTCGCTGAAATTTTGAATATCTAAACGGCCAAGAGGTTCTCCCAAATAGTGAGAAATCTTTTCTGCAAGGGGTCTGTTAGCTCTTCCGGCAAAAATTTTTAATTGTGGCATCGGATACTATATTCAAAATTTAGGCAATAAATATAGCGAAATTTAGCGGTATTGTCAATTTTTTTTAACGATAAGAAATATTAAAAATTCTATAATGATTGAGAAGAAACTTCGATACAAACTATAAGTTAGCATAATGGTCTCACAAAAAAAATGAAATTCTTAAGCTAATGTATTGACATTCTAAGATATAGCTTCTATTTTTGTAGAAACTTTCATATAAAGGAGAAATTCATGATTTCGTTGAATCAGGACGCCGTAATACCGAATATTCTTAATTTAAATCATTCAATTAAAGCCAAAGTATTTTGGATTTCTTTCTTCACCATTCTTACGGCAATCGGGGCGCAGATTGAAGTTCCGAATCATCCCATTCCGTTTACGCTGCAAACCTTTTTTGTTCTGCTTGCCGGTGCGTTTTTAGGATCGACAAACGGGGCAATAAGTTTAGCGGTTTATTTATTTGCCGGAATGCTTGGGCTTCCCGTGTTTTCTCACGGCGGATTCGGTATCGCAAAACTTTTTGGTATTACCGGCGGTTATCTGTTAAGTTTTCCAATTGCCGCTTTTGTTGTCGGTTCTCTTATACAAAAGTATAATAATTTTATTTGGATATGTGTTTCAATGTTCGTTGGTATGATAATAATCTTTTCTTTCGGAACACTTTATCTAAATATGGTAATGGTTCATAATTTGAAACAAGCATTTTTCAGCGGGTTTTTAATTTTTTCTTGGTGGGATGTTCTGAAAATATTTTCTGCTGCAGCTATTTATTATGAGTTTTCAAAACGAATAACGAAACAGAATTAAAGGCAAAACGCCTTTCAGAGAGAAAGGCGTTTTTGTTATTCACTTATCCGTATATATCGATGCCATTGCTCAAAAAGTTTTGCCGTGGCAAGCACATCTCCGTAACAATACAGCGCAATATCTTTAAATCGTTTTGATTCAAAGAGCATTTTCATATCAAGTCCGGTTATTCCTTTACTCTTGGGGCTTTCAATGCCGAATTGCTTACAGTAAAAATCTAAACTAAATCGACGCGTGGTTTGATAGAACGTTAATTGGTCTAATAAGTCGCAGTGGGGTTCAGAAGAATACCGGTACGGAAGTAAATTTCTGGTCGACTGAATATTAAGCAATGCTGAACGGAGCATAATAAACGGACAGTCGAAACTTCTTCCGTTGAAGGTAACAAATTGTTCGTACGAAGGAATGACTTCCCAAAATTTTTCCAGAATTTCTTTTTCACTTCCTGAAGTGCACAGACAGTTTCCGTCTTCTGTTGTAAATTCATCATTCTGCTCCGATTGAAAAAAGACTCTTCCGCGTTTGCTTTCGGGATTGACTAAGGCAATACACAGTACCTGTGCTGTCATGGCGTGAAGATTTAAATTCTTTTTTACCTCTTCAACTTTTTCTTCCGTATCGGCAAATTTAAGAAGATACGATTGACTCTCTTCGTCAAACGATTCCAGCGGAAAACCGAGCGTCTCAATATCAAAAATTATTCTGCTCATTACCAGGTAATCTTATATTTTTTCAAGCCCCAATTGGTTTCTTTTGCAGTAACAAAAATTACCGTGTAAATCGGTACGGCAAGAACCATTCCCATAACGCCTAAAACTTCATTGCCGACTAAAATAACAAGGAACATGGTAAGCGGATGAATATCCATAATTTTACTAAAGACGGCGGGCTGAATAAAGAATTGGTCGATTTGCTGAACAACAATGGTTGAAATAACAATCCACGGTAGCATACTGAGATCGCCAAATTGAATTATGCTTATCAGCAAAACCGGAATGGCGCCGATGAACGGACCGGCAAACGGAATAATGTTTGCAATGCCTCCGATGAGGCCTAACACCGTTGCGTAATTAATTCCGTAATAAAAATAAAAGAGCGTATATAAAATTGCGACAAAAAATGATTCGGTAACGGTTCCGCGGATATATTTTGTGAGCTGCTCTTCCAGCTTATGAATAATATTTAATGTCATTTCAAAATATTTATTCGGCATATTCTGAATAAATATTTTTTGCATTTTGTAATAATCATTTAAAAGAAAAAAGGAGATAAATGGTACAATGGCTAAATTTGCCAGCAGACCTATTCCTTCTTCAATGCTTGAACCGGCTGATGTGCCGAAGGAAGAAACCGCGTCGTGCAGCTGCTGTTGAACGGCTTCTGTTTTAATAAAGGGAACTTGCTGTGCTATGGAGGCGCTTAATTTATCGAGCATAATCGTTAATTTGTCGCCGCTAAATGCCGTAGAAATTTGCAGCATTTGTGTTACAATTAAGGGATATAAAATCATTCCGGCAACAACAATAATACTTCCCAAAACAATAAAGGTACCAAGCACAGCCCACATTCTGTCTATTCCCTTATCTTCAAGCTGATCAATCAGCGGACGTAGGATAAATGTAACGGCAAACGATACGACAAGAATAAGAAATAAATTATCGAATCGTGAAAGGAGAAAAATGGGAAAGCTGATTGAAAACGTTACCACAAAGACTTTCCATGGGCGGCTTTTAAAAAAGGGTTTTTGTTCGGTCATTTTTTTACCATTGAATTAACAATCGATAGGCAGAGTGAATTTTGATATCCTTTACGTACAAGATGGTCGAATAATCGTTTTTTCTGTGTGAGCGGAGGAAGCGAACGAAGGCGCTTTAATTTTTTTTCTGCTTCCTGCTCTGCAAGCGCCTGTTCTTTTTCTCTCGTATAATACGTTTGAATGACTTTATCAATAAGAGCATTCTCAATTCCACGCTTCTGTAATTCCAGCTTCATGCTGCGAATGCCGATTGGCTTTAATGTTAAACGGTCTCTGCAAAAGGAATGAGCAAATTCTTTATCGTCAAGAAGATGATTTCTTTGGAGAAAATCAACTGCGCGTTCAATCATTATTTCATCAAATCCTTTTTTCTTCAGATATTCAATAACTTCATATGTTGAACGCATTCGCACAGACCGGAATTTTAAGGCAATACGTTTAACGTGCTGTTCGGTTTCGGATGCGATAATCTGCTCTTTCTCTTCGGCGCTGATTTGCATTCCTTCATACAGCGAACACCGTACGAAAATATCTTCACTTACGCTGAAAGAATATTTATCATCCACAAAAATTGAACGGCGCAAGCTATTTTTTTTCTGCCGTTCTATTTTTGTAATAATCATAAAAAAAGAATAAAAATAAAAAATCAATTATTTTGATTTTTTTGATTCACTTTTCGGTGTCGGTTTTATTTCCTCTTTTACTGTCTCGTCCGGCGTTCCGCTGATTCCAAGTTTCTTTTTTACCTCTTCCAAAACTTGTTCTGCCATATTCGGTTGTGAAGTGAGGAACGTTTTTACCGCATCACGTCCCTGACCGATGCGATCTTCTTTATATGAAAACCAAGAGCCGCTTTTATTAATAATGTTATGTTCCACAGCAACATCAATTAAATCGCCGAGTTTGGAAATTCCTTCATTATACAGAATATCAAACTGCGCTTCGCGGAACGGCGGGGCAACTTTATTTTTCACGACTTTAACTTTTGTGCGGTTGCCGATTACATTTTGTCCGTCTTTCAATGCTTCAATGCGGCGCACATCCATACGAACGGAGGCATAAAATTTTAAAGCATTTCCGCCGGTTGTTGTTTCAGGATTTCCGAACATGACGCCGATTTTCATGCGAAGCTGATTCGTAAAAATAACGCACGTTTTTGATTTACTGATAGCTCCGGTTAATTTTCGCAATGCCTGAGACATTAAGCGCGCATGAACGCCCATTGTCGGGTCGCCCATTTCGCCTTCAATTTCTGCGCGTGGTGTAAGCGCTGCCACAGAATCAATCACAATAAGATCCAACGCGCCGCTGCGAACGAGTGTTTCAACAATTTCAAGTGCCTGTTCTCCAAATTCCGGCTGAGAGAGAAGAAGACTTGAGGTATCAACGCCGAGTTTGCGGGCATACCCCGTATCGAGCGCATGTTCCGCATCAATGAAAGCGCAGATGCCCCCGAGTTTTTGCGCTTCGGCAATAATGTGAAGACAAATTGTTGTTTTCCCGGAAGATTCCGGCCCGTAAATTTCCACTACGCGCCCGCGCGGAACGCCGCCGATGCCCAGTGCTGCATCCAAAGAAATTGAACCGGTCGAAATTGCGTCAATCTTCATAATCGGTCCATCCGTTAGTTTCATGATGGAACCTTTTCCGTGTTGTTTTTCAATTTGTTCAATGGCAATTTTTAGCGCTTGAACTTTTGCGTCTTTATCTTCAGCCATAATGCTCCTTTTTATTTCAATGGGATTGTATAGAGAATAGTGTATGTTGAACCTGCGTTTGCAAGCTGACTTTTCATAATATGAATTTCTTTGCAGACAAATTCCAGTGGATGCAAAGTAAGAGTTTCAAGTTTCTGAATCAAGTTTAACGAACTTTTTCCTTTTCCTCTGCCGAGTGTAATGTGCGGATGAAACGGATAATTTTCCTGCGGAATATGGTGTTTCTGAGTGATAGTAGCAATGTGTTCCGCCAGCTCAATGAGCGGCGTATTCTCTTCCGGTGTTGAACCAAGCCAGAAGATTTTTGGAGAATATCGGTTGGAAAACATGCCGTATTTTGAAATAGAAATTTTGAACGGATGAACATGAAGACAGAAATTTGAAATATCGCGATTGATTTTTTCAATATTTTGTTCTGTTACGTCGCCGAAAAATTGAAGCGTGAAATGAAATTTTTCTTTCTTTTCCCAACGAACGGCAGGGAAGAGCGGAAGGAGTTGCTGCTGGAGAAAAAAAATTTTCTCAATTATTTCTGGCGGAGGAAATATTGCTGCAAACGAGCGAAGAGTATTCAGCGCCGTTTTCATTGCGAAGAAATTTTCAACAATTTTCTTCGCAACAATTCCAACGCTGCCTGGCTTGCTCGTTCTTTAAATCGTATCCGGTGTTCGCCGAAATTAAATTTTAATGCAAATGTCGTGTCGGTATCTGAATATCCAAGCCATGCCGTGCCGACCGGTTTTTCGGGTGTTCCGCCGGAAGGTCCTGCAATTCCTGTGATGGAAAGTGCATGGGTTGTATGAGAAATTTTTCTGGCTCCTTCCGCCATTGCCATGGCAACTTCTTTACTGACTGCGCCGTGTTTTACAATTGTTTCAAGCGGAACATTCAGCTCTTCAACTTTTGCCTGATTGCTGTACACAACAAAACCACGCATAAAATATTCCGAGCTGCCCGGAACATTGGTGATGCGGTGCGCAATAAATCCGCCGGTGCAGGATTCGGCAAGCGCAAGGGTCAGTTTCTGTTCACGAAACAACTCGCCGATAATATCTTCAAGGTCTCTTTCGTCGGAAGAAAAAATATAGCTGTTTACTTTCGAACGAATACGAGCTTCGGCGTTGGAAAGTTTTTCTTCGGCGCGTTCAATATTTTTTTCTATTACGGTAAGCCGCAGTTTTGTTCCCATTTGGTTGGGAAGAAATGCAAGCGTTGTTGTTCCATCAGTTCCGATAATTTCTTCAACGCTGCCGATTTTCTGCGCCAGCAGCGATTCGGCAATGCCGGTGGTTTTTAATGTTTTATGCCGCACAACAATGCCGGTATTTTTTTTGCTGAAAAACGGAAGAACCCAGCGAGTAACCATTTCCTGCATCTCAAACGGTACGCCCGGCATAACAAAAAAATATTTCTCGTTTCTCTCAAACATAAATCCCGGTGCAGAGCCGGCAGTGTTGGGAATGACGATGCTTCCTTTGGGAACAAGCGCCTGATTTTTTGACGTTTCGGAAAGAGGAATTCCGCGGTTTTTCATCAGCTCTGTAATATGTTCCAGCGCCGGCTGATTCATTTCAAGGTCAGTAGAAAAAAATTTACATACGGCATCTTTTGTTATATCATCATGCGTTGGACCGAGCCCGCCGGTTACACACACGACATCGGAATGTGAAAGAGCAGAATGGAATGATTCTATAATTATTTCCTGCTTGTCGCCGACTGTCGTCATGTGTTCAACATAAATTCCGACGGTATTTAACTTCTCCGCGATGAATGCTTGATTGGTGTTGATAATTTGCCCAATCAGCAGCTCATCGCCGATAGTAATAATTTCTGCTTTCATAGGTTAATAAACGAAAGATTGTGAAACGCAATTTGCAAAATAATGTTGGTGTACATTCCGGCGATAACATCATCCAGCATTATGTTCCAGCCTCCTTTTTTCTTATCAATTTCTCCGGCAGGATAGGGTTTGAGAATATCGAGAATTCTAAAAATGAGAAATGCTGTTCCCAAAAAAAGGGGCGTGTGAGGTAAAAAAAGAATGCTGATCCACATGCCTACAACTTCATCAATAGTAACAATGCCGGGATCCTGACCATAAATTTTTTCCATTTTATCTGCGGCATAAGCGCCGAGAAAGAAGAAAATAAATATTGCCGGGAGAAGAACGGTCGTTTCGCTGAACTTTGGGATAAAAAGAAAAAGCAATGCGGTAAGAGAACCGGCAGTACCGGGCGCAACCGGCGAATAGCCGCTGAAAAAACCTGTACCGATACATCGAAGAGTAAGCGGAAGGCGTTCAGTTGTGTTCGGATTCTGTTCCACGTATTTGTCCGCTGAAAAGATTTTTAATGGTGCTGAAATTTTTTTGCAGATACAGTATTCCTGTCAGTGCTGTGAGTATTGTTACTACAAGCATTAATCCCTGCATTAACAACAGCGAGGCGTAGGTATCAATAAATTTTCCGTAATCGGTAAATTGAATTTCTGTTGTTCGCACAACATAGACAACGATAAAAAGATAGATAACAACCATTTGAAGAAATGTTTTGGTTTTTGCAAAGGAAGAGGTATCAAAAGTCCGATGAGTAAATTCCGCATACGAGCGTAAACCGGTGATAAGAATATCGCGAATAACAATAACCCATACCATCCACGCTTCAGCATAGCCGATATAAATAAAGGAAATAAAAGCGGCTGATGTTAAAATTTTATCTGCCAGCGGATCGAGAAATTTTCCCCATCGGGTAATGTAGCCCCAGCGCCGTGCCACATAGCCGTCATACCAGTCTGTGGTTGCGGCGAAGATATAGACGAGAAGAGAAATTTGCCTGTTGATTGAAGATTCTGAAAAAAAAAGAAAAACAAAGAGGGGAGTTAACGCGATGCGCAGTAAGGTTAATTGATTTGGAGGGGTAAGTCTGAACACGATAGCCTTCCGAACTTGAGAACTTAAAAACAGAAAAAGGTCATCGTGTGATGACCTTTTTCTTCATAATGTAGAAAATGTTGTTATGCAGCCTTTTTAACTTTTCCGGCTTTTAGGCATGAAGTGCACACACGGATGCGCTTCACGGAACCGTTTACCACAGCGCGTACCTCTTGCAGATTTGGAAGCCAGCGGCGAGGTGTACGATTGTTTGCATGACTTACATGGTGTCCTGTTAAAGGACCTTTTCCGCAAATTTCACAAAACTTTGCCATTACCTGATCACAATCCTTTCTTAATTCAGAATTTTTACAATGCAAATATAGGAATAATAAATAAGTTTCGCAAGAAGTCTCTTGTGCAATTTCGTAGAGAGTTATTTAGTGCAAAGATTATATATTTTATAAAAAAAATTTTTATCTTAGAGTATATTTTCTAATATCGTATCAAACGAAGTAAAAAGTTAAGAAATACGATTTATTTAGTTTTAACAGAAAGGAAGCTTCATGAAAAAATTTGTTTTGTTTTTTGTTTTACTTCAAGCGGCAGTATTTTCTCAGCCGGCAAATCATGTAGTTATCAGTGAAGTAGCTCCGTACGGCGGTGCGTCTACTGCATTTAATACCGGTGAGTTTGTTGAATTGTATAATCCGACTTCGGCAGATATTACCTTTGGAGATAATGTAACGTTAGTTTCAGGCAATGTGCCGGCGGGTTCAAATGCGGCGGAATGGTCGGTATCATTAGCGGGTAAAACAATTAAAGCGTACGGTTTCTTTTTAATCGGCGACGGCGGCGTTACACCGACACCGGATATTGCTTTTCCGGCAAGTAAAAATTTAGCGAATTCTGGAGCACGTTCTGCCGTGCAGATAAGAGACGGCGCCGTAGTGATTGATGCATTAGCGTGGGATGCAAGCACTTCTCTCTCCGGTGAAGGCACAAAATTTACTCCTTCCAATACCACTTCTAATGGAAAATCTTTCGAACGAAAAAGCGGACCGTTAGCAACCGGACCGGATACATTAGGGAATGCGTGGGATTCCAACAATAACGCTGCAGATTTTTTTGAGAATGCCAAAGCAGCGGCAAATCCGCAAAACTCATCAAGCAAAATTGAAATAAATAATTATGTTATCGGACCTGTAAGTGCCGGTGAAGCTTCACTTTCTCCTTCTCTTTGGAAATATAATGTTCCTACAGCTTTTACTGTCGTTGTTACTTCACCGAAAGATTCTGTAAAAGGAATAAGAATTGTTAAGCCGTCGGTCTTTTCATGGAATGCCGATGATATTTCTGTTCTGCCGAATACAATTGTAAAAACAAAATCCGGCGATACCACAACCTTTACAAGTTTCACATTAAAAGGTACGGACAGTGTTGTTATTACCATTCCTGCCGTAACGGCTTCGGATACGACCGATGAGCTTTCCTTGAACATTCAAACAAGCAGCGATGGAGATATTTTTTCAGGAATTTCTGCACAGCCGACAATGCTTGTGTACGGTTCACCGAAAACTATTGCAGAAATAAAAGTAAAAGAACCGAATGGTGTTCACTCCTTATTAAGTAAATGGGCAGTTACAAAAGGTATTGTTACGGTAGCCAACGAGTTCGGCGGTCCGTCATATATACAAGATGCGAATGCCGGTATGGCGTTTTATGATTCGAGCGTAACCAATTATATTGAACGCGGCGATGAAATAGTTATTCTCGGAAAAGTTGCTCCGTTCGGCGGGCTGTTTGAATTTGCTCCCTGCATCTTATTAGAAAAACTTTCGGAAGGAAATTCTTTTGATACGTTAGTGGTAACAACTGCGCAGCTTGCCGCCCAATCCGAGACTGCTGTTGAGCCGTATGAAGCGCGTCTTGTGCGGGTGAAAGGAATTACTTCTGTTACAACAACGGCAGGAGTTCCCATAACGGCGTGGACGGTAACAGGCAGCGGCACAAATTATAATATGACCGATGCAAGCGGTAAGATTCAAGTAAGAATCAGTTCGAAAGTAAATTTTGCCAATACCCCGACACCGGTCGGAAAGTTTGATGTCGTCGGCGTAGTGGGAGAATTTATTTCGTCAAATACGCCGATTTATCAAGTGCTGCCCCGCTCGATTGATGATATTATTCCGGAAGGGAACGGTCCGAGAATTACTTCCTCTGCACCGTATGAATCCGGAATTTCTGCGACAAGTGTAACGTTTATGTGGACTACCGACGTTCCGGGGAATTCAACTGTTAATTACGGAACTACTTCAGCATATGGAAATTCAAAAACAGATACGAATAAAACACTCAATCATAAAATTGTTTTAACGGGATTAATGCCGGCGACAGTGTATCATATTCAGTTGTCATCAACAAACGAAGGCGGAACAACGGTTACATCAGATTACATTACATCAACATCTTCGGCAACCTCAACCGGTGTTATGAATGTGTATTTCAATCAAACCGTTAACACGGCGCTGGCAAAAGGTGAAACGGCGCAGACAGTAAATATTGCCAATAAATTAATTGCACGCATTAACAGCGCGCAATATTCTATTGATGTTGCTTTATATAGTTTAAGCGGAACGGTCGGCGCAAATATTGCCACAGCGTTAATTCAAGCAAAAGGAAGAGGAGTAAAGGTAAGAGTTATCGGTGAAAAAGATAATCAAGGGACAGCTCCTTGGACAACGTTAAAAAATAACGGCGTAACGGTTATTGATGACGGATTTGATGCAACAAATGCCGGCGCAGGTTTGATGCATAATAAATTTGTTGTCTTCGACAACCGCGATGCTTCATCCGATACCGATGATTGGGTGTGGGCAGGTTCTTGGAATGCAACGGACCCCGGCAATAATAATGACGCACAGAATGTTATTGAAATTCAAGATAAAGCATTAGCCAATGCCTACACATTAGAATTTGAAGAAATGTGGGGAAGTACTACCGACACGCCGAATGCATCAGCTTCGCGCTTTGGTGCAAGAAAATTTGATAATACTCCGCACTATTTTGTTATTAACGGAACGCCTGTGTCGTTATTCTTCAGTCCTTCTGATAGAACAAACGCTCAATTACTAAATACTATATCAAAAGCAAAAAGCTCTGTTAATTTTGCCTTGTTAACTTTTACAAGAAATGATATTGCAAATCTTTTAATTGCCGAACATAAAAACGGAATTAAAGTTCGGGGCGTGGTCGATAACAGAACGGATTCCGGCGCAGAATATGATACCTTGCTTGCCAGCGGCATAGATATCTTTTTGAAAAAGAATGTTGCCGGATTGCTGCATCATAAATATGCAATTATTGATGCCGACGTGAATGATTCAATGCAGTTTGTTATTACCGGTTCACACAATTGGAGCAGTTCGGCAGAGAATTCCAACAATGAAAATACGTTGATTCTTCGAAGCACTCGCCTTGCTAATCTTTACCTGCAAGAATTCTCTCAGCGGTACACCGATGCCGGCGGAAAAGATGCTTTGCTTTCTGTGGAAAAAATACAATCATTAACTCCATCGGTCTTTTCACTTTCACAAAATTATCCGAATCCGTTCAATCCCACAACGACAATTACATATAATGTTGCACAATCCGGAATAGTATCGTTGAAAGTGTATAACCTGCTCGGGCAGGAAGTCGGCACGCTGGTCAATACCGAGCAGTCAAGCGGAGTTTACCGCGTTCAATTTTCTGCTGAAGCATTCGGACTTTCCAGCGGCGTATATTTCTATGAATTGCGCGCCGGTAATTTTGTTTCCATAAAGAAAATGATTCTTATGAAATAAGAAGATTATTTTTTTCTCTCAAAAAGGACTTCGGAATCACGGAGTCTTTTTTTATTTTAAATGAAACAATACTCGTTCGTTGCTTCTGCATTTCCGTTTCATTATTTTTGAGCAATATATGTACCGACAATAATGAAAGAATTAACGCGCACCGAAATACGATATATTTTTAATTCATCAGAAAGTTTCAATGAAATTTTTGATGCCTTCGAGTCTTCACTTCGGCAGGGAATTGATGAAATAGAATTATACCGCTTGTTATTTTGGAATGATTCCTTGGATACGGATGAGTTAATTCTTTTCGGTGAAAAACTCGCACGGGAATTTCGACACATTGCGTATGATGTATTTATGTGGCTTGCCAATGTTTTTGAAGTTATTTACGGTAAAGATGATAATTACGAACTCTCGCTGACCTACTATCAAAAAGCGGCGGCAATCCGCCCCGAAGAACCCGACCCGTATTTAGATGCAAGCGATTTGTACAATCCCGACCTTAATATACCGCCGATGAAAGCTCTTCTTGAATTTTTGAAAATCGGATTAGAATTTGTGCCGAGTAAAAAATCAGTCTGAGAGCGGCTTTCTGTGT
>JACFMZ010000002.1:51515-88928 GCA_019455105.1 Bacteroidota bacterium | reverse complement strand
TGTGGCAACCGCTACCGTTGTTTTCAATCATACCGATGCCGATACGCTTCCGGTTGATGTTACCGGGGCGAACTGGACATCTTATTCTTCATTATCAGGCGTAAAACTTGACGGCATCAATCCGATAGTTTTCGACAGCGACGGTTCCATTACCGATGCAATGTTCGGCGCCGGCTCTTCCGCCGATATTATCGGTTTCGCCTATTCCGAAGATGTTGACGGCGACGGGTATCTCGATGAAGGGGAAGCATTTATGAACGGAAAATTTGCCGACGGCACAACCAATAGTTTTACCTATGATGAATGGAAATCAACCTTCGTTCACGAATTCGGACATTTTCTCGGTCTTGACCATACACAAATTAACGGAAAATTTGTCGGCGACAGCGATAAAACCATTTACATTCCCACTATGTATCCAACGGCAACCATCAACGATGTTCCGCTCGGCGATTTAAATCCTGATGATATTGCGGCTATCTCGCTGTTGTATCCCGCTGCTTCGTTCGCTTCAACAACGGGAAAAATTTCCGGCACCGTTACAAAAGCAAACGGTTCGGCGGTTACCGGCGCTAACATTATCGCCATTAGCACAGGGGCGGATTCGCTGATGAATCAAATTTCTACCGTAACGGATTATTATGCGTACGATTCGCAAATCTATACCGGCGGCTTTACTATTGAAGGAATTGCGCCCGGCTCATACTACGTTCGCGCAGAACCGATTGATAAAAATTTTACCGGCGGCTCAAGTGTCGGTCCGTATGCGTACGATTTAACAGATCTTTCTTTTAAAAACCCCATTGCTCCGGAATATTACAACGGCGTCAACGAATCTCACGACCCTGCCGTTGATAACCCGAACGAAAAAACTGCCGTTCCTGTTACCGCCGGTACGACTTCGTCCGGAGTTAATTTTATTGCGAACCAAAAAGCAGCAAACGGCAGCGCAAATTTTGTTGAAGACTTTACCGGAAACGCAGGAACAGTACTATTAGATGCCGGCTGGGTTTTAAGCGGAACCGCAACTGCAAATTCAATTACTATTGTTTCACCGGGACTTACGTTTTCCGGATACAGTTCTTCCGGAATCGGCAACGCCGCACTGCTAAAAACTTCCGGTCAGGATGTCTATAACTCCTTCGATCCTATTTCCGAAGGACCGGTTTATTTATCATTTATGATGAATGTCGAAAGTGCACAAACGGGAGATTATTTTATTGCCTTATCCCCCTCTGATGTTCAAACAAATTACTTCACGCGAGTCCATGTTAAATCATCGGGAAGCGGTTATGTTGTCGGCATCAGCAAATTCAGCGAAGTTTCCGGCGGCGGAAAATACGGAACAACCGTGCTTCAATTCAATCAAACCTATCTTGTCGTGGTGCGGTATGAATTTCTTTCAGGAAGCACAACCAATGACCCGATTGATGTTTTTGTCTTTTCTTCATCGCTTCCTTCTGCCGAACCGGGAACAAAAGAAATCAGCAGTTATACCAGCGCGAAAACAGATGCCGCTGATTTAGGAATTGTTACGCTGCGTCAGGGAAATTCCAGCGCGGCGCCGCAGTTAAAGATTGACGGCATTCGTATCGGTACTACTTGGCCCGGCACCACCACAGGAATTGCGGAAAGAAAAAATACTCTTCCTGCGGAATTTTCTTTATCGCAAAATTATCCCAATCCGTTTAATCCGGCAACGGTGATCAGTTACCAAGTGCCAGAAGCAGGAAAAGTAACGTTAACAGTGTTTGATATGCTCGGCAGAGAAGTAAATGTTTTAGTGAATGCGGAACAAGCACCGGGAAGTTACAGCGTACCATTCGACGCTTCACAATTATCCAGCGGTATCTATTTGTATCAAATAAAGGCAGGAAATTTTGTTCAAACAAAAAAAATGCTTCTTCTAAAGTAACTTTTTTGTTAAACGTAATTTCGTAAAAAGAATAGAAAGAAAAGAATCAGCAAACGTTTCAGGTTTTCTTTTTTTAAAAGATAAATCTGAAACGTTTCTGTTATCGGAAGAACTAGAAATCTCCGCCGAGCGAGAAGTAATACTTCGGAGGCGAGAAACCGTTGTAATTCCACGACCACGCAACATCAATCTTTATCGGAAGTCCTAAAAAGAAAAGCCGCACGCCCAGCCCTGTTCCAACCAGCAGATCTTGTGTTACGGTATTACCGTTTCCGTCTCTTCCAAAACCGCGGAATGCGGCATTGTCCGTCCACGAAGAACCAATATCAAGAAATGTTGTGCCGATAACATTCGCTAAGGAAATCGGCAGGCCGCCGGCAACCAAATAGCGGATGAACGGATAGCGAAGTTCGTAATTCATAAGCGCATATTTGGTTCCGTTTTTAATATTGTAATTATACCCGCGCAGCGGCAGCACCGGCGTAAGAAAGGCAAAATCTTCAATATTGTAAATTGGAATATTATTATTTTCAAACTCTCTGTTTATCCATCCGTCTGTTCCGCCGATAAAAAAGTGTTGGGGATTTTTTCCGGCGCTTACGCCGCCGGTGTACCGCATAACAAACGAATAATCTTTAAAAAATTTAAAATACGTTCTGTAATCAAACGTATACGTTTGGAAATCGATGGAATTTTTTCCGAGCAAAGGGCTGAACGATGCGCTGATGGTATATCTCGTTCCGTTATTCGGCGCCGTAACTCCCCACAGGGTATTATCATGCACGTAGCCGATGGTAGGAATAATTAACTCCCGTTTTTGCGTCGGAATAATTGAATAATCCAGATTTTCTCGAAGCAGATTCATCCACGACAGCGATCCTTCAAACCGATTAAACCGGTCGAGCGGATACGACAGCGTTCCGGTGATGCCGTATGTTCGAAAGCGGTACAAGGAAGCGCCGTATAACGAATCGGAAAGATAGAGAAAGCGCGCGCTGTGGTAGCCGACGACTCCGTAATCAATAAGCTGCGGCAGATAATAATACGCCAGCACATAGTCGCTGTTCTTCAAATCCAGCAGCAGGTTTGTAAGAAAATAAATTTGGTGGTCGCCGAGCATATCACTGAACGCCATCATGGTGGTTCCCTGCACGCCGTAAAAAGTATTAAAGGCGGCATTCCCGTACACAATATCCGGCGAAAAATTAAGTTTGTATTTATTAACTTTGTAATTGCCGTCGGCATCAATATTTCCTGTTATTGAAGGCTCTTTCTCATCATCACTCGGCTCTTGTTTTTGAGCAGCCGATCCTTCTTCGGTAAAGAGAAAGTTATTAAAATCAATCCGGATATTTCCGCCGTACACATTTGTTGTATCCTGCTTTGTGTGTACCTCGAAAACTTGTGAAGATGAATCGGCAAGTTTTAACGCCATTTCATTCTTACGGCGAATCCATTCCGTCGGCTCCAATTCCGTAACAGAAAGTTTTCGTTCAAACGGAGTTTTCATTAAAAAAAGATCGAAGCCCGCCTGATTTAAGGAAGAGAACGTAAGTTTATTTCCGTCTGCCGAAAGCGAAAGCTGATACACGCCGGTGATGGAATTGGTAATCGGACGGTCTTCGCCGGTTTGTAAATTTCTTTCATAAATATTGCCGATGCCGTTCCGGTCGGAAACATAGAGCAGCTTCGTTCCGTCCGGCGAAAGCACGGGGTTCGTTTCATCGCTGTTCGGAAAATTCGTAACCCGTTCAATCTGCAGCGTCTGAATATCCACCGCATAAATATCTAACCGGCTGTAATTAAACCGGGAAATTTTAAAATTTGCAGGAAGCTTTTTTGCATCAGTATTGCCCCGCCGATCCGAAACAAAATAAATTTTTCTGCCGTCCGGCGCCCAGCTCGGATCGGAATCGGAAAAAATATCGTTTGTTAAATTTTTTAATTCCTTTGTCGTCAGATCGTAGGTATAAATATCCGATTGAAACGTTGTATTGCCGATAAACGCCAGCTTATCTCCCTGCCGCGACCAGTCAACGGTAAAAATTCCTTCCAAATCTAATTCAATTTTTTCCTGTGAGCCGTCGGCAACATCAACAATAAAAATTGCATCACGCTCGCCGCTTTTTACGGCAAGAGCAATTTTCTTTCCGTCCGGCGACCAGGAAATTCCCGGCGTTAAAAGATGAAGTTCTTCAAAATTTTTCGTCTGCTGGCCGTCGATAAGTTTCTTTACCTTGTTATCAATGGTGGACATAATAAAAACATCCATATAATCATTCCGGTCGGAGATGAACGCAATCTTATCTCCCTGCGGAGAAATGGAAGGGCTGGTGTTGTAAAAATTATTATCCTTGACATGCTTTGTTAAACGATTGGCAAAATCTTCCGGATCTTCCCGTTTGGCAATATCGGGCCAGTACAATATTTTTTGTTCTTTCTGCCAGCGCTCACTCAATTCGGAAACACTTAACCCGATACTGCTTTTAAATCCCTGATCGACGCTGCGCGCTCCCTTAATGCGGTTTAAGATATCGGCAATTTTCTGATCGCCGTACTTATTGGCAATATAAAACCATACGCTCTGTCCGCCGCGATAGGCAAAGTAACCGCCGAGATAATCAATGGGAGGAAGATACGTATAAATTGTTGCATCGCGCATAAACATATCGGAATTGTTATCCCATTTCAGCGCTTCGTATTCCGCCAGTCCTTCGTTAAACCACATGGGAAGCTGCAGGCGGATATTGTTGGAAATAATTGATTGAATGGAACCTCCGTAGAACATATCATTCAGCACGGCATGCACAAGTTCGTGGTGAATAACATGCCGGAACTGGCGGTAACTTCCTTCAAAAGGAAGCACAACGCGGTTCTTAAATAATTCCGTTACTCCGCCGATTCCCTCTTCCATATATTCGCCGATAACATTCGTCTGCTGAAAATCGTTATGCGAATTATACACCATAATCGGAATGCGGTTGTTAATTTGATAGCGGAAATTTTTTCGAATGGACGCATACGCGGATTCTGCCGCGGCTGCCGTAAAATTTGCAATCTGCTGCCCGCCTTGATAAAAATAAATATCGAAATGATCGGTTTGAATAAACGACCAATGAAATTGTTTATACTGTACTTTGTTCTTGCCGAAGTTTCCATCTTGCGCATAGACGAAAGAAACAGCCAGCGAAAGAAAGGCAAAGAGCCGGAAGAATTTCTTCATCGTAGTGCGCAGTTTTTTTTCTTTCATATCTTTTCCAATTTCACTTATTTCCGTTTTGACTTCGACTTTTTCTTTTTTGTTGGTTCTTTAATATCGGATTCTACATAACGAAAATCAATTTGGCGCCGCTCCGGATTAACGGAATGCACCTGTACCGTAATTGCATCTCCCAGCCGGAAAACTTTTCCGCGCCGCTCGCCGACCAGCGAATACCGCTTATCGTCATACGAATAATAATCATCATTCAAATCGCGCACATGGAGCAGCCCTTCCACATGAATTCCGTTCAATTCAATAAACAGACCGAATTGCATAACGCCGGAAATAATTCCTTCAAACTCGCCGCCGATATGCTGCAGCATATATTCCACCTGCATCACTTTTACCGATTCGCGTTCGGCTTCCGTTGCAACACGTTCCCGCAGCGAACACCATTTTGCCATAACGGGAAGATTTTTTCTCCACGCATTCATCCGCTGCGGCGGCATTCCGGCGGCATATTCATCCAGCAGCCGATGCACCAGCAAATCCGGATAGCGGCGAATGGGAGAAGTGAAGTGTGCATAATACTCAAACGCTAATCCGTAATGACCGATATTTTTTTCGGAATAGACTGCCTTTGCCATACTTCTCAGTGCAACTTCATTTATGACATTCTCCTCTTTGGTTCCGCGAACTTGTTCCAGAAGACGCTGTAATTCTTTGGACGAAGCGGCATTTGAAATGTTCAGCGAAAATCCGAACTTCTTCACAAATTGCGCTAAATCTTTTAATTTCACGGCGTCGGGAATATCATGCACGCGGTACAAAAATGGAGGTTCTTCTTTCCCGGTTTTTATTGTAGAAATATGTTTTGCCGCCGTTTGGTTTGCCAGCAGCATGCATTCTTCCACCAGTTGATGGCTCTGCAGACGCTTTTTTAATAAAATCTCATCCGGCTTTCCCTGCGCATCATAATGAAATTTTGTTTCGGGCGAATCAAAATCAATGCTGCCGAGTTTCATTCTTTTCTGGCGCAGAATTTTTGCAAGACTCCAAAGATTTAAAAGAAGTTCTGAGTATTCTCCTTTTTTCTTTTCGAGAATTTCTTCAACCTCTTCGTACGTAAACCGCCGGTGAGAATTAATTACGCTGCGGCGAAATTCATACGACTGCACCATTCCTTTTTTCGTTACGTTCATTATGCAGGAATATGCCAGCCGGTCAACATTCGGCATTAAGCTGCAAATATTGTTGGAAAGTTTTTCCGGCAGCATGGGAATTACCTGATTGGCGAGATACACACTCGTTCCGCGATTGTAAGCTTCTTCGTCAAGCACTGTTCCTTCAAGTACATACGCCGAAACATCCGCAATATGCACGCCGAGCCGGTAGCTACCGTCTTCACGAAGCTCCAGCGACAGCGCATCATCAAAATCTTTTGCATCAACCGGATCGATGGTAACAATATCCAGCCCGCGTAAATCAAGACGGCGGGCAATTTCTTTGTCGGAAATATTCGGCGAAAGACGAACAGCTTCTGCTTCCACTTCCCGCGGAAATTTTGTCGGAAGTTTATAGGCATGAATAACCGAAGCCAGCTCCACAAACGGATCGCCCGCTTTGCCGAGCGATTGTATTATTTTCCCTTCCGGATTAACATGCTCGTTTTTCCATTCAGTTAATTCCACCAGCACTTTTTCTCCGGGGCGTGTTCCGTTCAGCGAATCGGGCGAAACATAAATATCCCGCGGCATTGTCGGATCATCGGGAAGAACAAAATAAAAGTTTTTACTCCGCTCCAGCGTTCCGATAAATTCCGTCTGTGCGCGGTGCACAACGTGCAGCACTTCGCCTTCTTTTACTTCGCTTGAATCATTCCGTTTTTTCTTTACGGCAAAAATTCCCACATCAACGGTATCGCCGTTTAAGGCAGTGCCGTAATATTTTTTATCAATATAAATTTGTTCTTTTGAATCAATCAGTTCCACCATGCCGTGCGTCTTATAAAGCGTAAGAATTCCGTGCATTTCCTGTTTCTTTGAAAGAAGATGGTAGCCGCGTTTCTTCGTCCAGCCGAGTTCTCCTTCATCCAGCATGGTATGAAGCACATCGCGCAGAATTTGAAATTCTTCATCAGTTTTAACGGACATTCGCCGACGCAGCTGGCGGGATTTAAATCCTTCATTTCGATGCTTTGCCAAAAAGGCAAGCACCTTTTCACGTAAGAGTTGTTTTATCATATTTTTTAAAAAGTAAAACGGTAGAAAATTCTCGCACCGAGCGTGGTGCGGGTTTGAGTTGTAAATTCCGGATTGTCGGTTTTCTTTTCCACTTCCAGCATAAAATTTCTGCGGCGGGCATCGCCCAAAGGAATCTGCACGCTGATATTGGCATTGTTCATATCGGTAAAAACTTTTCCGCCGATATTCACATACGCATCAAGAAATTCCGCTCCAATGCGGACATCGGGATCAAGCCCGACCTGCCGGACTTCAAATTGTTTGACAAACGGAATTTTATTTTTTTGAATAAAATCCATTACATAACCGGAAAGCATGCTTCCCAAATATGTTCCGCCAATGGACTGCGTAATTTGCTGCGTAATTTTATCGCGATCCTGCGATGTTAATTCGTCGCGGAATTTTCCGGCAATGCCGGGAGAGGAAGTCAGCAGGAAGGAAATTGCGTCATTATCAATATCGCCGGTACGCGGAATTTCTTTTCCGTCTTGGTCCAGCGTTGCCAGACCGATTTTTACTTTCGGCTGTGTCCGCGTTCCGGAAATTGTTAATGTTACCACAACGTTTTCGTATTCCGAACAATCGCTTCCTAATTCAGCTTTCTTGCAATGCTGTCCTTGGTATTTGGCAATAATATTCAGCTGCGGGTTATCGGCAACGCCGACAAACACCAGCGAACCGCTGGCGTTAAATTTTTTATAGAAGGTATAATTCGATTCGCTTCCGACATTAATAGAACCTTTTAACTGTACATTTTTTGCATCTTTTGTTAAAATAAGTTTTCCATTCAGTTCGGCATACAATTCTTCATATGCGCCGGCATTGGCGTTAAAAATCATGTTAATCCGCACGGAACCCTGCGTTTGAATAACAAACTCATACGTCAATCCGTCAAGAAATGTCTTTCCGTTACCTTTTTCTTTGTTCTGCAGCGTCTGCTGCAACGCAAGTATTTGGGGCAGTATAGCAGCGGTATCGATTTTTTGTTTTGATGTATCGTCAACCAACACCACCGAACTGAATTTTCCGACAGAAAATGTTGATGCCTGCTGAGTCGGTGGGAAAGTCATATTTGCCTGACGGATAAAAATTGTTCCGCTCATTTTCGACTGTTCAAAAGTTCCTTCAAATAAAATTCCGGCATTATCGGTTGCGGCAATCACGTTGCCGAAAAACCCGGCATTGGCAAGACGGGAACTTTCCTTCAGCACAAGAACTTCACCCGAAGCGGTAACATGAAATTCATTCGGCACAAATCCCTTCATAAGAATAGAGCCGCCGAGTTTTAAATTTCCTGTGCTGAAATCACTGCTTATATTCTGAAGATGAAAATCGGGAAACGTAATGGCGTTTTCCTGTAATTGAATTGTTCCCTCGGCGGTGTAAGTAATGCCGGTCTTTTCCAACAGAAACGAACCTTCCCTAAGTTCTGCTCTTCCGTCAAAAAACGGATCGCGAAGCGTTCCGGTAATATGCAGCGACGTTGAAAGTGTTCCTTTAAAATCAGCCAGCTCCGGAATAAAAGCATCAAAAATTTCTATCGGGAACTGTTGTGTGAAAAAATTAATATCCATACCGGGAAGAGTTATTTTCTCCTCCGTATCGGTAAAGCGTAAATCAATAGGAAGAACGCCGGAAATGCGCAGCAGATCTGCCGCCGATGAATCGTTCTGCATAAGAGAAGTGTGCAGTGTTAATTTTTTTTCGGCATAAGAAAAAATCCCCGATAAATTTCCGAGGGCTTTTTCTTTATAGCGCAGCTTGGTTCCTTTCAGCGATGCCTGAATGAGAGGCGCGGTGCTGCTGCCGGAAAGTTCAACGCTCCCTTCGTACTCGCCCGAAAATGAAAGCATATTCTCTTTCAATTCTCCCGGCGGCAAAAAGAAATAGACATCCGACGGATCGAAATGCGAGAAGCGGACGGTTCCGGCGATCTCATCCGAAAAAGAATACAATCCGCTTATCATCACCAATTCATCGCGATGCGAAAACAGAATGCTGTCGGTTTCAATACCTTTGGAAGAAATCTGCACAACGGCGGGTTTTTCCAACAGTAAATCATATCCCTGATAGCGTAAATTAATTTTTGAAAAATTGATTGAATCGCGATCGGTCATAACGGCAATGGTTCCTTCAATGCCGATTGACAGATTAGAATCAATATCGCTGTACATTGAAAGCGAACCGATCCGTTGAGCAATATCAAATTGAATATGCGGAAGGTGGAACGATGTTTTTCCTGCAATGACTTCCGTTCCGTCTAAAAGAAGATTTGCCTGCAAATGATCGAACGAATTAAGATGGTGCGGATCGTTTGAAAAGCGCAGCAGCATATTCGTCGCCGTCATACCGACCGGCAGCAGCGAGTCCGCATAGAAGGCGCTGGAAATTTTTCCTTTGGAAAGAAAAGAGACTGTTGTTGAATCATCAATGATCGTTCCGGTAATTGTTCCTTTCATATCGAACGGCGATTGATTGAGAAGAACGGAAAGCGGAAATAAATTTTTCAGTTCAATGGAATAATTCGCATGAACGTTTCTCGGCGTGCCGGCGGAAGGAGAACCTGCCGAAAGCGAATCTTCGCCAAACACAAAGGAGCTATCCGTTGCGCGGCGCTGAGAATAATATAACTGTTTGGCATTATTCAACTGAGTGGTGATACCGGCAAGAAGATCGGAGATGCTGAATGTGCCCGAAACGGAAATATCGGTTACCGGAGATTTTACTATCAATTCGTGTTGCTTCAAATTCTCGGCGGAATACGAAAGCGAAACATCGGCGCTGTCAAACGCTCTTCCGGCAAAAACGGAAGGATGAAAAAGAATATGCGATGAAAATTCCTGTTCTAATGTTGTAAACGATGTTCCGTTCCAATCCACAGTAAAATTCAGCGTTGAGGCAAAATACGGATCCGCAATCAGCGGCGCAGCATTAAGATTTTCGCATCGAGCAAGAATATGATAGCGGTTTTCTTTTTCCTGCGTGCAATCAAATTTTGTATCGGCGTGAATTTTTCCTTCCGGCGAAGAGAGTTGAATCTTTCCGGCAATAATCTTCTCCTTTGCGGTCAGCGTAATTTTTGAATTCGTAATCGGAATGCCGTTAAATTCAGAGCTGTCAATTTCAAGATGAGCAGCGGCGTTCAGTTCATCAACCGAAACCCCTTCTCCTTCCGCGGTCATTCGCACATTCAAATTGGAAGCAAGCGACGGCTGCGAAAGAATGTTGTGCAGTTTCACATGCTCTCCCGAAACATTCGCCGTATAGCGGAGCGAAGGATTGGTAATATCTAAGGCAACATCATACGAAAAATTTCCGGAAGGACTCTGCAGCGTTCCTTTGGTGGAAAAATTCAGCGGCATGCCGGCATAATGGAAATTTATCTGCGACCTGCCGAGATCGGTAAATTTCGGAATTGAAAAAAACGGCAGCAGCACCGAAACTTCGGACGGCTCAATATCGCTCCCCGTAGAAGTAATATCCAGATACAACTCATGCGGCTTGTGAAGATTAGAAATCATTCCGGCGAGATGAATTGATGATGTGCCGAATTCTCCGTCGATATTTTTTATTTGTAACGCCCCGAATTCTCCATCCATTTGAGCCGTGAGCGAAACCGAGCCGTGAAGAAAATATAAAACGGGAAGAAAAAATTGCAGGTCGCGGAAATTTACCACCGAAGGACGAACCTGCACATTCAACGGCAGGTGCTGCATCTGTTCCAGCGAAGGGAGATGAAAGAGACTGAAATTTTTCATTTCAGCGGAAACGTCAATCGTTGAAACGGGTGTTACCATCAGCAGCTGCTTCACGGTTACGCCGGAACTATCAAGAGAAAGTGAAGCAGCTAATTTTGTTAAGGTAAAATTTTCGCGCGGCGATGAAAACGATAATTCTTTAATCGCTACTTCCTGACGGTCTTCCCGATAGAAGCCCGACAGTTCCATAGTGAAATGTTCAAGATAGACATTGGAATAATTTAAGGTGCGATTGCCGTTGCCGTCAAAATATTTTTCCGCATAATTTTCCGTAGAATCCACAAAAGAAAGCACCGCATTGGAGAGAACAAACTGCTTGACTGCAATTTTTGATTGAAAGCGTGAAGAGTCTTCGGGAATTTCCTGCGGATGAAGAAGCCGGTTGATATTCCATTCTCCGTTTTTATTGCGAAAAATATTTATGACGGGATTTTCAATTTTCAGCGACACAATGGAAAGATTCCCTCGCAGCAGCGGCAGCGGATCGTACTTTGCGGAAACTTTTCCCGCCTGCAAAAACGGTGCATTATCAATAAAAATAAAGAGTGTATCAATAGAAAACCCGGTGAAAATATTTCCGTTAATTTCACCGATATAAATACTTCCGTTGAGATTCTGATTGGCAATTTTATATAACGAAGAACGCAGACCGGCGCGGAACATTCCGGTTTGCGAAAACGCCGCCAGCAGACCGATACTTACCACAATGCCCAGAATAACATATAACAATATTTTGGAAATTTTTTTTACCATACGTCGCCGCTACGAGCAGAACCGCTGACGAATAATTTCTACAATATTGGTTGTGGATTTGTTCTCGACAAACGGAATCGTCATCACTTTGCCGCCGGCGTGTTCCACAATATCTTTTCCCACAATGGCATCAAGCGTATAGTCTCCTCCTTTAACCAAAATATCCGGCACCACCGCAGCAATAAGATTGAAAGGAGTCTCTTCCGTAAAAAGACACACGGCATCTACCGAAGCTAACTGAGAAAGAACAAATGCACGGTCATCTCCCGGAACAATCGGCCGAAGCGGACCTTTAATGCGATGCACCGAATCATCGGTATTCATCCCGACAATCAGCACATCGCCGAGTTTTTTTGCTTCCGCAAGATATTTCACATGTCCGCGGTGCAGAAGATCAAACACGCCGTTGGTGAAGACCACCGTTTTCTTTTCTTCTTTCCAGCGCTGACGCTGCGCCGTTAATTCTGCTATGGAAAATACTTTTCCCATTACGCAATATTCTCCAGCACATCGTTTTTCAACAATTCGGCATCAATCGGAACAATGCCGACTTCGCCGACAACAATGCCTCCCGCATGGTTGGCAATAATCGCCGCTTCTTGAATTGAGGCTCCGCAGGCAAGCATCGCCGTCAGCGTGCCGATGACCGTATCTCCCGCGCCGGAAACATCGGCAACTTTCCGCGCCTTTGTCGGGAAGTGCGTTACCGCACCGTTTTTTTCAAACAAGGTCATGCCTTTTTCGCTTCGCGTTAAGAGAATATTTTCAGCTTCAAGTTTTTGCAGTAAAATTTTTCCGGCGGCAAGAAGCTCTTCTTCGCTTGTAAATTTTTTCCCGACTCCTTCTTCCGTCTCTTTTCTGTTCGGTTTAAATACCGTAACTCCTTTATATTCAAAAAAATGATGATACTTCGGATCGACCGTAATAATTTTTTGATAGTTCTTTGCCAGCGCCGTAACCTGATGAATTAAATTTTTTACTATAAGTCCTTTGTTGTAATCTTCAATAATAATCGCATCAAGCTCATTGATTCTCGATTCCAGAAACGAAAGAATTTTTTTCTGCACCTGTTCATTTATATCATTCCGCTGTTCGCGATCAATGCGCACCACATGCTGTTGATGCGCAATAACACGAGTCTTCACGGTAGTTATTCGTTCATCATCAAGAATAATTCCTTCGGAAGAACAATGCTGCGCTTCTAAAATTGATTTTAGTTCAGCCCCTTCCGCATCATTTCCCACCACGCCGATGAGAATCGGTTCGCAGCCTAACGATTGAATATTGTTGGCAACATTCGCCGCGCCGCCGAGACGCGCATTCTGGTGATCAACATCTACCACCGGTACCGGCGCTTCCGGTGAAATGCGGGAAACCGCACCCCAGATATATTTATCAATCATAACATCGCCCAGCACGGCAATTCTTTTTCCCTGCAGAGCATTAAAGAAAGAGGTTACTCTATTTTTCGACAGTTGAATCATAATGTATGTTTAAGAAATTTTTAGCATCAAGAAAATATACCCAAATTACTCAGCAGTATCAATGAACAGTTTAATGGGGAGAAAAACAAAAAGCCGCTCTTTTTCTACCAAAAGAACGGCTTTTCGTTAATTTCAATTAATAGTTACTACTTAATCAACAGCATTTTCTTTGTCTGCGTAAATCCATCAGAAGTTTTTAAAGTATAAAAATACATTCCCGCAGAAATATTTTTTGCATCAAAATTTACGTTATATACGCCGGCAGAATATGTACCTTGTGCTAAGGTTGCAATTTCTCTTCCCAGCATATCATAAACCTTTAAGCTTATTGTTGCGGCATTTGTTAAACTGAAATCAATCTTGGTAGAAGGATTAAACGGATTAGGATAGTTTTGTGCTAAAGAAAAACTATTTGCAACAAGATCCATATTGCGTTTCACACTTGTTGTTCCTTTAATAAATCGGCGAATTGTATTCGCATTCTCTCTACCATCAAAATGGGAAACATACATGGTATCACCGGTCGGGCTGAAAGCAATTCCCCGCGGATACAATGTTGCTATTCCCCTCCAACTATCTACTTGAATACTGTCCACAATTGTTTTTGATTTAGGATCATATTCATAATATACATTACTTCCCCATGCTCTTGGTGTAGCACTTACTGTATCAAGTACAGACCGCACTGAATCATTAGAAAACCACACATGACCTGTTGTCGGATGAATCTCTATTGACTCAGAAGAGGAGCCGTGGCCAAAACTATCCACCAGTGCGTACGGTCCAAATCCATCACCATCCTCAGAATGATAGACATAAATTTTATGAGCGGTAAAACGCGGAACGTAAACATCTTTTCCATCACGTGAAACAGCTAAATGTCTGCCAATTTCTGGTACTGATTCTGCATATTTATCACCAAGTGAACCTGTTGGGGAAATAACTTGACCAACAAGACCTCCAAGAACATTAGCGGTATAATAATTACCAGATCCATCAATGCCAACACCGGCATTATTAGCTGGATAAGGAGTGGCAATTCTTATTACGCCTTCTCCGGTTTTGTAATTAACTTCCCAAAATGCGGCAAATCCGGCTTTAGTTCCGACATTAATAACAAAATTTCCGTTAGATGGATTTGTTCTTCCACCGGTATTAGTACCGGTAAGCGTATCCGTTACTGCTGCACCATCTTGATCAGGACCTGTCAGAATTTTAATCGGTGAAAAACTTGCCTGGGTTCCGTTCGCATTAAATACGTAGATAGGAGTAATTGCCTTGTTGGTGCCGTTAGCAGTCATTATAGAATCAGTATCATTATAATATGGTCGAAACCAAACCTTTCCTTCAGGGTCAACACCTAATGCACCATTGAGCGCGCGACCTCCTATTTTATAGCTATTAGTATCCGGGAAAACTCCGTCATCAACATACTGTCCGAAAACAGAGGCGGTGCTTAACAGAAACAATGTAATAACCCAAGATGTAGTTATTCTTTTCATTGTGTTATCCTTTCTAAATAGATGTGTTTAGTGAGTTAATATTTCTACTACAAAATTTTTTTTGAAAAAACTTTTTTACCCCCCCCTCCTTTCTTTATGACGAATTCTACAAAAAAAATAATGTTGTTATTGAGTTTATGTGGAGTACCTTAAAAAACGGATTTATTTCAATCTCAATTATTGCCCATAGTACGGTGCACTATATGCACGCGCGTACATTTTCAAAAATTTTCCTTCATTTGTTACTGCATATAATTCTGTTCCATTTCCCCATGCCAGATATCGAACAAACGACCCAAAAAGACTTGAATAATCAGTGTAACGTACCATAGAAATATTTGACGGCGTAACAATAACAATTCCCGCTGGAGCATTGGTGGCAATATAAAGATCGCCGTTAGCACTGAACGTAATTCCTTGCGGTATAACAGATAAACCAAATGCAGCAGAGAAATCGAAATAGAGTTCGGGAGTTCCAAGATCATCGTTTGCTAACAATTGTGCACGCCAAATTCCCCAGACAGAATCTTTCTGTGCTGACATATAAAGATAATTATTATATACTCGCACCGATCTTACTGAGGCAGCAAATGGAAAAGTTTTTATTGTTGCGTTTGGTAAAATAGCATAAATCGTAGCATTAGTAATAGGGTTATTGCTTCCAGCCGCCCATAAAGTTTTATTTGTTGAAAAATCAAAATCCGTAATGGAAACACTGGCGGGAGATAATGTAATCCAAGCAGTACCGGAGTTTGTTCCCGCTGAATTATAGCGGAAAATACGACGGGAGCTTCGTATAGTATAAAGGGAACCATCCGGTCCCATCTTTAAGGGCAATACTTCTGAAACACCGGAAGCCGGTGGTGCAAAAGTTGTCATCACTCCATTCGGAGAAATTTTTCTAATTCCTAAATCGGAACTGCCCGTTGCACTAACAAGAGTAACGCTTACATAGACATTTCCCGAACTATCCGTTGTAACGGCTTTTACAAATTCATTAGCGCCCAACAATTTTGGATTCGTTACTTCCGCATAATCAATAATTGCCGGTTGAATTTTATAATAAATACCATTACTAAATTTTTCCGCGCCTTGCACAGCAATGCGAATAAGTGCGCTGTCCCCGACTTCTGTACGCGGAGCCTTTACTAAAATTTGTGTTTTATTACTTTGATAAATTGTGGCGGCAGTAGCATTAACATAAACAATATTTTTTCCTGTCTCAGCAGAAAAATTTGAACCAGATATTACTAACGTATCAACTCCGCCTTGTGCGCTATCGACCGGCGTAATACTTGCAATCACTGGGGCAGGTGCATCGATATGGTTGGGGTTGTAGATACTCGGGGCAGCTTCCTTTTCACATCCCCAAAATAACAAAACGCAGATTGTTACAAGTAAAAAATAATGTTTCATACTCATCCTAAAAATTACTAGAAGTAAAATTGTATTGCAAAGCGATTAACGTTACTGAATACACCAAATGGAGCATAGGCATAATCAATTCCAATGCCGATTCCTTTTATTTTTTGATTTATACCCAAACCTGCTGTAAAAGCTTTTTCATCATATCCGAACATATATCCCGCTCGCAACGCCAATGTTTTCATAAAAACATATTCACCGCCAATATTAATCGTTTCGGGATAGTCGCGTGAATTAATTGCATCGATACTTACAAGAAACGGATCTGTATCGGACGATGAAGAAACAAAATCCATAACATTAGCAGAAATGCCAATTCTAATTGTTAATGGAAGCGAGAATGTTTCGCGTTGAAATTTTATTTCTTTTGAAAAATTTCTAACGCTAACAGCAAAATTTAAACTTTTCAATCCGGTTTTATAAAACATTCCAAAATCAAACGATAAAACTTCTGCCTTATTGGTTGACGTAATGGGATTTTGCTGGCTATTCGTCTCCGAAATACCGTCACCAAGATTTTGAAGATTATAGGCAACTCTACCGCCTACAGAAAATCGATCGCTGAGTGCATTTGCATAACCTAACCCGACAGAAATTGCTAATGGAGAAAACGTACCGACATCCATATAACCATCCGCACTATTATCTACGCGAATCGTACGAATAATTGCTCCGTAATCAACAGATTGCAAGGTAACACCAAAAACTCCATAGTCATTATTAGGTGTTCCAATTGCAGCACTCGCAAATGTATGGTTAATATCAGCTATCCATTGCGTATAACCAATCTCTGCTTGAAATGACTCAGCCATCCGTGCAAGACCGGCTGGATTATAAAAAAGAGATGATGACATTCCTTCTACGGAACAAAATGCTTCACCCATTGCAACCGCCCTTGGATCGGTAGCAACATTCAAAAATTTCATTCCGGTTTGCGCCAACTTTCTATTTTGCGCAACCGCAGAAAGCGAAATGCTAAAAAGAATAATAATCAATAATGTTTTTTTCATACGTTTCCTATAACGATGTATTATTTCAATACTGAAATTTTGTACACTTTCATAACAATATCGCTAACTTCTACGGTTATTTTCTTTGATGTTGGAAGAGGGTTTACATGAGTTCCGGTAATAACAGAATCCCATTTAGCAATAATTCTAAACCGTAATATTTTACTGATTGAGTCGGGGTTCGTGCTGAATGTAATCGTATTTTCAACGTTAGGCGTAAAAGATTTTGTACTGAAATTCACAGAGTCGCCGCTCGCCTCAACGGTTCCTTCGATAACACCAAATTGATGAGTAGTTTTTCCGCCGGAAACAATATCAATAGAATCAGGAGGCGTTACAATTCTCGCTTTAAAACTTACTGTTGCATATTCTGCTGTCGTTATGTTTGTTACTTGATAAATACTTGGAGTAAACAGATATGCTTTTCCTCCGCTTGTCGTATCAAATGTCGGAGTAAACTGGAATCCGCGGTCAACTTGAGAAAATTCAACACCCGACGGAGCAATCCATGAAGTATTTTTTGAATCGCCTGAAGGACTCCATAATGAGTCGTATGAATCAGATCCGGTTGATTGATTGCATGATTCAAAAACTACCATCATTACAACCGCGCTAAAAAAAATATTTATTAAATTTCTCATTGTTGTATTCCCAAAATTAACGTATTACGACAAACTTCAATATTTCTTTTTCTCCTGCCGGTGTTGTAATCACTGCAATATACACACCACTCACAATAATTTGATTTGACGATGTTGTCATATCATAATCCAGTGATCCTGTTTCATCGGCAGGTGTTGTGCCGTGCTCAATAGTTTTGATTAACTCACCTAATTCCGAATAGATGCGTACCGTACATTGACCGGGAATATTGACGAATGAAATTTTATCCGATTCTCCGGGATACAATAGTCCGCCTCGCGCTGAAATATTATAGGGATTGGGAACGATTCTTATTTTTCCTTTTGCTTCAGCAAGAGTTTTAAAAGGGGGAGTTCGTCGAAACGCCGGAAGGTAAGTTTGGGTATAATACCGATTGCTTGACAAGGCACCCGTCGGAGTCATTCCGGCTCCTGTATTTCCCGCGGGGTCACCAACAGCAATAAGATAATAATAATATGCCGTATTCAATGCTGCTGATGTATCACTGTAACTGCTTCCGGTGCCTTCCCAAACTTTATAATACGTACTGTCATAACGTCCTTGAGCTCTCCACACTTCCCACTTTGCAACTGTTGGATCTGTCGCATTATCCGTATTAGGTTCCCAGTTCAATATTATTTTTCCCGCACCTGAGCTAACGCTGAACTTCTTCGGTGGCGGTGGTGGCTGCGGAATATTCCAACCAGTTGAGTAATTCGCTATTGCTCGGCGAAACGTAGTAAACAAGGCATTGCGTCCTGTATAAACAGAATCGTTTTTTTGCGCTGCAGTAATTAACCCGTTCTTAAATTGTTTACCAACCGACACTGCCGCTTCTCTACTTAGTCCGGCAACCGCTTCTGCAATTACAAGACGCACACTATCTCCTGGTGCGAGGGTAAAAGGACCATATCCTTGCGCTGAAGAATATCCACCAGAGCGTCCCAGTGAAGCATCTGTTCCAGTACCTACTTTATCAGCATGGCGCGGCATTACGTGTCCTTTTAACATCCAGTTGTATTCCGAAATCATTTTTGCTGCGTTATACTGGTCATTATTTCTATTAAGATCATCATCTGAATCTTCATACGAAGTTGTTGCCGGCTGCCCCATATTATCCGTTGTATCAGATGGTGACGTATCAACGTGAAGGGTTCCCCATCCAACAAATTGAGGAGCGCCGATTCTTCCTGCTGTATCGGTTTTATCGTAATACGGAGTAAAGATTGGACCACCGATATTATCATATTGAGAAAATCCTGTGTATCGTCCGTGCCATGAGTAACTCGCTCGAATATCATTATCCGCATTTCCGGGAAAGAATGTTCCCGCAATCGTTGTATCACCACGCACATCATTCATCGTTTGTCTTCCCCATCCCGTTTCGTTTCCAATCACATATCGCACATCAGCATTTGCAGACCATCGTTGTTGAAAGAAGATATACACTCCTGTTAAAGTTTTCGGTGCTCGCAGTGTTCCTTTTTCATTAATTATTCCGGTATTTTTAAATGTATAATCAAAAATGATGTAATTGTCATGATATTGTTGACTAAACCCAATAATCTTTCGGTGCATCGTTAATCCGATTGATGTATTAACCACATTATCAATAATTCTATCATACTTTTGACTATTGTCAACGGCGTTATTTTCAATTAATTTGCTGTATGTTGCCGCGCCATCAACAGTCACCACAGGGGGTTCATATTTACTTGTCATGCTAAATGTAACGGGGAAAAATTCTCCCGATCCAGTAGCGCGCGGACCGACATGGACAACTTTATTTTGAAATGAGCCCTTGTCGTCGCTATAATTTGTTGTCCCAATCCACATTCCTTTTGCTGCTTGCGCATCTTGATGTTGGTACAAAGCGGGCCATTGTAAACCATATTGCTGTTCGGCAACCCAGCCTTCTTCGCGCTCGCTGCCATAGTTTGAATACCAATTATGTAATGCTCCTACACTCATCCATGCTTTTTCTTCGGCTACCTGCGCCGATAACATTCCCGCAAGAAGCATTGAAAATAAAATTTGTTTCTGTACATATCTCATGTTTTTCTCGCTGTATTAGAATTCAAAACTAACTTTTAATCCCCAAAAGATATCACGTGGGTTTAAGAAAACAAATGAACTTAAATTTGGCATATCGATATACGATTTGTCGTCAAGAATTTGAGACATCTTTGAAGAACTAACCTCATTCCATGTGCTTCCGTTATATTGCAAATATTTCCCCGTATTTTTTTCCCAATAAATTGCCGTTGGCTGAATTTGTGATGGAGAAAGATCCGTCACGACTCCTACCGGTTCAATTGGTGTAAATGCTACACCATCTTTCCGCGTATCACCCGGCTGATCGCTTCCCGGAATATTAATATAACCGGAACGACTGTCATACATTTCTGACTTCAAATGGAGTGATTTCATATAGTTATTAAAATCGGCGGCATCATAAAATCCATAACCTGAAAAGTTTTTGATATTAAATAAGTTGCTAATATCCATAAACAATTGAATATTCGCCGGTCCGAATTTGAAGGTTTTGCTCAGGCGCATATCAAGACTGTAATTATCACGATACTGAGCATTGTACCGCACATCCGGTGGCGCCGCACCACCACCAAACCAAGTAAAGTACGATCCTGCTTGCCAGCTACCGGTAAAGTTCAATCGCCAGTCGTTAAATACTCCAACGCCTCCATATTCTATTCCATAATCAGCAGGTGTAAAAAAATCAACACTTGCACGAGCGTACGGTCGCGGTATTGGACGTATTTGATACAAATCCGCCACTTTATTATCACGCTCATATATTTTTTGGGCATTCAAATCTTCATTTTCTTCGCTATAACCAAATCTACCGGACGAACTTACCATATATGTATAATTTGCAAAACCGGTAATCCAATTTCCCCTGTCTCTTGAAAGAGTAATTTCAAATCCCCGAATATCTTCATACGAATTCGGAACCGACATACTATAAATATTTCCTTTTTTGTCGGTATAACTAATCGTTGTTGATTGATCAGAAACATTTTTGTAATAACCGGCAACACGTATTAAATATTCTTCAAAAATACTATGCTCATATCCAAGTTCATACGCAATTGTTTTGGGAAGCGGATTATTCGGATTAGCCATGTACGAAACCGTACTGAATCGAGGATCTACGCGAACTAAAAATAAGTTTTGGGGTTGTGGCATAGAGCGAAAATGCCCATAGTTAAAAAATAATTTTGAATATTCGGTTACAGGAAAAGCAATTCCCAGTCTCGGACTGACATTAAGATTTTTTTTAATTGGTGTTTTTACCACAACTTCATCAAGTCTTGTTGAACCATTTTGCACTAATCCCAATTTTGGATCAAACGGCTGAACATCGTACCATTCTCCCCCGGGGTTGGAATAATCAAAACGCAATCCAAAGTTTGCAATTAAACCTTCGTATTCAAATTTATCTTGTGCATAGAGTGAAAAACGCGTTGGAGTTGTATTCCATTTTGATTGTGTAAAATTTCCGGTAAAGTAATCCACTAAGCCGTAATTTACATTGCTCTCATTATAAATAAATTCTATGCCTGATTTTATTTCGTTATATCTATCAACCTGACTGTTGAAATCAAACTTGAAAGAATAGGTTGCCAATTGGCTGCTATCGCGTGAGTTGCTAAAACCGACACCGTTTGAAAAATAAATCCATCCGGGACTTGACTCCGCAAATCCGTATGGAAATTCATCGGTATAATATGAGTTTCCAAATAAATATTTTTTTGTGATATCGCGTGCTGCTCCGGGGTGAGTATCATATTTATAGGATTGGCGTTGTAAGCTTGCTTCATAAAATGTTGTTGGTGAAAGCACATGGGTAAATTTTCCGCCAAAACTATTCATTGTAATTGTACTTGGCGCAAAATAATCCGGCGAATAAATTCTCCTATCAATATAACTTACTCTATCAAGCACGCTAGCAATTCCCGATGCCGTAGTAAACAAACCGGGTGCGCCGGAATTATTGCTGTTGGTTCCGGTCTGCCTACCCAAAATTCCTTGCAACATCAATTTCATTCCGCTGCCAACATCAGAAGTGATGCGAAGTTGTCCGTTGTAATCTTGATATGAATCTTTGGAGAGAGGAATAACATACATGTTTTGTGTTTGTCTGTAGGAAGCAAAAAAGCGAAGATTTCCTAATTCAGAACTAACAAAAGGAAACGGTCCTCCAAAACCCGCATCAACATCATAATCGGGCTTTACAATTTCTCCTTGTCTGCGAAATTGGAACAAAAACAATTGCTGTGCTGCTTCCGGAGTCAAATCATTTGTCGGATCGTTGTCTTTTAATGTCGCTTGTGAAATGGCATTCCATCCATCAAATGCGGCGTATTGACGTTGTGTGTAAATATCCCATGCTACGTTGTTTGTACCTGTCCATGCAACCGCCGGATCAATTCTAGAACGAATAAAATAACTATTTTTATCGAAAACAGATGGTCCAAAATTTTTTGCAGCAGGGGGACTTATTCTTACGGTTGCCGATACAGTGTACCTGTCAACACTGCCTTCTTTAGTAATAACATTCACAATACCAGACCTGATATTTCCATATTCGGCATTAAATCCCCCAGTTTGCACTTGTATATCTTGAACAGAAGAAAGACTGATGTTGCTGTATGGAGAATTATCCCGCTCATTTCGAAGTGTTAATCCATCAATCATAAATGCGGTTTGGTCAGCACCACCGCCGCGCACTATCAACCCCCCAGTAACACCAGCTTGTAATCCGACCACAGCAGAAATTGACGTCACGGGAAGACTTTCAATTTCTTTAGAATCAATATTTGCAAGAGTTGCCGAAACGTCTTTTTGAACAACCGGACGTTGAGCAACAACGACGACTTCTTCTCCCTGCACAGCTTCTTCCGATATTTTGAAATTAATTTCAGTCGTTTGGTCTATCATTACACGCACATTCGTCTCTACAACAGAAGTATAACCGAGTGCGGAGGCGCGAACAGAATATTGCCCGGGTGAGATGTTGACAATAACAAAACTTCCATCAATGTCTGTCGCCGTGCCCAATGCCGTACCAACAAGAACAACATTAACACCTACAAGACGTTCTCCTGTTTGCGCATTTGTAACAATACCGGAAATTTTTCCAGTTGTGCCGGATTTGAGGATAAAAAGTGGGATAATAGAAAGAAGAGAAATAATAGCAATTCTTTTCACGGGAAAATCTCCTTGCAAAAGGAATATTTAAAAATTGTCAACTAAACTCTATCTGTGCAGAACATTAAGCAATATAAAAAATTCCACAGCCGCGTAATTTTCTCTTATACAATCTTTGCTCAACGGTGTTTCAATAGTACAAATATTTTAACTATTAAGGCAATAAAAAAATAAAATATCTTTTATTTATTTTTGTAAAATCATTTTCTTCGTTTGTATATATTCGCCGGAAGTAATTCTAAACAAATACACGCCGCTGGATAGATTTTCTCCGTTAAATTTATATTCATACGTTCCGGAAGTAAGCGTTTCATCCACTACCACCGCAACTTCTCTTCCCAACATATCATATACGCGCAGGCTCGTATGGTTGGAGCGCTCGAGCGAGAATTTAATAGTGGTGGAAGGATTGAACGGATTCGGATAATTCTGTTCAAGCTGATACGCTAACGGATGCTGAGTATTCTGCTGCTCAACAATAAGCGGAACTTTTCCGATGCCGAAGAAGACAATTTTCAACGGCGAGTTTTGTGCATTACTATAGACGTTAATTGTATCGAGGTATAATTTATTTGAATCCGGTTTAAAGGAAACAGCTAACCAAAGCGAATCTCCCTTGAAAATAGTCTTGGGAAGTGAAACAGAATCAACTTTAAAATGTCCGGTTGAAGTAGAGACGGAGACAATTGAATCAACCTGAATTCCGTTTGAAGACTGATTGGTAAGCGCTATTGGTTTTATAAAAGTCTGCCCCATATCAATACTTCCAAAACCAATATTGGTGCCGGCAGCCAGCAGAACAGGCGCGGAAGATTTTCCTTTAACAACTATTTTAATCGGTCCCACAAGCGAATTGTTTTGAAGAACAAGAGTATCGGTTACATCGCCGAAAGCTGTCGGTGAAAAAGTTACCACAAGCGCTGTGCTGTCCGCAACGTAATGCGGATACGATTCAAGAGAAAATCCCTTTCCGCCGCTTGTATAAGATTCAAGAGAAAGAACTCCCTGCGCAAAATTATAAATCATAATCGTATCGCGCACCGGTTGACCGACTGCCGTTTCATTAAAATCAACAAAGAATTTTTCTACTTTCACAAACGGTTTTCCTGCCGGCACAACATACGCTTTTGCTGCCAGTGCGCTTTCGTTGGAAAGTTTATCGAGCGAAGTGACCACTGCTTCATACTGCGAAGAAGCAATATTGGGAACGGATTCAATAAATTGTTTGGCGCCGTCCAGCGTTACGAAGCGGATATTTTTCGGATCGTTGATATCAACACTGCTGAACGAATTCACCGTGCTGTACACAACAAACCGGCTTGCTGTTTCGCCGTCCGCCGCCGCTGCGCCGCTGTTCCACTGCAGCTGCACGGAGCCGCTGCCGGCTGTTGCAAGAACATTTACCGGCGGCATCGGAGGAACAGAATCGAGCCACGGCATCACCGGCGGAAGCGCTGCATAGCGAAATTGATTGGCGCGAAGCGAATCCTGAACATTTTTTAAATTTCCCGTAACGGATTTGGAACTGAAGAAAACAACTCCCTGCGCTCTGTCTCCGAGACGGTTTAATTCAATTTGATTTTGAATTTCCGATGGATCGTTCGCCGTTGTGTATGCTGCGTCGGTTAAACGGTACGCTGCATTTCCGGTATAAAGATGTCGTTTCACAGAAGCAACCTGCTGACTCCACCACGGCATTAATTTATTATAATCCTGCGAGCCGCCGATTTTCCAATAAAGCTGCGGATTGATGTAATCTACTTTTTTATTGGAAATCCAATTTACGGCATCGCAGTAAATTACTGAATATGAATTCAGTCCGGAAATTCCGCTCGGCACTCCGTTCTTCCAAATTCCGAACGGAGAAATACCAAATTTTACCCACGGCTTTGCGGTTTTAATGCTGTCATACACCATGCGCACAAAAAGATTTACATTGTCCCGTCTCCAATCTCCGCGGTTGGTAAATCCCCGGGGATACTTTGCCCATGATGAATCATCTTGATTCGTCATTCCGCCGTACGGATAGAAATAATCATCAAAGTGAACTCCGTCAATATTATACCGGCGCACAACATCCATAATAACGCTCACCACATAATTTCGCACATCCGGTATTCCGGGATCTAACAATTTGTACGGACTTGAGCCGTACGTGATATTCCATTCGGGATGAGTTTTAGAAATATGAGATGAGCTCACGCTGCTTGTTGAAGAAAAAACGGAGCGATACGGATTAAACCAGCCATGCAGTTCCATTCCCCGTTTGTGGGCTTCATCAATCCAGAATTGAAGCGGATCGTAATACGAACTTAAATTTCCTCCCTGTGAACCGACCAACCATTCCGAAAGCGGCTCTAAGCCCCCTTGATAGAGTGCATCGCACGAAGGACGCACTTGCAGTAAAATTGCATTAATATTATTCGCTTTATGTTTATCTAAAATGGAAATAATTTCATTTTTTTGTGCTGTTGTTGAGAGCGATTTATTGGAGGGCCAATCAATATTGGTAACAGAAGCGACCCACACTGCACGAAATTCTCGTTTCGGTTGAACGGTTTGTTGAGCATTAACTGATGAAAAAACAGTAATACCTAAGCAAAATAAGAGTAATCGAATGTTCATGGGAACCTGTGAAGTGAGTAAAACAAGTGAGCTAACTGTAAAGAATGTACGGCTGAAACGCTTACAATGCAAGAATATTAAGCGGGCAGAAAATAAAAAACCAACGCAAAAATTATATACACGGAAATAAGCTGCACGCCTTCAAGCCAGTTGGATTCCCCGTCATCGGTAATCTGCGCGCAGATAATTACCGAAAGCGCAATCACCAGAATTTCAATCGGTGTAAAAACTAAATCCATCGGCTGTGCGGAAAAAAAATAACTGACAAGAACCAACACCGGCGCAACAAATAACGCCACTTGAATGCTGCTGCCGATGGCAATTCCGAGACTTAAATCCATTCTGTTTTTCATTGCTGTCAAAACCGCCGTGGAATGTTCCGCCGCGTTGCCGATGACAGCAACAACAATAACGCCGATAAAAACACTTGTCATTCCCATGGCATGAGCGGCGGCTTCAATGGAACCGATAAGAATTTCGCTCATCCACGCAATGATAACGGTTACCAAAACGAGAACAGAAATTGCCTTTCCGGCTTTCCATGTTTTGTGCGCAGCATGTTCTGTTGGTACGGACTCGCTGACAAAAAATTGTTTATGTGTTTTTAGTGAAAAGAGCAAACTTAAAATATATGTTCCGACTAACACGAGCGCTATTTCCATGCTCAAATCGGTTTCTCGTTCGGCGATATTCTTTCCGCCAAAATAATGAAAAATTGCCGGCGCAATTAATCCGATGGAAGCAAGTGTGAGCATTGACGACATGATCCGAGCGCCGGCTGAATTGAAGGTTTGTCTTTTATATTTCACTCCGCCGGCAAGAAAGGCAAATCCCAGCACAAGCAAAATATTTCCGATAATGGAACCGGTAATGGACGCTTTCACCACATCATACAATCCGGCGTTCAGCGCTGTCAGCGCAATAATAAGTTCTGCGGCATTGCCAAAGGTTGCGTTTAATAATCCGCCGATACTGTCGCCGGTATGCTCGGCAAGATGTTCGGTCGCTTTACCCATCCATCCTGCCAGCGGAATAATCGTGAGAGAAGAAAAAATAAAAAGCCAGGTTTCCGGAAGAGGAAAGAAATATTTTCCGATAATGGTGATCGGTAAAAAGACAAACAGCCAGTTAAGGGAAAATTTTAATTTCATAATTCTTCTCTTTCGAGTGTACAGAAATATTACTGCATTCTCAATACAATAGAAAGAATTTCCGGCGTATTGCCCGTGCGAATCGGCGGACCCCACGAACCGGCGCCGCAGGAAACATATACATGAGTATGACTTTTTTTCTTATATCCCCAGCTGACTTCATACACTTTTTTTGTAATGCCGTTAAACGGAAATAACTGTCCGTGATGCGTATGTCCGGAAAGCTGCAGATCAATTCCCGCGTTTGCCGCTTCTTCCAAATGAAACGGCTGATGATCCAACACAATGGTCGGCAGATGATGAGGCAGCATTTCCAATAGTTCAGGTAATGATTTTCGTTGATGTCCGCTCCATTGGTTCATGCTTCTATCTTCTCTGCCGATAAGAATGATGCCGCCGCCGACTTCCACGGCATTATCTCGCAGAACCGTAATGCCGTTTTCACGTAAATATCGAACCGCATGTTCTACGCCGCCGATATATTCATGATTTCCCGTGACGGCAAACGTTCCGTAGGTCGATGTCATTCCCCGCAGCAAGCTGCCGAGATTGTTTTTAATAACTCTGCCGATATCTTCATCAAACACATCACCGACTAAAAGCACAACATCGGCGCGGAGACTGTTAACTTTTTTTATAATGTATTGCAAACGCTTCGGTCCCATAATGGTGCCGAGATGAATATCGGAAATCGCCGCAATCCGGAATTCTTGAAGGGGAGAATTTTTCTTCGGCACAATAAATTCCAAAGTTTTTATTTTCGGAAACCGCGCATTAATAAATCCGTACAGCGAAATAAGAGTAGAAAGAGAAAAAATACTCAGCACGGCAATAGACGGGGCGTATTGATTATTTATTGTAAGATGATCAGGAAAAAACGGAATAAGCCAATTTACTGCGCGAAGAAGATCAAGCACCGCCGTAAATAAAAACAGATACACCATTTCACCGAGCCAAAGTGCGCCGACATAAATAATCACTTCGGTAAAAGTTGAAAGCGATTTTCGTTCAACAATTCTTCCGAGCGGATAAGCAGCGGCAAGAAGTATTCCGCCGGTAATTACCCAAAAACGAATTTCCGGAAAGAATGCCAGCGCAGACCACGCCCGAACAAAAATATAAAAGTTAATAAGTCCGTAAACAGAAAGAACAATTGAGAAAAAAATAAGAAAATCTTTACGTTTCATAATTATTGACAGAAGTTAAATTTTCACAACAAAAAAACGCTATTTCAAAATATTAAAATAGCGTTGGCAAAAAATACATTCAATGGATATTTTCGCTTAACTTTTTCTTTGCGCTGCTTAGAACCGATACGAGATAGTAAAATTCATCTGCACGGTAGAAAGCGTTTCATCCGTTCGGGAAGTATTATATCCGTAATTTGTTCTAAATGTTTTCCAGCTTCCAAATCCTATTGCCGCATCCAGCAAAACATTTCGCTGCAATAAAATTCCTGCACCGCCGGTAATTATCTGCGTATCATACGAAGAGGGATCTCCCTTATATGGAGAAGGTTTCACGGCATATCCTGCACGCAGACGAACATCAGTTGACGGAATGTCGATTTCCGTGCCGAAGCGAAATGTCGTCACCGGTCGAAGCTGAGATTGAAGCGATGTATTTGTTTTTTCTAAATCGGAATTATCTGTCCACTCCAATTGCGTCCAATCGCTGTATTCAACATCTCCGGAAACCAATACAAACGGAAGAACATACACAGAAACTCCTCCGCCCAGCGTCCACGGTGAAGTAACTCCGTAGGTGTTCGTGGAATTCGGTGTCGTATAAGTGGTCTTCGGCAGCGCGCTGAACGTTCCGGTATTATCAAAAACACTTTCTCCTTCATCATTATATGTTTCTTTTATTGAAACAACTGCCGGCGATTTCGCAATAAGTCCGGCGCGAAAAACTTCCGAACGGTACATCAGCCCGAAAGTAAAACTGCTGCCGTTCACATCAGCATCAAGATAATTGTCATAATAAAATTTATTAAACCGCAGATAGGCAGAATCCGCCGTAAGTCCGCTTTGGGTGTTAACATAAAAATTTTTGGTATCCGCTTCCAAATAATTCCGCACATATTTATAAGCGCCGGTAATAATATTGATGCTTACGCCAACCGAGAAATTTTCCGCAATATCAATAGCTCCGGCAAACGCCCACTCGTTCAGCGCGCCGGATTCTTTTACCGTTCCGGTCTGTTGAACATTTCGCGTAATGGGCGTATAGCCGTTCTGATTTTCCAAATACACATTATACGGTACATCATAATCGCCGTCCGATTGATACAGGGTGGGAATAATTGAACTTTGAGAATTAAATCCGTCAAATTTCATTAAGGAAGAAAAATTTTCCCGCCGGTTATATCCTAGAGAAAAAACTAAACTTCCCTGTACGGTTGGAAAAGGAAAAACGTAGCCAATATCGTTCAAACCCGTTGAAGAAGTTGAAGCAGTTTGTGAGGCGCCGAGAAAGCCTGCTTTATTATCAATCCCGATTGATGAAATTCCGCCGGTTACTTCCAAACGGCGAAGCTGCGCAAGTCCTGCCGGATTCCAGAACGACGCCGTGTAATCATCCGCTACGCCGATGAATGCGCCGCCCATTCCGAATGCCCGTGCGCCGAGCGATGCCGATGATGAAGTATATCGAAGCGCATCTTCGGAAAATTGAGCGTGTGTAAGTGAAACAACAAAAATAATGCTCAAGAAAACACTTGAAAATTTTTTCATACAATTATCTTTCTCTTAACGTCGGTCTCTGCTTGAACCGGTTGTTCGTGTTGATGAATCATCCGATGAACTGCTTCTCGTTCGTGTTTCGGTTGAAGCGGGCGGCGGCGGCGATGAGGCAGGCGCCGATGAGACTGCAGATGCTGCCGGCGTCGGATTTGACGGCGCAGATGTTGATCCTCCGGCCGGAGCAGCGGAAGGAACATACGCCGGTAACGGTTCGCTTCGATTCTCTCTTGAATTCTCATCCCTGGTATTTCCGCCCGTACGAGTGCGATCTTTCGATGCCGGCGAAGAAGAACTGGCTCCAATAGCCGCTGCCGGCGGAATCCACCACGGCTCAGAAAAAACCGGGCGTCTCCAGCCGTACGGATCAGGGGTATAATACTCAATCGCATACGGCGAATCCCATAAACTTCTCTCTAATGTATAACCATGAACAGTAATAAGTCCCGATGCCGAAAGCTCTTGATAGCGGTCTTCCAATTCATATTTACTATGGCAGGAAAGACAATCTCTGCTGTAATTTAAAGATGTTCCGGCGTCGCCGCTCTGTGGGTGCGATTCTGATTTCGTCTGCGTTCGATACTTTACATACTGCTGCGGCGTTAACAATTGCGTATAACATCCCGCAAAAATTATTGCCGTTACAATTATTCCAAAACCAAATTTGAAATATTTCATATTATCTCCTTCTTCCTCCGCCTGAAGATGACGATCCGCCGTCGCGTGAATTACCGCCTCTCGATCCTGATGGAGGTGAATAGGTGGGCGGCGGCGATGAAGAACGCGGCGCCGAATACGACGGCTGGTTATTTTCACTTCTTCTCGAACGCCCTGCGTTATTCTTATTATCATTTTCTGCGGGCGGAGTGTAATTTGGTTTTTGCATTCCTCCGGGATTCACACTGGTATTGGACTGACGAGGTTTTCGCTTTGTTGTGTTATTGATATTCGGCGAATTAGAATTTCCATTATTATCTTGTGAGCCGGTCACCTGCCGGCTGCGCGATCGTTCTTCCTGCTGCTGTCTTTCCCACCACGGCGTTTCATCTCTTCGACTTCCTGAACGAGTTGACCGCACCTCACCGGTCGCTGTTCCGACATCCACAGATCGGGTGCGTGTTGAAGGTGCAGCTGCCGCGGGCGCTACTGCGGCATCAGGCGTTCCAAGTTTCGGCGAAGGAATCGGCTGTGAACGTTCTCCTCTTCCACCGTTATTAATATCGCGTGTCTGTCCTTCCGTTCTTACTCTTCCTTGAGCGGTCGAAGGATAATATCCTGTCGTTGAATTCCATGTCCAATACGGAGAATAATACGGATGCCATGAATCATAACGGTACGGATAATACGGATACGGGTAATACACCCACGAAGAATAATACGGATAGTACCCGTAATAATTTCCCCACGTCGGATATGGGCGCGGATTCCAGCCGAAGCCCCAATACCAATCATCATAGTACGAATGATAGTAACTTCCTATCCACGATGAATACGAAGGATAATAATAATTGAACGACAAGCGAAACCGAGCTTGGCGGTAATCATCATCAAGATAATAATGATTATTAATTGTTACATTTCCGCTGTCATCTTGAGTAGTATCGGAATAGGCATAATCATTATCGGAAGATTGCAGCTCATCTGTTGCGAGATGTGTATAGCATCCTGTTAACAGTGCGCTTACAACAAAAATGAGAACGATTGCTGATATTTTTTTCATGATACACCTCATCTTTTTATTCTTACTTCCTCAACAATTAAATCCGCAAAGTCATTCCTGTTATAAAGTCGTGTAATACTCAACTTTTATTGTGCGGTTAGCAAACGTTACCGCGTTCATGCTGTTTTTTACAATATTTTTGAAATCAAATCCTAAGGTCAACCCCGGAGCAATTGCCCAGCGAATTCCGGCATTCAAATATCCGTTACCGGTTCCCAGTGCGCGGTTGTTATTATCGTTAAACGCAAAATCATATTCCGCTAAAAACGAAATATCCGAACCGATTGATTTTTCCATTCCGACAAAGACATCCATATCTTTATCACCGTCCGCTTTTTCCATGCTCCAATTTACTCCGCCGTGAAAACTTAAAAATCCGAGTATGGAATAATTTTTACTTCCTGCAATAAATATTCCGCGCGATTTTATTGTAAAGCGTTCCAGTGAATCGAGATACGTTTCTTTTCCCTGCGAATCAAACCCTAACGCAATTGCCGGCATAACGGTGGATTCATCAACGATTCGGTATTTAATCATTACGCCGGGAAGTTTTTGCATCACTGCGGAATTTTTTCCGATTATTCCCGTGCCGCCGTACGAAATGCCGAACGTTAATTTTTCCAATGCACCGGCAGTCAAACCGAACATCAGTCCGCCGTCTTGAAAGAAATTTGCATCCAAGGAAACCGCACCCCGCTTCAATATTCCTGCCGTCGGAATATCTATCACATAACGCGGCTCTATGTTTGCGGCATCACCCGCTGCCTGCTGTGCGGCTCCGATATGAAAAAGAACAATAAGAGCAAAAAATATTTTTTTCATTCGCTTTCCTATATTAATATAGACGATTGAGGAATTAAAAGGTTTATTGTTTTTTCCAGAACGTTCCTTCTTTTGAGTCTTCCAGCACAATTCCCGCTGCTTTTAAATCATCACGAATTTTATCGGAAACCGCAAAATTTTTGTTTTTTCGCGCATCATTCCGAAGCTGAATTAATAATTCCATCAATTGCGGCTCAGCCGAAGCGCCCGCAGCGCCTTTTCGTTCCGGTAAAATTCCCAGAATAGTTTCTCCGGCTTCGGTAAAAAATTCATTCAGCGTTACCAGAAACTCATGCGATGCTTCCTGCGGAACGGCTATCAGTTCATTGGTTTCCCGCGCAATTTCAAACAATACACCGATTGCCTGCGGTGCATTGAAATCATCATTCATGGCATCAAAAAATTTTTTCTGCAATTCTTCCAATACTTCCGAAAAATGTTTTTTCCCTTTTCGTTCTTTCGGAATTTCATTTCGTAAACGCTGAACGGTATTCTGCAGTTTCTCCAATCCCTTTGCCGCTCCTTCAATTGCCTGCTCGCTGAAATCGAGCGTGCTTCGATAATGGCTTTGCAGAATAAAGAAGCGAATCACTATCGGATCAAATTTTTTGAATGCTTCTTTCAGCGTTACAAAATTGCCGAGCGATTTTCCCATCTTCTGTCCGTTTACCGTAACCAGATTGTTGTGCATCCAATATTTTACAAACGGATGTCCGGTAATGCTTTCACTCTGCGCAATTTCACATTCGTGATGCGGAAATTGATTGTCTAATCCTCCGCCGTGGATATCAAACGTATTGCCGAGATATTTCATGGACATTGCCGAACATTCCAGATGCCAGCCGGGAAATCCTTTTCCCCACGGAGAATTCCACTGCATAATGTGATTCGGTTCGGCTTTCTTCCATAACGCAAAGTCTGCCGAATTTCGTTTTTCGCTTTTTACATCAACGCGCGTTCCGCTTTCTGCTTCGTCTAACACTCTGCCGGAAAGTTTTCCGTATTCTTTATCTTTTGTAACATCAAAATACACCGAGCCGTTAACTTCGTACGCAAAATCTTTTGCCAGCAGTTCCTGCACCATTTCAATCTGTTCGGGAATGTGTCCGGTGGCGCGCGGAGAAATATCGGGGCGAAGATTATTTAACGCATCCATATCTTCAAAATATTCGCGGGTATATAACTCCACAATCTGCATCGGATGCAGTTTATCTTTCTGCGCCTGCTTAGCAATTTTATCTTCCCCTTCATCGGCGTCATCCGTTAAATGACCGACATCCGTAATATTTTGAACATACGTAACCTTATAACCGCAATACCGCAGATAGCGCACCACAACATCAAAGGAAACATAACTTTTTGCATGACCGAGATGCGATAAACCGTACACGGTCGGTCCGCAGACATACATGTTCACAGTGCCGTCGTGAATGGGTTTGAATTCTTCTTTTTTTCGTGTCAGCGAATTGTAAATAACAATGGACATAAGATCTTTTGAATGTAATTCGTTTTTATTTTTTTTCGTGTAAGAAAACCGGATGAAATATATTTCTGCTTAACAAAAGCAGGTTACCATTATACTTTAATTGCTGTTCTTTTCCATTAATTCTCTTGCGCTCTTCAATCCTGCTTCAGTGATAATTTCGCCGCTCAATAATTTTGCCACTTCTCTTACGCGCTCTTCATTTTCCAGTTTTGTTAACTGAGTGGAAGTTCGCTTGTTATTTTCAAATTTTGCTATGGCAAAGTGGGAATCCGCCAGCGCGGCAATCTGCGGCAAGTGGGTAATAGCAATAACCTGATGATGTTTCGAAAGATTTTTCAAACTGACGCCGACCGCCTGACCGATTCTTCCGCTGACGCCCGTATCAATTTCATCAAAAATCAGCAGCGGAGTTTTATCCGATTTTGCAAGCGCTGACTTTAACGCCAGCATAATACGGGAAACTTCTCCGCCGGAAGCAACTTTCGCCAGCGGTTTTACCTCTTCGCCGATATTTGTGCTCATCAAGAATTCTACATTGTCAACTCCTTTTGATGACGATTCAAAATATTTTCCGTTGATGATAACGGAAGCAGAATCGGGATTTCCCGTTTGGCGCGTCATTAAGGTTTCAAATTTTGCTTTGGCAATTCCTAAATCGGCAATTGAAGCAAGAATCGCTTTTTCTAATTTCTTTGCCGCGTCTTTTCGCTTCTGCGCAAGAAGTTCCGCCTGCTCGCCGCAGGAAACGCGCTGTGCAGAAATTTCTTTTGCTAACTTCGCAATCTCGCTTTCAAAATTTTCTGCTAAAGAAAATTCTTCGCCGATTTTTTTTCTAAACTCCAGCAGCGATTCAATCGTGCCGCCGTACTTTTTCTTCAACAGTGTCAGCGAGCCGAGCCGTTCGCGGATTTCTTCCAGCCGTTCCGCATTAAACTCAATCCGGCTGCTGTAATTCTGCACAAATTTTGAAAGTTCATCAACAATAATTTCTGCGGATTTTGTTTCGCCGACGGAATTGGAAAACTGCGAATCAATTTCCGCCAGCTGCTCCATCATCTTTCGCGCTTTGGCAAGCGCATCGCGGACGGAAGTTTCGGATTCATACAAAAGAGAATAAATGCCGATCGTTAATTCGCTCAGCTTTTCTGAATTTTCAAGAATTTTTAATTCGGCTTCCAGATTTTCTTCTTCATTTTCCTTCGGATCAACGGCATCAATTTCTTTTATCTGAAATTCATACAGCGATTTTTTTGCTTTCAACTGATGTTCTTGTTCTTGAAGCGACTTCATTTTCCCCGCCGCTTCAGTAAGCGTGCGATACATAAGTTTGTAGTGAGCAAGTTCCTTCTCATATCCGCCGAAAGCATCCAAAAAATCTATATGCGTTTCCGAACGAAGCAGCGATTGATGTTCATGCTGACCGTGAAGATCAACCAGCACATCGCCGATTTCTTTTAAAGCAGCAACATTCACCGGAGTATCATTGATGAAGCAGCGGCTTGTTCCTTTATTGGAAACTTCCCTCCGCACAATAAGTTCATCGGAAGCATCAATTTCATTCGTGCGGAGAATTTCCAAAATTTCTTTTATTGAAGAAACGGTAAAGACTCCTTCCACAACGGCTTTATCGGCGCCGGTGCGAATCATTTCTGTGCTTGCCCGCTCGCCGAGAAGCAGACTCAGCGCATCCACGAGAATAGATTTCCCGGCTCCTGTTTCGCCGGTAATAATTGTTAATCCGGAAGAAAATTCCACCGAAATTTCTTCTATGAGAGCGTAATTTTTTATGTATAGCGAGTGTAACATTTCAGTGCAAAATACACCGAAATTGAGTGAGTTTCAATGAAAGAATAATAGTTCTCGCCGGTTAAAAAATATTATAGAATAGCTTGAATAAGCCATAATGCTTACTTAATCGCTTGACATTCACAAAAGAAAATTTAACTTACTCTACACTCCTTAACGCACAAACTCAACATGGAATGAATCATGCAAAATAATTTCAGCGATTTTATCACCGAAGCATTGGCTTTTTTATCAAGCAGTACTGCCGTTAATCTGTATTATCGCATCGGAAATGCCGCCCTTTTTCTTATTCTCGCATTGGGCATTTTTTGGGTGCTGCATAAATTATTTCCCCCGTTATATAAAAAGCTTCAATCGGAAAGAGGAAAATATTTTCGTTCCATTGTTATTCGGGGGCGCACAATTCTTTCAAGAAAGGCAATCAGTTCTTTTACTATTCTTGTGTTGCAGGCAGTTCGTTTTATAATTTCGGCGGCTGTTGTTTATGAAACGCTGCTTCTCATCTTATCGCAATTTCCGTTTATGGAATCGCTGGATATAAAAGAAATTGTTTCGGGGTTTATTACTTCGCTTTTTATTATTGTGTTTTCGGTATTAATTATCCGCGCGCTGCAGCGTTTTTATCAATTTATGTTTCGCCAACTACAACAATGGAAAGGCACGCGCATTCAGTCGTTAAAATTCAGCAGCGTGGAATTATTTTCAGAAGAGCGTATCATCAGCATTCTAAAAATTACCAATTCATTGTTTCGTTTTTTCAGCGTTCTTCTTGTTTTGTATTTTACCGTAACACTGATTTTTAACCAATTTGAAGTTACCCGTTCCTGGTCGGCGGCATTGTTTAATTATATTCTCTCTCCGCTGAATAAAATTTTTATCACCTTTGTAGAATATCTGCCGAATTTATTTTCCGTTCTTGTTATTCTCTTCGTTACCCGCTATGCCATTAAGCTGCTGAAATTTATTTTTGATGAAATTGAAAAAGGAACAATATCCCTTCCGAATTTTCATGAAGAATGGATTCAGCCGACGTATCAAATTGCCAGAACGCTGATTATTATTTTTGCCGTGATTGTTATCTTTCCGTACCTGCCGGGTTCAAATTCTCCTTTCTTTCAAGGCATTTCGGTTTTTCTCGGTTTGTTATTTTCTCTCGGTTCTTCTTCGGCTATTTCTAATATTGTGGCGGGCGTGGTTATTACCTATATGCGTCCGTTTAAAATCGGCGACAAAATAAAAATTGCCGATACGATCGGCAAAGTAGTGGAAAAAAATCTTCTGGTAACGCGAATACGGACCAATAGAAACATCGATGTTACCATTCCCAATTCTATGACGCTGGGAAGCCACATCATCAATTACAGTGCGCGGGCGCATGAAGACGGTTTAATTCTCCCAACTACCGTTACCATCGGTTACGATGCGCCGTGGAGACAGGTGCATAAATTGCTGATGAATGCCGCAGTTAAAACCGAAGGAGTTCTTAAAAAACCGGAACCGTTTATTCTTCAGACAAATTTAAATGATTATAATATTTCGTATGAATTGAATGTGTACACTCATGAGCCGGGAGCCATGGCGGATATTTATTCTCACCTGCATCAACATATTCAGGATGAGTTTAATAAAGCGGGGGTAGAAATTATGTCGCCGTCGTTTACTGCCGTAAGAGACGGTAATACCATTACCATTCCTGAAGAGCAACGCGAAAAAAATTATGAAACACCATCGTTTCAAATTTCATTAAAGCAGAAAAAATAGACAAAGCGTTAATTTTTTATAAATATTTGATTATAAAGCTATTAGTGTAATGCTAATCGCTTTTTTCATTATTTCATTAACTCCTTGTCCGTTTCGGTAGGCATCGACAGGCTCAGCCCCCAGCACATTTCATCT
>JACFMZ010000002.1:0-51505 GCA_019455105.1 Bacteroidota bacterium | reverse complement strand
ATTTGAGGTTACTGCTCAATACAGTGCTGCTCTTCTTCTTCTGCGTTAAAGAGCGCTTCGTGCATGTCGCGGTCGGCATTCTTGCCGATGGCTACTATTGCCCATGTGACGACATAAATACTAATTATTGCCAACACCACTATGAGAGTCATAGACACCCTCCCTTCTTTTTTTAACTTTTTCGCCGGTTTATACCGGCGGTGAATTCTCCTTCGTTATATATAACAATTTTAATACCAAAAAAATTCAATACTTAAACGTTGAAAATTTCTTCAATTACAAAGAAAACGATTACACTGCCGTTTTATTTTGTAAATAGGTAATAAAAGAATAGGAAAAATTTACGAAGGAATCTTAATTTCAGGAATATCGTCGAGTATTCCGTGGTAATAGGCAAGCCGAAAATATTCTTCCAGCGATTGAAGAACTTCATCGGAAAATTGATAGGAGAAGTGTGAAAGATAATTGCTGTAAGAATCTTCAGTGTGGGAATTATTCTTTGAAAGTTCTTTTATTACGAACGAAAGCCGAAGCCCTGCTTCGTTTTCAACTTCCATTAACTGCTTGTGTAGATTTTCAGAATAGTCATTCTGTCTGCCGGTAAAAACAGCATGAACGTACGGAAGTTCACTCACATCATACCATTCATCAACCAAATCAACAAATGGATAATCCGAATCCGAGAATGCCGCCTGCGCGTCAATTAGAAGCGCGGCATCGGCTTTTTGCAGCATTGCATCAAGATCCCCGGCAACAGGAACAATTGAAGGAGCGGCATCATATTTTTCTTCGAGAATAATGCGCGCTAGAACAACTTCCGCCGCCGAGGTAATGTTAACCGCAAGCGTAGAAATATTTTTCATTCCGGCTCTGAAGTACAGCCGGATTGCTCCGCTCATTCCGAAAGAGGAAACCGACGCAGAAGGATAAACAAGCAAATCGGAACTGTACTGCGCAAAACTTATCGGATTCATCAAAGCGGCAGTAAGCTTTTTACCCATCAGCCGTTCAATATGATGAGGCGCGGTATCAAAAAAAAGTTCCCCAAGTTTTTTTGGGGAACGTTGAAAAATTGCTGTCAGCGGCTGAAACATCAATCCGTCGAGCAGACCGATTCGGAGATTTTCGCTCACTGATTTGCGCCGGTCTTTTGTCGAATTTCTTTTGCCGCAAGTCCGCGAAGATAATACAATTTGGAGCGGCGAACTTTTCCATCTTTTACTTTTTCAATTTTTGCTATTCTCGGCGAGTGAACCGGAAAAATTCTCTCTACGCCGACACCGTCGGAAATTTTTCGAATGCGAAATGTCGCGCCCATTCCTTCGCCCCGCTTGCCGATAACAATTCCTTGGAACTGCTGAATGCGTTCTTTATCTCCTTCAACAACGCGCACATGCACATTCAGCGTGTCGCCGGGCTTAAAATCCGGAATATCTTTTTTGTATTGTCTTGCTTCAACGATTTTTATCTTGTCCATAATGACCTCTCTCTAAATATCAGTCTCTCAACTGAATGAAATTAATAATGTGTATTTTTTCGTTCGTTATAATAAATCTTTTCTTCGCTCTGTCGTTCGCTGCTTTCGTTGTTCGTCGCGCCACTTCGCCACTTCTTTATGATTTCCTGAAAGGAGAACTTCCGGAACTTTCATTCCCCGAAATTCCGGCGGGCGCGTGTACTGCGGGCTGCCCAGCATTCCGTCTTGAAATGAATCGGTCAGCGCCGATTCTCCGTCGTTCAACACGCCGGGAATTAATCGCGTTACCGCATCAACAATAACCAATGCCGCCAGCTCGCCTCCCGTTAACACATAATCACCGACAGACAGCTCTTTGGTAATTAATGTCTGCCGCACCCGTTCATCAATTCCTTTGTAATGTCCGCAGAGAATAATAATATTTTTTTTCAGCGAAAATTCGTTTGCCGTTTTTTGCGTAAACGGTTCGCCGTCTGCCGTAACATACACAACCTCATCATAAGCGCGTTGAGCTGTAAGCGATTCAATACATTCAAAAATCGGTTCGGGTTTCAACACCATTCCGGCGCCGCCGCCGTACGGAGGCTCGTCAATAATCCGGTGCTTATCGTGTGTAAAAGAACGTAAATCGTGAACAACTATTTCCGCCAATCCTTTTTTCTGTGCCCGTTTTAGAATGCTTTCATTGAGCGGACTTTGTAACACTTGGGGCACGGCGGAGACAATATCAACTCTCATACTCACAGCATTTCTCCCTCAAACAATCCTTCCGGCGGACGCACAATGATTATTTTTTTCTTTCCATCAATCGATACAATAAATTCTTTAACTGCCGGCAGCAGCACTTCTCCCCGCTTCGTTGTAACAATATACATTGTTTGTGATGCAATTTTTTCAACGGAATGAAGAATGCCTAACTCTGTTCCCTGTTCGTTAACAATCCGGCTTTCGAGAAGTTCATCGATAAAAAAACTTCCGGCAGGAAGTTCTTTACGCAGCGTCGCTTCAACAAATAAAAAATTTCCGCTCAATGCTTCCGATGCTGTCCGGTCATTAATATCTTTCAACTTTACATAGATATCGTTGCCGCGCACTGAAACTGTTTCGATCTTCGAGAACGCAAGACGGTGTTCGCTTTTTCCGATATAGACAGAATGAAGAGTACGAAATTCTTCCGCTGAACGAGCGTACGAAAATATTTTCACTTCGCCGCGGATACCGAACGGTTTAAGAATTTTTGCTATTGCACAATACGCTGTTGTCTTAATCTTCGACTTCAAGAATGGCACGCTTTCCGTGTTTTGCTGCAACGGCGCTTAACAATACACGGATAGACTGCGCTGTTCTGCCCTGCTTCCCGATAATTTTTCCAATATCAGGCTGACTGACCTTAAGCTTGAATACGATCTTATTATCTTTTTCCTCATCCGTAATAACGACTGCATCCGGATTATCCACCAGTTGTTTTGCAACATATTCAAGGAATTCACGCATAACTGCCTCCTGTTGAATGTATGAAGACTGAAGATTACCGTACTGCTACAACATTCGTGTTAGGCTTGCGCCGGCGCTTCAGCCGGTTTTGCAGCGACTTTTTTCTTTTCTCTACGGCGATCTTTTTTTGCTTGCTCTTTTTCTGCTCGTAACATCTGCAATGCCGACCATTTTTCAAATTCTGCCGTAATGGTTGCTTCGTCTTTTCCTTTTTTCTTTAATGTCCATTTTAAAAGGATGCCTTTACGCGAAAGCAAATTCCGTACAGTGTCGGTCGGCTGTGCACCGACACCGAGCCAATACAGAGCACGATTTTCTTTTACCTCAATCGTCATCGGCGTGGTGTTGGGATTATAGGAACCGATTTTTTCCAAAAAACGTCCGTCCCGTTTATAGCGTCCGTCTGCCGCAACAATGCGGTAAATCGGCTGTTTCTTTTTTCCGCCGCGTTGAAGTCTTAATTTTACTGCCACTGATTATTTCTCCTTTACTACAAATGTAATTTATTTATTAGATAATTTGCAAACTTTATTATTACCGCCCGAACCGCTGACCAAGCATCCGCGCAAAATTCTTTCCTTTGCTAAAGTTCTTCATCATTTTCTGCATTTCAAAAAACTGTTTCAGCAGTTTGTTCACTTCCTGAATGCTAGTTCCGCTTCCCTTGGCAATGCGCTGCCGGCGTGAGCCGTTAATAATTTCCGGTTTATTGCGCTCATCTTTGGTCATGGAAAGAATAATGGCTTCAACATATTTTAATTCTTTTTCATCAACATCATTTAAATTTCCTAATTTGTTCGCGCCGGGAATCATTGAAAGAACCTGCGACAAGGATCCCATCTTTTTAATTTCCTGAAGCTGGTCGTAAAAATCTTCAAGCGTAAACTGCGCTTTCACCAATTTCTGCTGAAGCTTTTCCGCTTTCTTTTGGTCGAAGGTCTGCTGCGCTTTTTCTACAAGCGAAACAATATCTCCCATTCCCAAAATTCGCGATGCCATACGTTCCGGATAGAACGGCTCGAGCGCATCCAGCTTTTCGCCGATACCGACAAACTTAATCGGCTTTCCAACGACCGAACGAATAGAAAGCGCCGCTCCGCCCCGCGTATCGCCGTCGAGCTTGGTAAGCACAACTCCGTCAAAATCTAATTTATCGTGAAAGGCTTTTGCCGTATTCACGGCGTCCTGACCGGTCATTGAATCAACAACAAAGAGAATTTCATCCGGCGCAACTGCGGATTTAATATTCTCCACTTCACGCATCATCTCTTCGTCAATCGCCAAGCGTCCGGCGGTATCAATAATTACCGTATCGCGCGCATTCTCTTTTGCAAACTGAATACTTTTTTTTGCAATTTCCAGCGCCGAAGCTTTTCGATCGGCAAAAACCGGAACTTCAATTTCCTGCCCGAGCACTTCCAACTGATCGATAGCCGCGGGACGATATACGTCTGCCGCAACCAGCAGCGGATGACGCCCTTTACTTTTTAACAAACGCGCAAGTTTTCCGGAGAATGTCGTTTTACCGGAACCCTGTAAACCCGCCACCATAATTACCGACGGAATTTCATTTGAGAAAGTTATTTCCGCCTGCGTTGTTCCCATGAGCGCCACAATTTCATCATAAATAATTTTTATAATGAACTGGCCAGGCGTAATGCTTGAAATAACTTCCTGCCCGAGCGCTTTTGTCTGCACGTTTTCAATAAATGTTTTTACAACATTGAAATGTACGTCGGCATCCAGCAGAACGCGGCGAACTTCGCGAAGAGCTTCTTCCGTATTTTCTTTTGAAATACGCCCCTGTCCGCGAAGTTTTTTTAACGCACCGTCTAATTTTTCAGTAAGTGTTTCAAACATTAATTGGCTTAATTTTATCCTGCGTTACGCAGCGCTTCTGCGCCGCCGACAATTTCCAGCAGTTCTTTGGTAATTGCTGCTTGGCGCGCTTTGTTATAATTTAATTGATAAATACGAAGAAGTTCTTTCGCATTGGTTGAAGCATTTTCCATCGCGACCATCTGCGCGCTTTGCGAAGCGGCGTGCGAATCGAGAAGAATGCGCCAGAGCGAAAAATTTAAATGCTTCGGCACAAGGGCGGAAATAATTTCATCTTTTCCCGGCTCGTAAATATAATCCGTTAATGCTTCTTTCTGTTCGTTCTCTTCCGGCAGCACGGGGAGAAACTGCTCGGTAACCAGCCGCTGCTGCGCCGCATTTTTAAATTCATTAAAAATAATTTCAACTTTATCAAACTCGCCGTTTATAAATCCGTTTACAAGATCGGCGGAGACAGCTTTTGCAACGGCAAAATTCAGCGAGTTAAAAATGCCGGTATATTTTGAACGAATTTTATATCCTCTTTTGCTGAAAAAATCAAATCCTTTTTTACCAATACATACCAATTCAACTTTTCCGGCGGCTTGTAATTCGGCGTACCGTTGTGCAATATGATGTGTCGCCGCTTTTATGGCATTGCTGTTAAACGCACCGCACAATCCGCGGTCGGATGTTACGACAACAATAACAACGCCTTTCACCTCGCGCTGTTCAAACTGCGGATATTTTGCAACATCAACCTGCGTGGAAAGATGCTGCAAAAGCTCGCGCATTTTTTTAGCATACGGACGCGCTGCAATAATAGCTTCCGTTGCACGGCGCATTTTTGCTGCCGCCACCATTTTCATGGCTTTGGTAATTTTCTGCGTACTTTTTACGCCGCTGATTCGCTGACGTATGTCTCGTAGAGTTGCCATAACATTAATTTGCGGCTTTAAAGGAATTCACGAAATCCGCCGCAATGGTTTTTAATTTCTTCGTTATCTCCTCGGTTAAATCTTTCTTATCCGCAATTTCCTTAAGAAGGTCAGCGTGACGCAATTCTACTAATTCTAAAAATTCTTTTTCAAACTTTTGAATATGATCCACCGGAAGCTCATCGAGAAATCCGTTTGTTCCCAAGAAGATCATCATCACTTGCTTTTCCACCGGAAGCGGAACGTACTGTCCCTGCTTCAGCAATTCCACTAAGCGTGCGCCGCGCCGTAATTGCTGCTGCGTTGCTTTATCAAGATCAGAACCGAATTTCGCAAATGCTTCCAGTTCGCGGTACTGTGCAAGTTCCAATCGAAGACGACCGGCAACTTTTTTCATTGCTTTAATCTGCGCGTTTCCGCCGACGCGGGAAACCGAAATACCGACGTTAATCGCGGGTCGAATACCGGCATTAAATAAATTCGGTTCGAGATAAATTTGTCCGTCGGTAATAGAGATAACGTTCGTCGGAATATATGCAGAAACATCTCCTGCCTGTGTTTCAATAATCGGCAGAGCGGTTAAACTTCCGCCTCCTTCATCATCGCTTAATTTGGAAGCGCGCTCAAGCAAACGTGAGTGGAGATAAAAAACATCGCCGGGGTAAGCTTCGCGTCCGGGCGGGCGGCGAAGCAGCAGCGAAACCTGGCGATATGCCGCCGCCTGTTTAGAAAGATCATCATACACTGCCAGCGCATCGCGTCCGCTGTCGCGGAAAAATTCGCCGAGCGTAGCGCCGGAATACGGTGCAAGAAACTGCATCGGCGCCGGATCGGCGGCATTAGCAGCAATAACCGTTGTGTATGCCATGGCGCCTTGTTCTTCTAACTTTGAAACTACCTGTGCAACCGTTGAACCTTTTTGTCCGATGGCGACATAAATACAATAGACCGGTTTAATTCCCTGCTTCTTTGCTTCTTCAGTGTGCGTATATTTTTGATTGATGATGGCATCAATGGCAACAGCCGTTTTTCCGGTTTGGCGGTCGCCGATAATTAATTCGCGCTGTCCGCGTCCAATCGGAATCATGCCATCGACTGCTTTCAATCCGGTTTGAAGCGGCTGCTTTACGCCTTGCCGCTGAATAACGCCAAGCGCTTTCCGTTCAATCGGTAAAAATTTTTCTGTTTTTATCGCACCGCGTCCGTCAATCGGTCTGCCGAGAGGATCAATAACGCGGCCAAGCATTGCTTCGCCGACCGGCATGGATGCTACACGCTTTGTCCGCTTTACTGTATCTCCTTCTTTAATCAGCGTATCGTCGCCGAAGAGAATACAACCGACGTTGTCTTCTTCAAGATTCAAAACCATTCCAAACACATCATTCGGAAACTCAATCAGCTCTCCGGCCATTACCTGAGAGAGACCGTAAATACGCGCAATACCGTCTCCGACCTGGAGAACCGTTCCGACATCGTAGATATCAACTTCTTTTTCGTATCCCGCAAGCTGTTTGCGGAGAATTGCAGTGATTTCATCAGGACGAACTTCAGCCATTTCTTTTTTACCTTTTTACGTTTTTTAGGTTATAAATTTTTTCTTAATATCCGATACGCTTAATTATTATATTCGCCTTGCTTCAAGCGAATTTTCATTAATTCCAATTGACGGCGAACGCTGCCGTCTAACACCGTATCACCGACGCGGGCAATAAAGCCGCCTTTCAGCGATGAATCAAGGGTGAATGTAATCTCCACTTTTTTCTTTGAGATTGTTTCAATATGTTTTTGCAATTCTTTTTCCTGCTTGGCAGAAAATTCGACGCTTGTTTTTACTTCAACGCGCACAATGCCAAGCTCTTCATCCCGCAAAGCAAAATATTGTTTTAAGATATCGTGAAGAATATCTTCCCGCCTCTTATCAACAATTGCCGCAAGATACATTGCTGCCGGTGCGCCGATTTTTTTCTTAAAAATTTCAGCAAGAACTTTTTTCTTTTGGTCTTTATGCACAATGGGGCTTGCCAGAACACTGCGAAGTTCCCGCGAGCCGTCGATGCTGTTTTTCACAAGAAACAAATCATCCGCCAGCTCGTTCGGTTTTTTTTGTTCTTTTGTTAACGCCAGAAGCGCGGAAGCATAACGATGTGCTGCTCTATAATTACTCATTTAATTTTTCGGAAGCTGTTGGATAACTTTATCAACCAATTTCTTTTGCTTGGGGCTGTCGAGCGATTCATCAAGAATTTTTTCGGCAACATTCACGGCAAGGTCGGCAACTTCGGTGCGGAGCTGCAACAGTGCGGATTCTTTTTCGCGCTCAATTTCATCTTTTGCCTGTTCAAGCATTTTCTTTGCGCTGTCGTTCGCTTTGGAAAGCACATCGTGTTTCAATTGTTCGGCAACGACGCGGCTTTCAGCAATTAATTTTGCCGTTTCCTGATTTGCTTTTTCCATTGCGAGTTTATTTTCTGCAATCATGCGCTCGGCGTCTTTCTTTGCCTGTTCGGCGGATTGCAGCGCATCGGTAATTTCTTTTTCGCGCGACTGCAATGCCTGAATGAGCGGTTTCCATGCAAACGCTTTAAGAACAATTAACAAGACAACGAATGTTACAATTGTCCATATCATCAATCCGGGATTTATATCAATCATAAAACTCTCTTAGAATTTAAAATTCGGGCAGGCGCAATACCTGCCCTGAATAAAATTTATTTTGTGGCAAGTACAATGCAGATAACAAGCGCAAAAAGTGCAATACCTTCAATAAGTGCTGCAGCAATGAGCATTGCTGTTTGAATGCGTCCGCCCGCTTCCGGCTGACGTCCCATTGCTTCCATGGCTGCTGCTGCAAGTTTTCCAATTCCAAAGCCGCCGCCTAACAGCACGATACCTGCGCCGATTCCTGCTGCCAAATAACTAAGACCGAGTGATTCCATTATTTTCTCCTTAATTAGATTAATTGATATAGATTGTTTTTTGTATTGTTAATAATTTTCAATTTAGTGATGCTCTTCTCCGTGAGATGCCGCTTGAACTCCCAATCCCATAAACAATGCCGTTAACATTGTAAAAATATATGCCTGAAGGAAGGCAACAAAAATTTCCAATAAATTAATTGCCAATGCAAAGCCGACGGAAAGCGGCGCAATCAGAATAGATTTGAAAACAAAAATTAAACCGATAAGAGCAAGAATAACAACGTGCCCTCCCGTCATGTTGGCAAAAAGACGAATGCAGAGCGCAAATGGTTTTGTAAACAGTCCAAGAATTTCAATGGGAATCATAATAGGCCAGAGCGACCAATGCACGCCGCCGGTAAGATGGGCAAGATAATGTCCGAGTCCCTGCGCGCGTATTGCCGAAACCTGAATCATAATAAACGCAATAATCGCCAATCCGCCGGTTACACTCACATTTCCCGTTGCCGATGCGCCGTACGGTATTAATCCCAATAAATTCATGGTGAGAATAAAAAAGAATGTTGTAAGCAGATACGGAAGATAACCCAAACCCGCTTTTCCCATATTGGCAATAACAATTTCATCACGAACAAACTGCACGAAGACTTCAATAAGATTGCCGAAACCTTTCGGCACTTTGTTTTTTTTGTTTTTTTGCGCAACAATTGAAAGGGTAATGATAAGCAGCAACGCCGCAATCCATAAAAAGACAACGTGCTTTGTAATAGAAAGATCTATTCCAAACAATTCAAACTGCGGAAGGTGAACATGACCAAGAAACGGAAGCTCAATTTCATTTCCGTCGTGAATATGATGAAGCAGTTCCGTGAAAAGATTTTCTTCTCTGCCCTCGATAGCAGAAGCTGTTACTGTTGAATCGGCAATGGAATGGTGAAGCGTATCGCTGACTGCCTGTGCGGTCTGTTCCGTAACTTTTTCTGAAAACAACATTCGCCTATTGAACTTCCGTATTTTGTGATATTTTTTGCTGCCATCGATTGTGTATGTAAAAAACTTCGAGCACTAAAAAAATTACATACAAACTAAACAGCGAAGTAATTAATGAAACTATATGAAACTTAAAAATTCCTATCAGCACTAACAGCACAAACAGGATGAAAAACATTCTCAGGGCAATTCCGCCTAACACAATCTGTATAAAATGCGTATAGGAAGAATGAAACGAAAATTCAATTGCAGCATAACCAAGCAGCACATTAACCGTGCTGAGAATCAACCCTGCAATGCTTCCGCTAATTATTTCCGAATCGCCGAATTCATTCAGCGGATAAAAGCTTAATCCTGCGGCAGCCAGCACCGTTATCAGTACCTGCAGAGGAAAATTTAATTTCAAAGAATTATTTCTGCTCATCTTGTTTCTTTGAAAGCTCCATCACGGTTCGGAAAAACTTTATCATTCCTCCGGCAATGCCGAGCAGAACAAAAACAATCATTAACCACGGGGCAGTGTTAAAATGTTCGTCGAGATATTTTCCGATAAAGAAAAACACAACAACAGAAACAGCCAGCTGCGCTCCCAGCGTTAAATACGGACTGAACGATTGCAACATTACGCCGAGCTTTTCGTCATCCCTGCCCGACGGTTTCATATTAATATCCCTGTCCGCCCGGACGGTTTTCGGTCATGGAAATTTTGCCGTCAAACGTTGCGCCTTCATCAATCACCAAGCGCGCCGCCCGCATATCTCCTTTAACAACGGACTTCCCTTCCAGCACAAGTTTCTCTACCGCAGAAATATTTCCTTTTACTTTTCCGCCGACAGTGATATTTTTTCCGTTAATCATTCCTTCAATCTCGCCGGTAGCTCCAATAGCAAGATTTTCTGCCGCATGAATTTCACCGGTCATTTTTCCATCGAGACGTAAACTTCCCTGCGTTCGAATTTTTCCTTCTACGGTCGTACCGGCACCGATCAGATTTAAATCTTTTACGAATGTCTTTTCTGCCATTATAAAGTACTCGCTATAAAATAATCATTAGGATTTTGCGATTGACCATCTTTCCACACTTCAAAATGTAAATGCGGACCGTAACTTGTTATGCCTGAATTTCCCAGCAGCGCAATAGTTTCACCGCGTTTTATAAACTCACCGGTCTTTCTTAAAATGGATTGATTATGTTTATACACCGTTGCATAACCGTTTCCATGTGCCATGACAAATGTATAACCGTCATCGGGCGTCCATCCGGAAAAAATTATATATCCATCTGCCGGCGCGATAATCAACGAGCCGGGTTTACCGGCAAAATCAATTCCCTCATGACCGCTTTGAGCTTGATATGTTCTTGAAATATAACTGGCAACCGGAGAAATTATCGGAAAGTCCGGCTTGTATGAAAATTCTTTTACAAACGAAACGGTCGGCTTTCGCAAACTTGTTTCATCCGTGTTACGGTTCTGCGTTTCTTCTGTTTCTATGGAAGACGGTGCCGGAGCAAAATCTTGTTCATCTTCATCCGGAATTCCTGCGAACAACAATGTATCGCTCGGCGCTTCCTGTCCGAGAGCAAATCGTAATTTTCGGTTGTACTCTCTTAACACCAACACTTCTTCCGAAAGAGAAATTAATTTATGCTGAACGTCAACAATTTGTCCGCCGTACCGGCGGGTCAATTGCTGTTCTGAAATCGGCAGATAATCATTCACCGGCGAATACAACATCACTGCAGCCGTTATAATCACTATTAAAAGTACGACGCCGATACTTCCAAAAATTATTCCGTTTCGTGAAATTTTAAATGATTTTGTAGCTGCTGCATCGCCGGACGGAATGACGACAATTTCATAAATATCTTTTTTTGAAGAATGATGCTTCTGTCCGTTAGATGACATTTTAACTTTCAAAAGTACTATTAAACACAGTAAACAGGACTCTAAATATAGAAAAATCCATTTAGAGAGTCAACGTAATTTTCAACCGTCAATTCACTCCAACTGCTTATAGATTAAGAGGTTTTGGGAGCTTTGATTCTATAAATGCTTTCATTTTTTGCTTATACATCGGGCGGGAAAATTGCAGCGCATGTTTCCTGATGGATTGCGGATAAAATTTTGTGTTCTGAAATAGCTGAATCGCCTGCTGAAGCGATTCTTCGGTTTGCTGATAGAAAAATATTCCTGTTTTCCCTTCCGCCACGGTTTCCAGCGCGCCTCCTTTGCCGAAAGCAATCACCGGTTTTCCGCATGCCATTGCTTCCAACGGAACGATGCCGAAATCCTCTTCACCGGGGAAAATTAATGCAGCGCAGGCAGAATAATAGCGCTGCAGTTCCTCATCGCTTCGCCATCCGAGAAATTCAATATTGGAATTTGCCATTGCGCGAAGTTTTCGTTCTTCCGGTCCTTTCCCGATGATAAAAAGTTTTTTCTTGTTCGCATTGAAGACCGAAACCGCCAGTTCAACTTTTTTATATGGAACAAGAGCACTCACCATCAAAAAGTACTCTTCATTCTTTTCCGAAAGAGAAAAGAGCTCCGTATCAACAGGCGGAAAAATTACTTCAGCTTCGCGGTGGTAATGTTCCTGAATACGCTTTCGTACATTTTCGGAATTCGCAATATAATAATGAACGCGATCTGCCGTTCGCACATCCCATCGGCGGAGATACGGTGCAACGCAGTGCATTGCGGAGCGGGTGAACACGCCGGCTTTCCCTTTTCCGAAATATTCATCATACATTTCCCACACATAACGCATGGGCGTATGGCAGTAACAAATGTGAATTCCGTTTTTTACTTTCGCTCCTTTGGCAACGGCATGACTTGTGGAAATGACAAGATCATATTCTGAAAAATCAAACTGTTCAATCGCCAGCGGAAAAAGCGGAAGATACGAACGATATTTTTTTTCTTTCAACGGAAGGTGCTGAATAAATGATGTGATAATTTTTTTTGATTCAATCAGCGGCGACATTGCTCCGCGGTTATGAAGCAGGGTATAAATCGGCGCGTCGGGAAAAAGTTCGCACAATACTTCGAGACATTTTTCGCCGCCCCGCATTCCGGTAAGCCAGTCGTGAACAATTGCTGTTTTCATTGTTTGAATATACGAAACTTGCTTCATTTTTCATCTTCGGTTATATTCTCTATACGTATGTATAACCTTCAACAATATCGTTCGTGGTTTCCGCATCTGCTCACCGGAAAAATTTATTTAAATCACGCCGCCATCAGTCCCCTTTCTACGCGCGTGAATCATGCTGTTGACGCCTTTCTTGAAAGCCGAACCGTCGGCAGTATTGATCCGTTTCTTGAAACACAGCGGGCGTCGGCGCTGCTGAAAGAAAATCTCGCCAAAATACTGAATGCTTCGGCGGAGCGGATCGGCTTTGTGCAGAATACTTCCGAAGGATTGAATATTCTTGCCAACGGCTTGGAATGGAAATCGGGCGACAGGATTTTATTGAACGACAGCGAATTTCCGGCAAACGTTGTTCCGTTTTTAAATTTAAAACGGTCCGGCGTGGAAATTGATTTTGTTCGCACCGATAACGGAAAAATTTACATTGAAGAAATTGAAAAATTAATAACACCGAAGACGAAACTTCTCTCTCTTTCTTTTGTGCAGTTTCTCAGCGGCTACAAAGCGGACTTAGAAACAATCGGCAAACTGTGCAGAGAGAAACAAATTCTTTTCTGCGTTGATGCCATTCAGGGGCTCGGTGTTTCACCGATGGACGTACAAAATTTTCAGATTGATTTTCTTTCCTGCGGAGGGCATAAATGGTTGATGGGATTGATGGGATTAGGTTTCATTTATCTCACGGAAGAATTGCAGCAGCGCATTCACCAGGCAAATGCCGGATGGACGAGCAATAAAAATTTCTTCAGCGATTTTTTAAATTACCGCATTGATTTTGACGAAACCGCGCGGCGCTACGAAAACGGCACGCAGAGTTATCTTGCCGTTGCCGCTCTCGGCAAATCAACGCAGACACTATTAGAAATTGGAATTGAAGCAATTCAATCGCACATTCATTCCATTACGGAAAAAATTTTTTCATCGGCGGAAGAAATGGGATGCAAAATTATTACGCCTCATCATACCGGCGAACGCGCCGGCATTGTTACCGTGCAGCATCCTAAAGCGAAGGAAATATTTCAAGAACTTTCGGAACAAAATATTATTGTTTCAATGCGCGAAGGAATGATTCGCATTGCACCTCACTTTTACAATTCGGAAGAAGATATCTCGGTTTTTCTTTCTATGTTCCGTTCGCTGAATGAGGAATTTTCATGAGCCTGCTTCTTTTTCTCATCCTCCTTGCTCTAACTTTTCTGCTGACGGTTTCGGCATTGGTCTTTGTTATCGGTCCCATTATGATGCTGCATCCGCGGAGACGAAGTGCGGAATTTTACGAGCATCGCGGCGAGCCGACAGCGCCGAATGAGCTGGATTTAACCTACGACGAATTTTTTTTCACTGCCGCCGATAATAAAACAAAACTTGCCGCTTGGTTCATTCCTGCCGAAAAACCAAAAGCCACCATCATCTATCTGCACGGCGTCGGCGATAACAAAATCAGCGGGCTGCTTCTGGCAAAAATTTTTCACAACAATCAGTTCAACGTATTATTGTATGATTCGCGTGCGCACGGAAAGAGCGGCGGAAATTACTGCACGTACGGTTATTACGAAAAGTATGATGTGCAAAAAGCCATTGATGCGGTAAAAGAGCGGGGCGAAAAACATGGAATTCCCATCGGAAAAATCGGCGTCTTCGGAACATCTATGGGGGCGGCAATCGCCGTGCAGGCGGCAAGTATTGAACCGATGATTTCCGCCGTTATTTCCGAAGCATGCTTTGCAACGCTCCGGCAAATTACGGTTGATTATCAGAAACGATTGCTTCGTCTGCCGTGGCATTTTCTGCGGAATATTTCCATGAAGCGCTCGGAAAAAATTGCAAAATTTAAACATCGGGAAGTTTCGCCTCTTTCTTCCGTCGGCAATATTCACGTTCCTATTTTCTTCATTCACGGAATTGAAGATAAATTTATTAAGTACCAATATAGTCAGGAATTATTTGTTGCCGCCAACGAGCCGAAAGAATTATGGTTCGTTGCGGCGGCAAATCATAACAATGTGTACGAGGTGGGAAAGAAAGAATATGAAAAGCGGGTGATAAAATTTTTTACGCACTGGCTGAAGTCTTCGCAGGTTTCTCCGGAATAATTGCTTTCTGTTCATCGGCTGAGTATAATTTCAAAAAGTCATGTTTAATCCGTTCATAAAAAGATTCTTTCTGCATTAAGCGCGCCGTTAGATGCGACAGCATTGCCGCCAGCATTAAATGAAAAATTGCTGAATGGCGATCCGTCATTTCCAGCACAATGATTGCGGAAGTAAACGGAGAACCAGTTACCACGGTAAGAAAACTGCACATGCCTGCAAGGATTAACATATTATGATACGCCGTAGAAACATGAAACAACTGAGCCAGCAGCGAAGCAAGCCCGGCGCCGGTTCCCAATGCCGGTGAAAAAACACCGCCGGCAGAACCGTTTGAATAAGAAAAGATTGATGTAACAATTCTTGAAAGAGCCGTCTGCACATTCACTTCGGCACCCGGTGTGAACAGTAAATGAGTAAATAATTCTCTTCCCGAACCGCAGCTTTCCGAGCCGACAAAAAACATAAAGAGCGCCACGGCAAATCCGAATGAAAGAGAATACAATATCTGCTTTTTAAAACTTTTTACGGTTTTCCGCCATCGCATAATATTGTACACAATGGAGGTATAAAAAATTCCGATCGGCGCAATAATTATTCCGATTAATCCCGACCACAGAATTGTTTGATATCCTTCAACAACAATTGTAGGATATCCGATATATAAATACGGACCGAGAATTAATTGCGCCGTCATTCCCGCAATTATCACTGCCGAAAAAACCGCTGTGCGAAACGTGGTAATGTGCGTACGCGTTAGCTCTTCAATAACAAAAACAATTCCGCCGAGCGGAGTATTAAAAGCGGCGGAAAGCCCTGCCGCGCCGCCGGTAATTAACATTACCTTGCGCGAAAACTTTGGCCAGCGTTCAGGAAGCCAGCGGTGCGTATAATAAAAAATAGAACCGGAAAGCTGCAGCGTCGGTCCTTCGCGCCCGATAACCGCGCCTCCTAAAATTGCCGTAATGCTGCTGATAATTTTTACAAGAAATATTTTGGCATTCAGCAGACTGAAAATTGCCGGTGATTTTTTTTGATCGGATAATTCCACGGCCGCCATTAACTGCGGAATGCCGCTGCCGCTGGCAAACGGCGAAAATTGATAGACAAAATACCAGGAAAGAAAAAAGCTGGCCGGCGTAATAATAAAAAAAAGATAGGGATGTTGTGCCGACAGATAAATTCTAAAATTTTCCGCGTATGTAAATATCATTGAATAAGCAACTGCCGTTAATGCTGTAATTGCTGAGGCAATCCATAATGGAATTGATTGAAGCGGAATATGCTGGGAGAATGTTTTTAATTTTTCAATGTTTTCAGCGCTGAGATATTTTCGTATCAGCACAGGGATTCTTTTCATGATTTCCAATTTTTATCAAAACAACGGAATTTATCAATAAATACAATGAGAAAAGTAACTAAGTTTTTTGAAAATTGCACGAATGTAATTTTATTTTGGAGAATTATTTTCACCGCCTTCCTGTTAACAGAATTCACGCTTTTAGAAATCTTCGACAATAGTGAGTTTTGAACGTTATAAAGTTGTCGATTCTTAGCTCATTTTTTCGTATTTTAATCTTCGTAGTTCTGTCGTACTATTCAGTAAGGTTTACTGTATTCACATTTCACTATCTATACCATTAAGCAGGAGTAACAAATGAAAAAATTTATTTTATCCGCAGCATTTATGTCTCTTTCGATTTTAATGCTTGCCGGATGCGGTGACAGTTCCAATAAAAAGAGCACAGCAAAAACTTCGGAACCGGAGCTTTCGGCATGGGAAAAAGAAAACGGTTTTGGTCCGGTAAAAGAAAAAGTTGTTCTCGGCGCAATTGATAAAAAAATGGCGGCAAAGGGAGAAAAGATTTTTGAATCAAAATGTGCTTCATGCCATAAACTTGATGAACGCTATGTCGGACCGGCGCAGCGAAATGTTTTGGAACGAGTAACACCGGAATTTTTTATGAACATGGTGCTGAATCCGGATGAAAACATTGATAAACACCCGCACGCAAAACAAATGCTTGCCGTCTATTTACAACGAATGACAAACCAGAACGTTAATCTTCAAGATGCGAGAGAATTGCTTGAATACTTTAGAGTTCTCGATGAAGGCTTAAAAGCTAAAAAATAAACCCACAAAACAATTTCAAGGAGCAGCAATGAACAAAAAATACCTCAAGAACACTCTCTATGCCGTTCTACTCTTAGCGGCATTTACGGTGGTACATTACAGTTGTCAAGATTCAAAAAATCTTACGACCGGCGATGAGGCAGCAAAAGTATATGTTCCGCCCGGAACGTACGATGATTTTTATCTTTTCACTTCCGGCGGCTTCAGCGGACAGGTTGGCGTCTATGGTCTGCCCAGCGGAAGATTGTTTAGAGTGATTCCCGTATTCTCTCAAGATCCTGAAAAGGCATGGGGTTACTCTGAAGAATCAAAACCGATGCTGATGACTACGCATGGTTTTATTCCATGGGATGATGCGCACCATCCGGAATTGTCGCAGACCGACGGTGTTGCCGACGGACGATGGCTGTTCATTAACGGTAACAACACGCCGCGAATTGCCAGAATGGATCTCTCTACCTTTACCACTGCAGAGATTATTGAAATTCCGAACTCGGCAGGAAATCACGGTTCGCCGTTCCTCACCGAAAATACAGAGTACGTTGTTGCTTCAACTCGTTTCAGCGTTCCGATTCCCAACAAAGATGTTCCGATTAAATCATACAAAGAAAATTTCAAAGGAACTATCAGCTTTGTAAAAGTGGCAAAAGACGGCGCCATGGATATTGCTTTTCAAATTTTAGTTCCCGGCTTTGATTATGATCTTTCTCATTCCGGAAAAGGTCCGTCGCACGATTGGGCATTTTTTACCAGTTACAACACCGAGCAGGCAAACACATTATTAGAAGTGAATGCCTCACAGCATGACAAAGATTTTATTGCCGCTATTAACTGGAAGAAAGCCGAAGAATACGCAGCCAAAGGAAAAGCAAAAACCGTCAGCGCCGATTATTTTATTAATCGCTATGATGAAAAGAAACACATGGGCGTTTCAAATAAAAAAACCAGCGTAAAGGTTCTTCTGCCCGAAGAATGCCCGGGAATGATTTATTATCTGCCGACACCGAAATCTCCGCACGGCGTTGATGTGAACCCGACCGGCGAATACATTGTTGCCGGAGGAAAACTTTCTTCAACCATTACAGCGCATTCTTTTGAGAAAATGTTGAAAGCAATTGAGAATAAGGAGTTTGAAAAAACTATTGACGGCATTCCGGTGATAAAATATGAATCGGTTGTAGCCGGCGAAGTACAAAATCCCGGCTTAGGACCTCTTCATACGGAATTTGACGATAAAGGATATGCGTACACGTCGAACTTTATTTCTTCCGAAATTGTAAAATGGAAAGTCGGAACCTGGGAAGTTGTGGATAGAATTCCGACGTACTATTCTATTGGTCACTTATGTATTCCCGGCGGCGATACAAAAAAACCGTGGGGAAAATATGTTGTAGCTCTTAATAAAATTACCAAAGATCGATATTTACCGACCGGTCCCGAACTGACCCAATCCGCACAGTTGATTGATATTTCCGGCGATAAAATGAAACTGCTGTTAGATTTTCCGACGATCGGCGAACCGCATTACGCACAGGCTATTCCCGCCGATATTATTATGAAGAACTCAAAGAAAATTTATAAGATTGAAGAAAATCAGCATCCGTACGGCATTAAAGCGGAAAAAGATGCGCGCGTCGTTCGAAACGGAAATGAAGTGCATGTGTATATGTCAACCATTCGCACACACTTTGCTCCCGATAATATTGAAGGAATTAAAGTCGGCGATGTCGTCTATTTCCACGTAACAAATCTTGAACAAGATTGGGATATTCCGCACGGCTTCGCCGTAAAGGGAGCACCGAACTCTGAATTACTTATTTTACCCGGTGCAACCGAAACTTTAAAATGGGAACCGAAAGCAGAAGGAATTTATCCGTTCTATTGCACGGATTTCTGCTCTGCTCTTCACCAAGAAATGCAGGGATACTTAAGAGTATCACCCAAAGGATCGAATGTTAAATTATCTTTTGGAACCGGCAAATAATTAATCACTTACGTTCAGCACAGATTCCGTTTACAGCGGATCTGTGCTGCTTTAATTTTGTGGTACACCATGAAACATAAATCTAAAATTCTTGTTATTATTGCCTCGCTGATATTAATCCTATCGTTCTTCTTTCCGCTCTGGAAAGTTAATCTTGAAGCGCCGCAATACCCAGAAGGACTTGGTTTGGAAATCTGGCTGACAAAAGTAACCGGCCAGGGAGAAAATGATTTAGAAAATATTAACATGCTGAATCATTACATTGGCATGAAAAAAATTGAAGCCGATGCTATTCCCGAATTAAAAATAATGCCGTACATCATTATTTTCTTAATTCTCTTTGGTTTAACCGCGGGAATCTCCGGAAAGAAAACTCTGGTCTCTACCTGGTTAATATTATTTTTTGTTATTGCCGTCGTCGGCTTATACGATTTTTATTTGTGGGAATACGACTACGGACACGATCTGAATCCGCACGCGGCAATTAAAGTTCCGGGTATGGCGTATCAGCCGCCGCTTATCGGTTCAAAAATGCTTTTAAATTTCAATGCTATCTCGCTTCCCTCAATTAGTTCCTGGATTCTTGCACTTTCGGTTCTGCTGGCAGCGGCGGCATTATATCTTGATAGAAAAGAAAAATTGAATACCCATGTATAAAAAAATCTTTTTCTTTGCTTTTAGTATTTCAATTCTCCTTCTTGCCGGATGCAGCACTCACCCCAGTCCGATACAGTACGGACAGGATGAATGCGAACATTGCCGCATGCTTATTACCGACAATCGATACGGCGCCGAGATAGTTACCGACAAAGGAAAAGTTTTAAAATTTGATTCCATTGAATGCTTAATTAAATATGCACTGGCAAAAAGTATTATTGCCGATGGGAAACAAAAGTTTTTTGTTACCGATTTCTTAAAACCCGAAACCTTCACCAACCCGCAATCGGCTTTTTATATTCAGAATGAAAATTTTCGCAGTCCGATGGGATTAAACGTCAGCGCTTTCGGCGCCAAAGAAGAAGCTCAAAAATTTCTGCAGGAAAACGGCGGTACGCCGATGAGCTGGGTTGATGTTATTGAGTTAGTGCGCCAGCGAAGCATGTAAGGGAAGTCCCTTCTTCTCATGGCACCGTCTAACATGTCCATTCCAAAAAAAATTACTCTTTCAACAACTCTTGCTGTTGTTATTTTTCTGTTTGCCTGCAGCGTTTCGGCAACGACAATTACCGTTTCCAAAAACGGGCCGGTGAAAACAATTTCTGCCGCGCTTCTTCTGGCAAATCCTTCCGATACTCTTCTGGTTACCAGCGGCGAATATGCCGAAGGAAATATTTTGGTGAATAAAAAAATTACCATCATCGGCGATAATTTTCCGGTGATTGACGGAAAAGAAGAGGGAGAAATTTTCACTGTAACCGCCGATGATGTGCATTTTTCAGGATTACAGATACAGGGTTCGGGATTAAGTTTTCTGGAAGAAAATGCCGGAATAAAATTAAAGGAAGTGAAGAACTGTTCAATTACAAACTGTAAGTTTTTAAATAATTTTTTTGCTGTCTATCTCGCCAAAGCGGCTGATTGTACCATTGAAAATAATTTTATCAAGGGAGAAAGCGTCCGCGAAGTTACCTCGGGCAACGGTATTCATTTATGGTATTGCAGAGATATTACAATCATCAATAATCAAATACTTAATCACCGCGACGGTATTTATTTTGAATTTGTTCGAAACGGAAAAATTCAAAATAATTACAGCAAAGGAAATCTGCGGTACGGACTCCATTTTATGTATTCCGACAGCTGCGAGTACGCCAACAATACGTTTGAACAGAACGGCGCCGGTGTTGCCGTAATGTACACAAAAAATGTGCTGATGAAAGAGAATCATTTTATTAACAACTGGGGAACCACATCGTACGGAATTTTGCTGAAAGATATTTCAGACAGTAAAATTGAACGAAATATTATTGACCAGAACTCAGTCGGCTTATATATGGAAGGATGCGGAAGAGTAACAATTTCAAACAACACCTTCAGTAAAAACGGCTGGGCGCTCAAGCTGATGGCAAACTCGATGGATAATTATTTTTACGATAATAATTTTATCGCCAATGCGTTCGATGTCTCCACCAACAGCCGGCAAAATTTTAATACCTTTTCTAAAAATTACTGGGCGGCGTATAAAGGATACGATTTGAATAACGACGGCTACGGCGATGTTCCCTTTCGCCCCGTAACAATGTTCTCTATGATTATTGAATCTCAACCGACGGCGCTGATTCTTCTGCACAGTTTATTTATTGATATGATGAATATTGCCGAAAGCATTATACCGGCAATTACTCCGAAAGCGTTAACCGATTCACAGCCAAGAATGAGGCCCGCACTTTGATTACGATAAAAAATCTCCAAAAAAATTTCGGAAAGGTTTCCGTTCTAAAAAATATCAACGTTACCTTTGAAGAAGGAAAAGTTACTGCTGTTGTCGGCCCGAACGGCTCCGGAAAAACAACGCTCATAAAATCAATTTTAGGACTCGTAAAACTTTCCGCCGGAACTATTGAAGTGAACGGAAAAAGCATTGCCGATGATTTTGCCTACCGCAACAGTATCGGATATATGCCACAAACCGCCCGGTATCCCGAAAATTTAACCGGCAATGAAATTCTCTCGTTAATTCGCTCCATCAGACATTTGAACGACTATGATGATGACGAGTTGATGAAAATATTTAATCTTGAAAAAGAAATGGAAAAGCCGTTTAAAAATCTTTCCGGCGGAACAAAACAAAAAATTTCCACGCTTATTGCTTTCGCGTTCAATCCGAAAATTATTATTCTCGATGAGCCGACGGCTGGGCTGGATCCCGTTTCCAGCAGTTATTTTAAAGATTTGGTACTGAAGCAGAAAGAACTAAAGAAAACAATTCTGCTCACTTCTCATCTTATGAACGATGTGCAGGAGCTTTCGGATGAAATTGTTTTTCTGCTCGACGGAGAAATTAAATTTCACGGAAGCGTTCAGTCTCTGCTTGAAGATAAAAACGAAACAAAGCTTGAGAGAGCAGTTGCCGAATTGATGACACGGAGTTTACCACAATAAATTTTTCCCTCTTCCGGTATTCATTATGAAATTAGTAAAAGAAATTTTATTCTACGAAATTCACAACACTATTCGAAGCAAATGGGTGGCGTTTTACACTGCCTTCTTTTTTTTCGTCGGGTACGGTTTGTTTACCTTCAGCGGCGATGTCAGCAAAGCGTACATTAGTTTAATGAATATCATTATTCTTATTATTCCGCTCGTGGCAATTATTTTCGGCTCAATTTATTTTTACAACTCGCGCGAATTTATTGAAATGATGCTCAGCCAGCCGATTGACCGGAAATCGCTGTACCGCGGAATATTTTTAGGAACATCCATTCCCATCTCCGCCGGCTTTGCTGTCGGATTTTCACTTCCTTTTTTCCTCTTCGGCAAAGTGAACGACCAATTCGGAGGATTTCTTGTGCTGCTGCTGATGGGCATTCTGCTCACCTTTATTTTTATTGCGCTTTCATTTCTCATTTCCGTCCGGCAGGATGATAAAGCCAAGGGGCTCGGCATTGCTATTTTTATCTGGCTTGTGCTGGCGGTAGCGTACGACGGTATTGTGCTTCTGCTTATTTACCTGTTTCAGGAATATCCACTTGAACAAAGCATGATTGCGCTTACTATTTTAAACCCGATTGATCTCGGACGAATTTTATTTCTTATGAAGTTTAATATTGCCGCCCTTATGGGATACACCGGAGCGGTGTTTCAAAAATTCTTCGGAGATTCGCTGGGATTTATTATTTCGTTTCTTGCTCTTGCAGCGTGGATTATTATACCGTTTTTCTTCAGCAGCAGATATTTTAAGAGAAAGGATTTTTAACACTTACCTTTTTATTTCTTTAGAAAAATATTTGAGGTGTTAAATTAATAATTTTTCTTATCTTTGTTTGAACGACGAAACAGCAGGTTCAATAAAAATCATAAAATAATGTAAGGAGTCTAAATGAAACTCATCGAGAAAATGATTGCGTGGCTGAACAACAACACCAATGTTGCGTATGCGCTTATTCGTATTTTCATTGGAGTTGCTCTCTTTGTGCGGGGAGTAATTCTTGCTTCAGAACCGGAAGCGTTGACTCGTCTTGCGGGTGAAGATAAAATGTACTGGTGGTATTCCTACATTACGGTGGCTCATATCATCGGAGGATTGTTACTCGCAATCGGCTTGGTAACCAGGCTTGCCTCCCTGCTGCAAGTACCGATATTGTTCGGTGCGGTATTTTTAATTCATTTAAAACAAGGATTGCTTTCCGTCGGGCAGTCGTTAGAACTTTCTGTTCTCGTGCTTGTTTTGCTTCTTACCTATCTTATTTTCGGCGCCGGAGATTTATCGTTTGATTCAATTATTAAAAAGAAAAGAGAAAAAATTTCGGCGGATGAATAAATAAACGGGTTTTTATTTTTAGTTTACAGGCAGTTAGCTCTCTCGGGTTTTGTCTCTAGAATATATACACAGCTTCAAGACGAACATTCTAAATTTCTCTTGAAGCTGTTTTGTTGTATTGAAAAATACCTGAGGCGGCAATTTGCCGGTTTTATTTTAAGAGCAGCATTTTCTTTACATCAACAAACGTTCCCGATCCGAACGAGTTATTCGCTGCTTCAAGCCGGTAAAAATATATTCCGCTCGCACAATTTGCTGCATTCCACACCACTGATTGTATTCCTGCGTTTTGTTCTTCGTTTACCAGCACGGCGATTTCTCTTCCCAACATATCAAATATTTTCAACCGCACTATGCCCGCCGCCGGCAGTTGATAGCTAATGACGGTTGCAGGATTAAACGGATTCGGATAATTTTGATACAACACCATTGATTGAGGGAGTGAATTTCTCAAATCACTGATACCGAGCGCAACATTTTTTACTTCAATCGTATCGCGAAATGAAAGACCTTTTTTCGTAACAATATAGAACGTATCTCCGGCAACGGGTAAAATGTTTTCAGCTTTGCCGAACGGCGGCTGAATGATAAGAGACCAAGTGTACCTCTCACTGTTTTCGATTTTCACAAATAAAAATCGCTGGAGATAACTCGTTCCTTCATCGGCAATAAATTTTATTTTTTCATTGGTACTGCTGTTTATTATGGAATAGGTAACCGGAACTGCCGTTGCTCCGAACCGCGAAAGAGACGTATCAACAACATGATCATAATAAATAATTTTATAATCCGATGGATTGGGATAGGCATATAAATCAATAGAAGGAATATCAACAGTAGAGAAAGAAGTTCTATATTGATAGTTGTTTACAGATTTCCAAAAGAGACTATCCATAGTTGTTTGCACATCTTCCGCATACATTGTTAAACCGTCAAACGGCTTTGTTTCCGCTTTCGTGTACAATAGTTCGTTGTCAACAGTATATTTCCCCTGCGAAACATTATACACAGAAAATCTCTTTTCATGATAAGAGGTTGTATCGTTAAATGTTATATAGTAAAGATCATTCGTTACTTTATTTCTCTCTGCAACATTAATTTGAACCGGAACGGTTGTATTACGATTCTTAAACTGAGCGTTTGTTGTCGTCAGTATTTTTTTCTGTGTATGTTTTGAGAAAGGCTCATTTATCACTTCATACGTGCTGTTATTATCCGAAATAATAGTTTTTAAAATAAATTTATCACCGTTCGGTGCTTGAGAAAGCGGAACGACAATCGTTTGAAATGTCGAATCGGAGGTGATATTCTGCGAATGAAATTGAACAAATCCATAACCAACATCAGCCCAACATTGCAGCTGCAACAATGCTGTCTCCGGATCTCCGGCAAGGATGTGAAATGTTATTATCGAATCGGTCACTAATAAGCCACTCTCTATCGGGTCGGCAATTTGTATAAACGGCGCGCCGTTCTGTTCGTTATCAATCACAAAGTTATTGCTTAATGAAAAATCATAATATTCCCCGTTATGATTTTTTATAAAGACTGCAATTTCACCAAACGCACAATCCGGTACATATTTCGTGTTCCATACATAGCTTCCGGTATTTGGTACTTTTTCAGCGATGCAGCTCCACGTTTCGCCGGCGTTCGGGCTGAAATAAATTTCAACAGAATCATCAGTAGATGCCGCTGCGTTTCATTGCACGGTAAAAGTTTCGGAAATTTTTTTGAAGGAATTTAAATTTTTTAGACTTAACGAGGCACCGATTTTTGACCGATCGAAATTATTTCGATACAAAACCTGAGCAAATTTTGTTTTAATCACCAGATTATCTTTCAGCGAATCAAAGACAATTACCGAAGCAATCCGTTTTGTTTCTCCTCCATTAAGAGGAAAATAATGCGAGCCGAATGTAAAATCACCATCTTCACCGTGCAGCACCGTTGTATCATTCACAATTGATGCCGGTGTGGAATTTGTTCCTTCCGAAAACATTTTCCATAACGTCTTATCATTTCGTAAATCAATATTGCCGGCAGGAGCGAAATAATTATAACTGCCAATTTCATTGCGGTTCGGCGCATCAATAAATGTAAAACCTACTTTTCCGACAGAACCTCTCCAAAAAGGATTACGGGAATTATCCTGCGGATAATCGCCGGCGAGAATTAAATTTTCTTTTTTATAGAATATAGAATAATCATCATCGTATTCTCTAAAATCTGTTGCACCGGTTACGCCGATATAGGTTCCTACCAAATATCCGAAAAAGAGTTTTGAATAATTTGTGGTTCCTTCATTGGTAATATCATACACGCGAAACAAAAGATCTTTAAACAGCGGATCGTTGAACTGCAAATAGCGCACCGCAACCCGCAGCCCTGCGCCGTTTCGGTTGCTATTTGTTGAATCAGGGTGAACGGCATAACCAAATTCATTATTTGCGGAAAAATTATACCGCAGATCATTTTGATCATTCATTTCAAAATATGATTCCAAATCAGCGTCTATTTTTCCCTCCGCGTTCATTCCCTTCCACTGACCGTTCCACGACAGAGGCCATGATGAAGGATCATTGCTTATTGGAACGCTCGTTGAATTTTCATTCACTGTTGTGTTGAGCGGTAAGAATGTCCAGTGATCACCTTGGGGACTTGAATCTGGATTTTTTGCCGGGCGGGCAACAGGACAGGTTATTACCGAGCGAAGTGTATCTAAAATTCCGTCATTATTATAATCCTTTATCGGAAACTCGACGCCGATCATTATTGATTCATCGCCGAAATATCCGTTCGCAGGATACCGCCAGGCGCCTCTCGGTTTCGTATCAATCGGCTGGGCAATTACCCCCCAATTTCCAAAAACTGTTTTAACGTTATTTCCGTCCATAACTGCTGAACGATAGTAGAGCATGCTGCTTTGCTGCGAAAAGAGAATCGCCGGAAAAAGAGTGATGCACAGAAGCATTTGTATCGTGAGGTTTTTCATACTTTCTCCTTATTGCTTATTAAACAATACCCCTCATTATATTTATATCTTTTTTAAAGGGCGTTTAGGACACGATTTTAAAAAATAAATATTTTAAATTTCTTGCTTTTTTTTCTATAACTCTCTACCATTCTCTCAGCTCAAGAACATTCATGATAGAAAAGGAAGATAACGCAATGAAATCAAATTTTTGTTCCCTTCTTCTGGCAGCAGGAATTTCATTTTTTCTTCTTTCTTGTAACGAAGTTACCACGGGCCCGCAGAGCGGAACCGGAACCGCGCCGCCGGCATTTTATCTGAATCAAAATTACCCAAATCCTTTTACAGATACAACAACCATTGAATACGGCGTTCCTTCCTCCGGCGGCTCTTCATCACTGGTATCGGTCATTGTCTATAATCAATTTCAAGAACGAATTCAAAATCTGGTTTATAATACCAGCCATACTGCCGGAAGTTTTAAAACAAAATGGTTTGGAGACGATACGCGGGGAAATAAAGTTCCGCCGGGAATTTACATTATTGAGTTGAAGGGATATTCGCCGCAAGCTGTCGTTCTTCGTATTACTGCCATTAAAAAATAGGACATCCTATGAAAAATTATCTGTTAATATTATTTTCACTCTTGTTCATTTTTGCCGTCGGCTCATCCCAGGAAAATTCCTCATCGGATTTTTTTGAAGAACAAGATACGTTATTCAGGTATGTACCCGATCCGGTTTTAAGTCTCGGTATTTCCGGCGGCGTTGTTTTTATCAATCCGGAAAACATCAATAAAAATATTGAGTTCCAAAATTCGTATTTCAATACCAGCGAACCGATTATCCGTACTCCCGGATTATTTTCTCTGTGGATGACGTATCGTCCGGTGAATCTTCCGACTTTTCTTACGCTGCGCGGAGAGCTGCTGAGTTCATCACGCCAGTTTGATTTTGATGCCTTTGCCACGCGCGACACTTCCACCGTTATCGGAACGTTAAGCACATCGACAAAAACAACCTATTCCGTTTATCCAATCACCATCAGCACTGGAATTGTATTACGGAAAACCCGCATGAAAGCGGAAATTGGTTTTATCTATGCGCTTGCTTCTATTACGCAGTCAACAAATGTGGAAGGAGCCGGAAGCAGTTCAACAACGTACACCGGCGACGGATATGGATTTCGGTTTTCGCTTCAGCAGGTTACCCCGATCTATCGCAGAACCGGGCTGACGTTTGAAATCGGATATCGCTTCCTGCTTTTAGATCAATTCAGAAATGAACGTGGCATCAAAACATCTTCCATTGAAGCCGATTACAGCGGAATGTTTCTTTTGCTCGGATTATCATACGGATTTTAAAACTAATTTTCCCACACATTCAATATGGTAGGTGTGCGGAAACATATCAACAGGCTGAATTTTTTCTACGGCATATCCGTAGTGCGAAAGCATCTGCGCATCGCGCGCGAAAGTGGCAGGGTTGCAGCTCACATAAATAATTTTCGGCGCTTTCATCTTTCCTAATTCTTCAACCGCATCAGGATGCATTCCGCTTCGCGGCGGATCGACAATAATTACATTCGGTGAAGCATAACGTTCTTTCCACTCCGTTTCTTTCGTCAGCAGATCTTTTAAATCGCCGCAGAGAAATTCGCAGTTTTCAATTCCATTTAAATGCGCATTTGTTTCGGCGTTTTGAATTGAACTTTCCACAAGTTCAATGCCTATCACCTGTTTCACGGCATCGGAAATGTAAATGGCAATACTTCCCGTTCCGCAATATAAATCATACACAACATCTGTCGGGCGGAAATCGGCAAATTCTTTAGCAACGGCATAAAGCTTTTCCGCCTGCAGCGTGTTTGTTTGAAAGAAAGAATTTGCCGAAATCTGAAATATTTTATCTCCGATTTTGTCGTGAATTATCCCTTCGCCGTAATACACATTTTCAAAATCGCCGACAGCAACCTGAGATTTCCGCCGATTGACATTGTTGATGATGGTTGTAATTTCCGGAAATTTTTTTGTCAGCACGCCGGAAAGTTTTTTCATTGCTTCCGGAATATCTTCAAAGGTTACAACGTTTACCATAACATCGCCGGTCTGTTTCCCTTCCCGAATAACAAGATTTCGGAAATATCCGCTCTGCGTTTCCTGAGAATACGCCGGAAGATGCTCTTCAACGGCAAAAGCACGGACTGTATTAAGTATTTCATTACTCAATTCGGATTGAAGAAAACATTCTTCAATGTTCAGCACTTTATCCCATCGCTGCGGAACGTGAAATCCTAAGGCAATGGAATTGTTGTTCTCTGAACCGGACAGATCATCCGTTGTTTCAGGCTTTTCAATAATCCATTCTTTATCGCTGAATGAAAATTCCAATTTATTGCGGTAAAAATAATTTTTCTCTGAGCCGATAATCGGAAGAATTGCAGCATCCTGTATTCCGCCGATTCGTTCAACCGCATCAATAACATGCTGATGTTTAAATTGCAGCTGCGACTGGTAATCAACATGCTGCCACTTGCAGCCGCCGCACGTTCCGAAATACGAACAGCGGAGCGCAACGCGTTCTTTTGAAGGAGAAAGAACTTCTATAACTTTTGCTTCTGCATGTTTCTTTTTTGCTTTCAGAACTTTTGCTTTTACCACATCACCCGCAACGGCGCCTTCCACAAAAATAACAAGACCGTCAAGGCGGGCAACACTCTTCCCTTCAAATCCGGTGGATTCAATCGTTAGGTCAACAATATCTCCGTAATGCAATTTCTTTTGTTCCATAAAAAGTTTATTTAAGCAATCTGATTTTTTTTACCGATTATTTCAGAAGTCTCTTGTTAATAGTTTGGAAGAACATTTTTTGGTTTTCGTTCTCTCTTGCGTGAAAATATATTTTCCGGAAGCTGAAAATAATGTTTACTCTTAAATTAAATCCACCATTGAACCGAAATCCGGGTCAAACAAACGCTTATAGGTGCGAATAGCGAAGCCGTCCGTCATTCCCGCAATATAATCGCAGATTAAGCGAATGCGAATCTTTACATCATCCGAAGAAAGAATTGCCTGTTCAAACGAAACCGGAAGAAGATGCATTCCGTTTTGTTGAGCATTTAAATAATTTTCCGTAAACGCATGGAAAATTCTGTTCAACAAATAATCTCCCTTTTTTTCAACCTGATTCAATTGCGGTGATTGAAAGACAAGATGATACGAAAGTTTTTTAAATATTTTCGACTGACTCTTTATTGTTTCATCAATCCGCAGACGGAAAGCGTAGCGGTGTGTTTTCGCACTCATAAAATTTTCCGACGGTTCGGCGCTGCAAGCTTCAATATATTTTCCAATCATACCGGACATAAAACGCTCGACATATCCTCCCTGTATGGCATCAAATAAAGCATCCAAACTTTTTTGCTGATCGACGTCGAAAGCTTGTTGTTCCGCCCAGCGTTCAACCTTATCTTTTGTAATAAAACCGGAATGAATTCCGTCCACCACATCGTTTAACGAATAAGCCGCATCGTCCGCCCAATCCATAATCTGGCATTCAATGCTTCGAACATTATCGCGTGTTTTTCCTGCCGGAAACTTTTCCGAAATATCTATTCCGTCGAACACAAAAGCTAAAAATTCTTTCTGTTCGTCATAGATAAAATGATTCAGCGGTTTTTCTAATTCTGAAAAAAGCGTTTTATATTTCAGCACGCCGTCTAAAAATGCGCGCGTCGGGCTCATTCCTTTTCGTTTTCCCTTTTCGGAATAAATTGTTTCGGTCAGCAGGCGAAGCGTTTGCGCGTTTCCTTCAAACCCGCCGTAATTGCGCATAAGAAAATTCAGCGTCCGCTCGCCGGCATGACCAAACGGCGGGTGACCGAGATCGTGCGAAAGACAAACCGCTTCTACCAAATTTGCATCAATATAAAATGATTCGGAAAAATGCCGGCTGTTTTTTTGCAGGTAGCTGCAAATAGCTCTGCCGATCTGCGCCACTTCAAGCGAATGCGTTAAACGCGTGCGGTAAAAATCATATTCGCCGGAAAGAAAAACCTGCGTCTTTGCCTGCAGCCTGCGGAACGCCGACGTGTGAATAATCCGGTCGCGATCCTGTTCAAACGGCGTGCGATAATCACTGCGCCGTTCTTCATGAAGACAAGCGGTATCAAAAGCTGTATAGAATGTATTCATAGAATCAAAAGACAATAAGAAATTAAATTGTTCGTTCACAACAAAGCAATGAACGGCGCATGCTGCTTTGAATTATTTTTACACGCTTTGCGTTCTGTTCCGAAATTGAATTCTTGCCGCAAATAATGTTGTCGGAATAGTTATCAGCACAATGCCGATGATGGTCATCTCGTTAAACTCGCGGCTCCAAATCAAAATATCCAAAACCGCCGCAAATGCAACCTGCGCCAATCCTACCGTGGAATTAATTGCGGGATTGCCGAGCATATACGCGCGGGTCATTGCCAGCTGTGCAACGGTTCCGCTGGCGCCGACACCGATCAGCGCAATAATGGTTAACGGATTATAGCGCGCGGCATCAAACAACGTATGCGCCGAAGGAATCATAACAATAAATGAAATAATACTTGCCACAAAAGTAAAGTGCGCAACAATTGTTGTCGGATGCAAATTTTTTATCAGATGAAGATTATACACCGCCACCGAAGCAAAGAACGCTCCGGTAATCCCGACGGCGACGGCGAAATTTCCTTCATCAAAATGGGGCTGCTGAATAAACATGACGCCGGCAATTCCGCAGAGAACGGAAAACCAGACGCCGTTCGGCACGCGCTTTTTGCTCACAAACGAAATAAGAATCGCCATCCAGAGCGGCATGGTGTTAATAACAGAAGTTGCTTCCGCAATCGGCAGTTTTGAAAGCGTATAGAACGTGCCGAAAATTGAGAGCGTTCCGTTAATGCTTCTTCCCCATAAAAATTTCGGCGCTTTAAAAAAGAGCAATTCTTTTTTTGTCCAGAGCGCCAGCGCTGCCACAAAAATAAAATTGATGCTTGCCCGCGTAAAAGAAATCACCTTCCAGTCGAACTGCCACGCCAGCTGGTGGGAAAACGCTCCCATTAACGCAAAGCACAACGCGCTGAAAAGCATCCAGCCGATGGCAGAAATATTTTTAAGATTTATCATAACACAAGGCGCGCTGATTGAACACTCTGCGCTCAACGCTGATTTTCATGTTCTTCTTCCAGTTCCGCCCATTCTTCCATTAACACATTCAGTTTTTTTGTTATCTCGTCATATTCCGACGTCATTGTTTTTGCTTTAATGGGATGTTTGAAAAATTCTGCCTTTGTCATGGCTGTTTCCAATTTCTTTTTCTCTTCTTCAAGCTGCGCAATTTCTTTTTCAATTTTTTCCAATCGTTTTTTTATTTGAAAGAGATTTTTCTTCGGTGCCGTGTTTCCATTTCCTTTGTTCTCTTTCCCGCGAGTATCTCCGTGCGCAGCGTGAACCTCTGCTGACGCATTCAACGGCGTTTCATGCCGGCGGTTTACTTCTCCGGTAATTAGAGAAAGCTGTTTTTCTTTTTTCTTCGCCTCAAGATATTCGCTGACATTGCCGAGATATGTTTTTATTTTTCCGCCGGGAGAAATTTCCAGCACTTTATTGACAATTGTATCAAGAAATGCCCTGTCGTGCGAAACAATAAGATACGTTCCGTCAAATTCTTTTAACGCTTCCTGCAGAACTTTTTTTGAGCGCATATCGAGATGATTCGTCGGCTCGTCCATAATAAGAAAATTTGCCGGCGCCAGAAGCATTTTGGCAAGCGCCAGCCGGCTTTTTTCTCCACCGGAAAGCACTTTTACTTTTTTGAACACATCATCGCCGCGGAATAAAAACGAACCGAGTATCGACCGCAGCTTGGTTCGAATTTCTCCCTGTGCCACTTCATCCACCGTTTGCAGCACTTCTTTATTCATCTCCAGTTCTTCCGCCTGATGCTGGGCAAAATACGAAACAATAACATTATACCCGACTATTCGTTCGCCGGATTGAAACGCTTCAATGCCGGCGGCAATTTTTGAAATGGTTGATTTTCCCGCGCCGTTCACGCCGACAATGGCAATGCGATCGCCTCGTTCAATCGTATATTGTAATTGGTCATACACAATATTTTCTCCGCCTGCTCCGTTAGTGCGCGGATATGTTTTGCGAATATTTTGTAATTCCATTACCACGCGCCCGCTGGACTGCGCCTGCGGAAAATGAAAATGAATTTCTTCTTCTTCATCTTCCACTTCAATCCGCTCAACTTTTTCCAGCTGCTTTATACGGCTCTGCACCTGACGCGCTTTTGTTGCTTTATAGCGGAAGCGTTCAATAAATTCCTCTGTTTGCTTTAACTGCTGCTCCTGATTTTTTTTCGCATTAAGAATTAATTCTTTGCGAAGCACCCGCTCTTTTTCATAAAAGGAATAATTGCCGGAATAGATTTCCATTTTCCCCAAACTAAGTGCAAAGGTTTTTTTGGTAAGCGAATCCAGAAAAGCGCGGTCGTGGGAAACAAGAATAATTGCGCCGTTGTACTGCTGCAGATATTCTTCCAGCCATTGCAGTGATTCAATATCGAGATGATTCGTCGGCTCATCGAGAAGCAGAACGGAAGGTTCCAGCAGCAGCAGTTTTGCCAGCGCAATACGCATCTGCCAGCCGCCGCTGAATGTTTTTGTCTGCCGCTCCAAATCCGGAACGGAAAACCCCAAGCCCATTAACACTATTTCAATTTTCGATTTCAACCGGAACGCATCGGCATCTTCCTGCTTATGCTGAAGTTCGCCGATTATTTCCAGCAGCTCGGCATATTCTTCCGAAGTATGATCGCTCACGGCAAGCTTCTCGTACGCCTCGTGCAGTTCCTGTTCAATCATCAGCACATCTTCAAACGCCGATTCGACTTCCTTGTAAAGCGAAAGATCCGATTCTACCACAGCATCCTGAGGCAGATAACCGGTGGTAATAAAGCGTGCTTTATTGACGCTTCCTTCCATCGGCGGATTGATGCCGGCAATAATTTTTAAGAGCGTGGATTTTCCCGCACCGTTACTTCCCACCAGCCCGATACGGTCATGCGGATTAATGGTAAATGAAAGATCGTCGAACAAATACCGTTCGCCGTAATTTATGGAGAGATTGTTGACTGCAAGCATGGTTTAGTATTCAGTAATCAAAAAAAAGTGCGTCATTCCGTGATGTGCCGCTGTACGGCATCCCGTAAAGCGGGATTTTTACACGGTATCTGCCCGTGCGTGTGCAAACATAAAAACATCCCGCCAAAACAAAAGCGGGATTGTGTTTAATGACGGTGTAATATACGAAAAGAATTGGAGAGATTTATGGCTTGTCAGAATTGAATTCAATTTCTTGTGTAATTACGTCTTCAATTACATCATACCACGATATTCTATCGGCAATTGGTCCCAAAACTTTATCAAGTTCTTCTTTAGTAAGTTTTCTATCCAAAATTTCAAGAGCGACAACCTGAATGTCTTGGATGCATAAACTGTAAATAACTTTATCGCTACGCATAATACACTCCAACTAATTATTTAATTGCCTCTTTTAATCTTGCAGAACGACTTTCGTTATATTTACCATCTTTTGTAAATATTGGTTGGTTGAGAATTCTGAATAATCTTGGTTCTGATTCGATTGCCTTGTATAATTTTTTGCTATTTTTAATTAAATAGCATTCTGAAAACAAATTCCATCTTTTTAACAGTATTAAATATTTGCCTGATTGTTTTTCTCTATTTGCATGATTGTTCAAAAATTCATATTCATCTAAAAACTTAGGCGTAGCAATTGCATTGATAATTTTTAATATTTGTCCCATAGTATTTTTATTTCCAGATAAAAAATCCCACAATTCACTGGCAAGTAACACTTCATCGGGATCAAAAAATTTTTTAAACTCAACATTATAATCAAAAAATGATTTTTTATTATATCCTGTAGCAGTTTTACTTTGCGGATCAAAGGGAAAACCTATATAAAAAATTATTTTTTTATGAGGATTTGTATTCTGTAATCCTGCTTTGGCCTGTAGTATTTTTTCTTTTGATTCTTTAGAAATACTGCTATTCGGCTTTACCGTTTTTAATTCAATTAAAACCAATTTAGTTTTTTCTTCAAAATAACAATCAGCAGTAAATTCTGGAATACTTTTAGAATGTTTATCATTATTGTTCTGTAAGAGTAATTCATTTTCGTGTTTTAAATTGGGTTGATAAACGGAGTTTTTTAGATTTGATATTATTTCAGAAATAATTGTCTGCTGGTCAGATGAAATTTTTATATCTTTAAATCCTTTTTTTGTGCCATCTGATAATATGTGTGCAGTTCTTTCAAAAAAACTTTGCCCTAAAGCGGTATTTAATCCATGAAACCAACTTGCCAAACTAATAAATACCGGTACATTTGAAACCTTGCCTTTTAATTTATCTGTAAATGCTTCTAAAAACGCCATGTGAAATGGCGCGTTTCTAATATCGGAAGAGTCTTCAGGGAAATTTTCAAATCGAGAATAAAGTGTTTTTATTACTTCAATAGAAATTTTTTCTACTTTAGATTTTTCAAGCATTTTACTTTTCTTTCAAATGAAAAATTATTTCCGAATACGCACCTTTATCTTTTTCTGTTCTATTTAATACTGGACGTTTAAATTGATTGACAATTTTCATTCCGGCATTTTCTGCAATCTTTGGATATAAACCCCATTTATCGTTTGCAACCAAGAACACGTTGTAATCTTTTGCCAAATACTTTTTGCAATTATTAAGAACGGCTGAAATTCCTTTTACATAATTTTCCTTTGCTTCTCTTCCTTGCCCAAAAGCCATTCGCCCGATTTCTAAATTGTCTTGGCGTTTGAAACCAAATAAATCGTAAGCATACGCGTGTTGTTCGTGATAATCAATTAAGCCAACGTATGGAGGACTGGAAAATATTCCGTTAATCTTTTGCTTCTTTACCAATTTTGCTAAATCAGGTTTGTTCTTTTCCAACTTTTCTAGAACATCTATTGTTTGCCCATCGCCGACTAAACAATATTGTGATGTTTGGGTTCGATATTTTTTATTAAACACAGAAAGACGATTAATTGTGTCTTTTGTATATGTTTTCCACCATTTTAGAATTGAAAACAACGGCTTACAGATCTTTCCATGTTTTGAGCAATAATACGTTGTCGCAATCGGTTCAACCAACGTTGCTAAATCAGCGTGTGTTGTTGCTCTGCAAGAACGAATGGTGCGGCTTAAAATAACGCTAATAATTCTTTTTGTCTCGGTATTTTTAATTTTTTTTATTTCATTAAAAACAAAATCGATTTCATTCCGAATATGATGAGAATACCATTTTTCTAAAAATGATTTGGGGTTTTCATCAAGGAGTTTTACGTTGTATTCTTTTACTAATTTTTTAAATGTTGGAAGAAATAATTTTTCTTTTTCCGCGCCGTATTTATTTTCATCTATCTCACGTCTTTTAACTTTGTATTTGTATTCAGGAACTGGAAAGTATTCGTTGTTAAACTCGTACAATGCTTTTAACAGCTTTGCTTCAAATTCTACCGTGTGAGAATTGGCAAGAAAATTTTTTAATAATTTTGTTATTCGATTGATTTCGTTTTGAACATCAGCCAAATCAAATTTGGTAATTTTGCAATTGCTTATTTGTGCATTGAATGCAGAAATATCAATCCCAACCGCGTGCATTCCTAACTCATTTGCCTGTACTAATGTCGTTCCACTTCCGCAAAATGGGTCAAGAATTATATCGCCTTTGTGAAAGTAGATTTCTTTCTTAAATTTATCGGTGTGATTGTCGAGAAAATATTCAACAAGTTGAGGAATAAATTTTCCCTTATATGGATGCAGACGGTGAACGTGTTTTGTCGTTTCTGCTTCTTTGTATTGGTCAAACGACAACGCCCAATTTAAATCATTGCCAAGTTGATCTTTCCATTCAAGTTCCCGTTTTCCATTGTAGGATTTATAATATTCAGCAAGTTCTTTTTTTGAAATTTGCGTTTTGCCGTTTTCTCCAATTTTTTTTACTCTTCCATACTGAATTAAATATGAAATATTGGACGGCGTAACAGATTTTCCTAAATATTGAGAAGCCCACTCGCTGGCTTCTTTTATGTTCATTAAATCGCTCAAAGTATAACCTTCTTTATTTTTCTACAATCTAACTGACCTTATTTCCATAATCAAGATTGATTACTCAAATAAACTTTCTCATCGCTTCTCTCACCTGCTTTTCATCCATTCCAAAATAATGTCCGAGTTCGTGGTACAGCACTTCGGTAATTCTCCGCTCAATTTCTTCATCGTTCCGGCAGACGGATTCAATATTTTTTTGGTAGAGAGAAATTTTATCCGGAACAGTGGCGCTCATGCCGTACCACTGTCCGCGCTGTGTCAGCGGAATACCTTGATACAATCCTAACAGCGAACCGCGGTTGATCTTCATTTTTTTTATCACATCATCGGAAGGATATTCCTCGATAACAATCTGCACATTCTCTACGCGGTCGCGAAAATCCGCCGGAAGATTGTCGAACGCTTCTTGAGCAAGGTGTTCAAACTGTTCGCGGGTCATAGTGAATACCAATGCCGGAATTATTATTTCTTCCATTGAAATATTTTTTGCAGGCTCTGCGGATCTAATCCTTTCACCTGTATTTCCGAAGCGGCATGTTCGTTTTTCAGCCGTTGATATAACTGCACCACAGCAAAATCCGTGGATCGATGAACAGAAAATTCTTTTCCTTTTTGTTCTTTACCGTTAAAGAAAGTCTTTGCATTATATTTTCCGTCCGGTGTTTTACTGCAGCGCAGTTCAATGGCAATGCGGTCGTTCATAAACTTTTCCTTTGTATTGACAGAATAAAATACGATTTTTCTCAGTGGAATGTGAAACGAATTTTCTTTTCTTCTTATGGCAGCAATATGAAACAGGATAATTTTTCCCGGCTGATGCGCTTAGCGGATGAATTTTTCAGCGCAAAGAATGATCCGAATCAGCTGGATGTGAACGAAGCGGTAATGGCGCAGCTTCACGCCGTTCATCCTGCGTGTATGGGAGAATACCACAATGAAAACGGTCCGGCTGCCTGGTCAATTGTTATTCCCGTTACCCGTTCCGTTATGGAATTGTTTCTTGCGTGCCAGCTTTCCGAAAAAGAGCTGTTTGAACGAACGCTGCGCGAAAAAGAATTTTCCGCTCTTTATCTCTGCTCTGCGCTTGTTCTTCCGGAATTCCGGCGGAAAGGAATAATTAAAAATCTCGTTCTTTCTTCGCTCCGCGAAATTCAAAAAACTTACCGCATTCAGGAATTATGCTGCTGGGCATTCAGCAGCGAAGGGAAACAGCTGGCGGAAAAAATTGCCGGCGAAGCCCGCCTTCCGATTTACTTTCGCCCGGAAAAATAAAAAAAGATGAATTGAGTATTCGTTTTTTTCGTTATTTATTATTTTTGATAGCGCTGTTTTACGGCGGGAATTAAATATTCCTCAAAGGCGCGGTGAAAATCATATTCATGCTTCCAGCCCCATTCTCTTTTTGCCAGCGAATCATCAACATCGGCGGGCCAACTGTCTACAATTTTTTGGCGAAGCGCATCCGGAGCAAAATTTACTTTCGCGCCGGGAAAATATTTTTTTATCACATCATAAAATTCTTTTGCCGTAACGCTGAATGCGCCGATATTGTACACTAACGCCGTAAGATTTTTAGCCGGCGCGGCTTCGAGCTGCAAGAGCGCATTAATGGCATCAACCATTACCATAAACGGAAGCGTGGCGGTTTCCGGTACAAAGCAGTTATATTCTTTTCCCTGCGCGGCAAAATGCATCATCTCCGGTCCGTAATCGCTCGTTCCGCCGGTCGGCAGCGTAACGGCGCTGATTAATCCCGGAAAGCGGATGGCGCGGAAATCAACATGCCCCGCCGCGCTCTGCGGATCGGTCTGGCGGTAATACCAATTATAATAACGGCCGAGATCTTCGCAGTATTTTTTATTAATGCCGTACATTGTGCGGGCGCTTGACCATTCATCTTCTTTCACTTTTCCGGCGCGCATTTTTGTTTCTACATCCGGCAGACCGTACGCGGCTATTGAGCTGGGAAATAAAAATTTTACATTTTCGCCGGATGCCCGCGATTGGCGCGCAGCAAGTTCCAGAAGATTTAAAGTTCCATCAACATTAATGCGATGACCGAGAACCGGTTCGCGTTCGGCTTTGGTGGAAAGAATTGCCGCAAGATGATAAATGGATTGAAAATCATAAAACGCCGCAAGACGGTCAATCATTACGGTATCCATAATATCGCCGACAATGGTTTCGTGACAGCGCTCTTTTAATTCTTTATTCACCGGATGAACATCCAGCGCAACAACACGGAGATTCGGATTTCGTTCTGTCAATTGTGTTATTAATCCGTGCCCGATTTCTCCGTTAGCTCCGGTAATTAAGACTGCCTTTGTGGACATAGAAGTTCCTTTCAGATTTATTACGCACAATATACGGAGAAATCACCGAGAGTAAAAAAGAAACGCCGCATAACAAAGCGGCGTTTGTGAAATTCAAATTTTCAGAACGATGTTATTTTATCTCTTTCAGTTCAACTTCAAAAATTAATGTAGAACCGGCCGGAATCAAACTTCCTGCCTGACGGTCGCCGTACGCAAGATCGCTGGGAACATAAAATTCAAATTTTGCTCCGGTATTCATTAATTGCAAACCTTCTGTCCAGCCGCGGATAACCTGATTTAATTTAAATGTTGCCGGCTCGCCCCGCGCGTATGATTCGTCAAAAATAGTTCCGTTAATCAATCGTCCGCGGTAATCCACAACAACGGTGCTGGTTTCCGCCGGCGATGGACCGGAACCGGTCCGTAGAATTTTATATTGCAGTCCGCTGGCGGTAACTTTTACGCTGTCGTTCTTTTTATTTTCTGCAAGAAAGTCTTCTCCCTCTTTTTTTACTTTCTCCAGCATCTCGGTATATTTTTTTCTCTGCTCTTCCTGTTTTGTCTGCAGCAATTGTTGATATTCCATCATTGCGGCTTGCGCCTCTTCCGGCGTAAGTTTTACTTCTTTATTCAAAAAAGCATCCTGCATTCCTTCGAGAAAAGAAGGAATTTCAAACTCTAATCCTTTGTTTTTCATATCGGCATAAATCTTTAACGCAAGATCATACCCGACGGCATAACTCATTTTTTCCGCATTAGTTTTTACCGCAGCTTCTGCTTTTTGCGGTGCTGTAGTTTTTTGCGGCGCCGGTGTTTTTTTCGTTTTCGCTTTCTGTGCTGTTATCGGCAGCGTGCCGAACAGACAAACCAACACCACAACAACAAGTTTTTTCATGAACGATCCTCTTCTATTATATGTGTACACAAATAACGTCCCGTTACAGGGACGTTAAACTTGCATTAAGATACAATTTTTTCTTTTTGATTTACAAGATATTTTTACAAGCCGTACTTTCGTAAAACTGCATCCAGCAGCTCTCTCCACACCGCGTATGCCTGCGGAGTAAGATGAATTCCGTCGGTGGTATATTCATCTTGTAATATTTCATTTTTTGAAAGAAGCGAATCGAGATTGATAAACTCCAGATGTTTCTGAAGCGCGAACAGTTTTAATTTACTGTTCAATTGCGTAACGAGAGGATTTTTTTCTTCGGTTCGTTTCCATTTCGGATTTGCATGAAGCGTTGACTGAATAACCGGAATAATCGCGTTCGCACGGAGTGTATCAACAACCATAGCATAGCGGATAAGAATTTCATCCACCGAAGCATCAGCGTATAAATCATTAATTCCCGCCATAATAAAACAGAGTTTTGGTTTCAGCGCATACACGTAATTCATCCGCCGGAGAATTCCCGGAAGATTATCACCGACAATGCCTCGGTTTATAATCCGTTCTCTTCCCAGCAGCTCATTCCAATTGCCTCCATAGGTGATGGAATTTCCGAGCATCACCACATCGGCGCTTTTTGTCCTCGAAAGCTGATAGTTTGCAATCTGTGAGGCGTAAAATTTACTTTTCAAGTATAAAGAATCGTACGGAGTCTGCGAAAAAAGCAGTACCGGAAAAACGGATACCATTAATAGTATTTTTCTCATTGATGACGTAACTTCCAGAATTGAAATTTTACAAGTTCTTCTTCAATAAACGAAAGACAGAGAGCAACCACCGCCGCATCGTCAATATATCCGATGACGGGAATAAATTCCGGAATAATATCCATCGGATTAAATACATACAGCAGCGCAAACACAACGGCGGAAATTGCCCACCACGGAACGGTGCGGTAATTTCCCGAATGATATTCCTGCAGAAGCAGAATAAGAAGTTTAGCATCTTCAAAGAATCGTTTCAGCGGCGCCTGCCGCTCAAATTCCCGGCGAATCTCTTTCAGCTTCGGTTGAATCCGGCGGATATCTTCTTCCGTAATGCCGGCAGACTGCTCTTCAAGAAACTTACGGTCTATGGCGTGCGGATTTTTCACAATAACAATTTATAATCCGAATGATTTTTTTAAGAACGCCATGGTATGTTTGTAGGCATCTTCCGTTTTTGTTTTATCATACTTCGGGTTGCTGGGATTTGCAAAAGCATGAGGCGCGTTATAATTACGGACTTCAAGTTTCTTTTTTGCTTCTTTCATATTGTTCTCAAACTCTTTCACAATCTGAGGCGTAATTGAACCATCCTGCGTGCCGAAAATTCCCAGCACATTGCACTGTAATGTTTTTAACCGTTCAATATTTTTTTCCGGCATGCCGTAATAGATCACGCATCCCGCCGCCTGATGTTCTTCCAGAAGCGCGCTCTGCAGCGACCACCCTCCGCCGAAACACCAGCCGAGAGAAGCAATTTTCGCGCCGCTGCCGGCATAGGCAATGGCTCCTTTTATAATTGATGCCGCCCGTTCGGGATTCATTTGCTGAACATATTCCCCCGCTGTTTTCGGATCGTCAGTAACTTTTCCGTCATACAAATCAACGGCAACAACATTCACCTTCGGCAATGCTTTTTGTAGTTTGCGAGCTTCTTGCTTAATGTTGTCATTCAATCCCCACCATTCGTGAAACAAAAAGAGAAAATTTTTTGTCGGCTCGGATGAACGGACAAGGAATATATTCGCATCAACGCTGTCTGCGGTTTTTATTTTTTTCATGCTGCCGTCGCCTGCTTCAAAGGCAAGAACGTACGAACTGAACAATAACGCACAAAATAAAATTTTCATCATCGCTTCCTCCTTAGTTCTTTAAAAAATAAAAAATTACTGAATAACATTCACTTCCAGCTCCAGCCTCACGCCGAATTTTTCCTGCACGCCTTCCTGAATTTCTTTTGCTAAATTCAGCAAATCTTTTGTTGTGCCGCCGCGGTTGACTAACGCCAGCGAATGATTTTCAGAAATGCCGGCGCCTTGTGTTGTATATCCTTTGTGAAACCCTGATTTTTCAATCAGCCAGGCGGCGGGAAGTTTTATTTTTCCTTCGGATGAGAACGAGGGAATTACCGTTTCGTTGCCGGCGCTTTTCCATCTTTCCGTCATAAGTGAAAATTGTTCGTTGTCAACAAACGGATTTAAAAAAAATGAGCCGACCGATTTTGTATTCATATCGTTCGCATCAATCACCATCGATTTTTTTCTTCGAAGCGACAATACGGTTTTTCTCACGGCTTCGAGCGCTTCTTTCCCATCGGCAAGCGAAGGGAGATGAAGCTGGGATTCCATGGTTTGCTTCACTTCAGGATACGCGGTCGTCGGCCGTCCGTTTTTCTGCAGCCGGAAAACGACTTCCGTAACGATATATTTTCCCGCATCTTCCCGCTTAAAACGGCTCATGCGATAAGAAAACCGGCAGTCGAATTTTGAAAATGAAATTCTATTGAACGTACTTTGATGAATTACTTTCACTTTTTCAATTGTATCTTTCACTTCCTGCCCGTACGCGCCGACATTTTGTATCGGTACGGCGCCGACGCTTCCCGGAATACCGGAAAGACATTCAATGCCGGCATAGCCCTGCTCCGCGCAGAGCGAAACAAGACTGTCCCAATCTTCTCCCGCCTTTGCCGAAACCAGTATCTCTTTTCCATTATCGGTAAACGTAATGCCTTTAAAATTAATTTTTATCACCAGCCCGTCAAACCCTTCATCCAAAAAAATTGTATTGCTGCCGCCGCCGAGAATATGCGTGCGGAGTTTTTTTCTGCCGGCAAAAAAGAGCGCATCTCTCAATTCCTCTTCCGACGCGCAGGAACAAAAATATTTCGCTCTTCCGCCCAGTTGAATGGTGGTGAACGGTGCCAATTCTATGTTTTCTTGTATCGTCAATGATCACCCGAATAATATTCTTACAATGAGGCTTTTCGAATTCTATCCATCAGCGCTAAGCCGATTCCTTCTTCGCTCACTTGTTCACAGTAGATCGTCTCAATTTTTTTTGCATCGCATTCTCTGAAAAAATGAAACAGCGCTTGAGCATATTCCTCTTTGGTGCGGCAGATTCTTTTTACGCCGAATCCGTTTTCTTTTGTTTTCTCCATTCCAATATACGCAGAACTTTTTAATGGAACAGTCTCTTTTACGCCGCCGACAACAACAACATTCGCCAGGGGAGAATAATGACGATATTTCATTCCCGGGCTTTTTACTTTTCCGTTTGCCGTCAGTCGTGAAAGACGCGTGGAAGGAATTATTTCTCTCAATTGTTCCAGCGTTACGCCCCCCGCCCGCAAAATTACCGGAGTTTTCCCGGTGCAGTCCACCACCGTCGATTCAACGCCGACGCGGGAAGGATTTCCTTTAAGAATACAGGAAATTTTCCCGTTCAAATCCTGCTGTACTGCCTGCCACGTTGTGGGACTCGGCTTGCCCGAAATATTTGCCGAAGGCGCCGCTACCGGCACGCCGCATTCTTTTAAAAATTTTTGTGCGATGTTGTGATTCGGAATTCTTACGCCGACTGTTTGCAATCCCGCAGTAACAAGAGAAGAAATATTTTTATTTTTCGGAAGAACGAGCGTTAACGGACCGGGGAAATATTCGGCAATAAGTTTTTCGGCAAAGAGAGGAATTTTTGATATCACAGACGGAAGCTGGCCGATGTCGCCGATATGCACAATCAGCGGGTTGTCGCTTGGTCTTCCTTTTGCAATAAAAATTTTTTTCACCGCAGCGCTGCTGTACGCATTTGCGCCGAGACCATACACAGTTTCCGTAGGAAAAGCGGCAAGGTTATTTTTCAAAATAATTTCCGATGCTTTGGCAACAGATGACGTGAGAATTGTTTTCATTGATTAAAATCTAACGATATATTTTTCTTCTTATGTTGTACTTAATAACCAATGTTGCACAGAACAAGAAAAACAGTCATCCCGAGCAAATGCCGATGTTGTTTATCGGCATGCGTCGAAGGATGACTGACGTTTTTGCGCCGCGTCGAACTGTTTTTACTCTTTTGCATAACACCGGGTATTAAAATCTTTTACCCGCAAATGAATAATATCTACTCGGGTTGAGACAAACAATAGTTTTACAAAATTGACGCGAAGATTGTTACGACTTGAATATAGTAAATTTTAGGGATGAGAACATAAAATTTAAAATTATGCTCAAGAGAAAAAGGGAATGAGGTTGACCTGTATTATAAATTTTATATCGTGTGCGTGTTATTGCTTACTCGGCAGGTGTTGTTAGTTGTCGGCGAAGCGGAGCTTCTTACTTATTCCGTTCCCTACAAGATGTTAGGAACGAGAGGAAAAATAAAATCGGCGGCAGTTGCCGGCGAAGTTGTGAGAAGTGTGTTCACGATATTAAAAGCCAACGTTGTATTTTTTCTTTTTCGGTTCAGCCATTAGCTGGGGAAGTGCATCAAACACAATTTTAATATGTTTATCGTGAGATTCAAATTTACGTTCTAAATCTTCCAACTTTTTTACAAGGTCTTTATGCGTAGAAAGTATTTCGCGTAATTTTACAAACGCGCGCATAATGGCAATATTCACTTCAATTGCACGATTGCTATGCAATACCGATGAAAGCATTGCAACGCCTTGTTCGGTAAAGGCATACGGTAATTTGCGAATTCCCCCTCTTTTTGATATCACAAATTGTGATTTCAAATTGTTAAATTCTTCCGGTGTTAATTGAAACCTAAAATCGCCTGGAAACCTTTTACTGTTTCGTTTTACCGCCTGCATTAACACTCTTGGTTCAACATTATACAATTCTGCCAATGTTGTGCTTAATAGAACTTTTTGCTCACGAATAAGTAAAATTCGTTGCTCTATAACTTCAGAAGGAATAAGTTGAGACATGCTATACGCTCACAAAATTAACGCGCAAATAGTTACGATTTGAATATAGCAAATTTTAGGAATGAGAACATAAAATTAAAAATTATGCTCAAGAGAAAAGGAAATGGATTTATTTTTATGGAGGTGTTTTATTTAACTTGCAGCTCGAATTATTGAGGCAAGATTAAGCTTTATTGATTTTTTAACGTTTGATATTGTTTGCTTGCTATTTTTCTTTCTCCGGTTCGAGCAGGGATTTATTTTTTATTTTTTTCGCTTGACTTTTTACTTAGTAAAGAGGTTAGGGCGCACGCGGTTGACGTACTTGATTTTATCACTATTTAGTACTAATTTATATCAACAATTAACTGGAATAACACCATGCCAATTATTAAATCCATCTCGAGTATGCGAAACCGTACTCGCGAAATAACCACCCTTGCCCGTGAAAAAGATGAACCCATTTACCTTACCAAGAATGGCGAAGGTGACATGGTCATTATGACTATCGATCACTACGAAAGACTAAAAGCACAATCCGAGCTTTTCGAACAGTTGGGCGTTGCACAATCTCAATCTGCCGCCGGTAAAAAGGGAATAACTCATGCCCAAATGATTGCTTCGTTGCGACGTCGAGCCCATGCCTAAACAGTTTGTAATACGCTATCTTCCTATTGCTCAAGAAGATCTTAATAATATCTTCGATTGGATTGCCAAAGATAGTCCTGCTCGGGCATTGGCGTTTATTAATAAAATTGATAAACGCATCGGTGCACTTTCTCAAGAATCTCGCTAGGTAGAGTTCCTCGACATCCCAAACTGAGAGAATATGGGTACCGAGTATTGATCCTCGACTCTTACCTTGTTTTCTATATAATCCACGATAAAGTAATTCAAATCCATCGGGGTAATTCACGCCTCTAGAAATCTCGACCATCTAATTTAATCTCAAGATACTTTTACAAAATTATCTATGCTTGTTCGTACGTTCTAACGGAACGCGGCTAATGCCGAAGGCATCCCTTCGGGAGCTGCCACGCAACGTTGTAGCGCGATAGAAATTGTTTGTTAAATGTAAAATCAGCTTTCGTATCATAAACTGTAAATTGACTGCTCAACTTTCGAGTTTCAAGAGCGCAAGCGGTTGCGTGGTCAGTTTGATGCGCTGGTTAGGCAGCAATTGTGAATTTTACTGACTATTTATTTACTGTTTTTTCTCTCCGGTTCGAGCAGGGATTTATTTTTTATTTTTTTCGCTTGACTTTTTACTTAGTAAAGAGGTTAGCCTGCACGATCACTTATTGAACTGGATTTAAATTGCCAATTTTTTTCCAATTCGGATTGGGAGACATTACTGACAAAATATATACGCCATCCTTTTGTTGTATTGCAGTAATACCATCTTTCTTTAATTCAGCGTTAATTTGTTCCGGCGACAAATCATATAATCCACCAGAAACAGCATCTATCGCAAGACCGATAAGACCACCAAAAATAATATTGCCCCAAACCCAACCGCTCACACTTTTTGTTATTGTAAACTGTGATTTCTGATAACCAGGCAGTTCGAGAGTTATAATATGTTCATCCCCACGACCAAGATTAGCGAATAATGGTGCATCACCTAATATTTTACCATCAACCGTTACCTTAGCTCCTGTTGGTGAACTTGAAATGCCAACTTTCTGACTCGATCCATGCATTATCGTAGCGCATCCCCAGAAGAGAATAGAAAATACGATAGCAATTGCAGACGCTGTGATTAGTTTGGTTTTCATTATGACTCCCTTTATTTAGATGATTAATAATGCACGACATTTATTCGTGCGCCCTAACGGACCGCGGCTAATGCCGAAGGCATCCCTTCGGGAGCTGCCACCCAACGTTGTAGTGTGATGGAAAATGTTTGTTAAATTTAAACTCAGCTTTCGTATCATAAACTGTAAATTGAAGATACAACTTTCGAGTTTTCAAGAGCGCCAGCGGTTGTGTGGTCAGTTTGATGCGCGGGTTAGGCAGCAATTGTGAATTTTGCTGACTGTTTATTTTTTTAGCTGAAACTCGAACCTTACACAAAGCAACGATGCCGATTTATTTTAACTTTTGAACTGCCGAAATCTATAAAACTTCCTTGATAAAGGAAATCTCAAATTTTCATTCGGCATTGTTGCGTGGGCTTTTTGCTGCTTACGCGCAAGTTACACGCTTTTTGTGTTACTTGTGCGAGCACTTCACTTGATTGACAATTTTTAAGCTTGCTGAGTTTTGAAAAAACGAAAACTGATTATAGAAAAGCTACACTCGATTTGTTGCTGCCTAACTAGTAATTATACTGCGCTTGGGCAAATATGAATAACGTCTAATAATATTCACCATTGCATATTCTTAGTCTTTTTTTATCACATCCGGCAATTGGTTGTATTTATCAAATATTTTTTTCAAACGCAACATTGTTGAAGCTCTTTTTAATCTTTATGCTTTTCGTAAACATTTTAAATTTCTTTATCGTCATTATCGGCTCTTGTCCCATCATTTATCCTGAAAAACTGAGATTCATGTTTCCTTAATTATCATTCAAAATTATTACCTATATTTGTGTATGAAAAATTATTCATTTCAATTAGCGGCAGATTCAACATCGGTTTTTTGTTCGGTTCTCGGCAGCGGCGATCCGCTTTTTATTTGTCCCGTTACGTGCGGTGTTTGGCGAATACCAATAATTTCACCATTTCGGTTACCCGCCGAAGGATTGAAGTTACCCATTAGATACTGTATTGCATAATGGTCTTGACTAATATGCAATATGTTGATATATTTTCACTATGAAAAGATATCTGTTTAAGCAAATTCTTGACGATTTGAATAAGAAAATGGTCTTCATTACCGGACCGCGGCAAGTAGGCAAAACCTATCTTGCAAAGCAGGTCATGGCAGAATTCCACACTCCTCAATATTTAAATTACGATAACATTAACGATGTTCCGCTTATACAAAAAATGTCGTGGGCGCACAATGCCGACCTGATTGTGTTTGATGAAATTCATAAAATGAAAAACTGGAAAAATTATTTAAAGGGTGTGTACGACTCAAAAGAACGGCATCAATCCATTTTGGTAACCGGAAGCGCGCGGTTGGATACATTCCGTCAAACCGGCGACTCGCTGGCGGGCAGATACGCGCACCTTCGGCTGCTTCCTTTTTCTGTAAAAGAAATTATTAGTGAAAATATTTCTGCGTATGATGCCGTTGAACTGCTGACGGCGTTCGGAGGATTTCCCGAACCGTTGTTAAACGGAACAACAATGGAAAAAGAAAAAGCACGCACAGAATCTGCACGGTGGCACAACCAATACTTTACCGATATCATCCGCGAAGATATTGTGGAATTCAGCAGAATACATGAGGTTCGTACAATGAAACTGCTGTTACAACTTCTGCGCTCGCGCGTTGGTTCTCCTCTTTCGTACAACGCTCTTGCGGGAGATTTGCAGGTTTCAACAAACACCATTAAAAAATATATTCAGATATTGGAAGGTCTCTATATCATTTTTTTGATTTATCCTTTTCATAAAAATATTGCCCGTTCGCTGTTGAAAGAACCAAAAATATATTTTTACGATACGGCTTTTATCGAAGGCGATAACGGAACAAAACTGGAAAATATGTGCGCCGTCTGCCTGCTAAAACACACGCATTTTTTATACGATGTGGAAGGGAAAAACAGTTCGCTGCATTATCTGAAAACCAAGGAAAAAAAGGAAGTGGATTTTGTTCTCGTAGACGAAGACGAACCGACGCATTTTATTGAGGTGAAACAGAGCGACAATGATGTTTCCCGTCCATTGCGGTATTTTTCCGAGCGGTTTAAAAATGTTACCCCCGTGCAGTTAGTACATAATCTTCGACAGAACGAAACAGTACACGGAATCTCCATAACAAAGGCAGGAGAATGGCTGGCGGAATTAGCGGTATAAATGGCACGCAAATTAGCAAAACAAAAAGGTATTCTTGATGATATTATGTACAGGTTCAAAAGGATATGCTGATACAGACGCATAGCGTTACCGAAACTCATTGCTAACTTTTCTTCATGATATTCTCTTATGCATAATATTTCTACCGGCTCATTTCACCTTTCAATTGATTCAGCACAAATTCACTATTCCATTCTCGGCAGCGGCGATCCGCTTTTTATTTGTCCCGTCACCTGGGGCGTTGACGGGCACCGCTGGACAGCGCTGGAAGAACTGGCAAAATATTTTACGCTTATTCGTCTCGACCCGCGCGGCACGGGAAAATCCGGACCGGTGAAAGAAAAGAGCGATTACGGCATTCCTGCGCTCGTTAATGATATCGAAGCGCTTCGCCTTCATCTGAACATCAACCAATGGAATGTGCTGGGGCAGTCCGCCGGCGGATGGACGGCGCTGGAATATACGCTTGCCCATCAGCCGTTCGTAAAAAAATTAGTGGTTGTCTGCTCGGCGCCGACGGGACGTTTTCACAAAGGAACATTCCGCGATCCCGCGCATCCGCTCTTTCCGCAATATGATGCGCTTTCCAAAGAAATCCGCTCGCTTCCGCACGATGAGCGCGTAAAAAAATTCAATCGCGCAATTTATGCGTACGATGTGCAGACGGCGGAAGGAAGAAAAATTATTGATGACATTTTTTCTCACACGGATTTCGATCCGAAACGCAATCAATATTTTGTTATGAACGAATTGGCGCGGTATAACGTAACCGATCGCCTGCCGGAAATTTCCGTTCCTGCTCTCATCATCGGCGGTGCGCATGATGTTCACGTTTCTCCTTCGTGGAGCGAGCGTATGGCAAAAGAAATTCCCCATGCACAGCTGGTAATGATGGAACATTCCGGACATTTTCCGTGGCTGGATGAGCCGAAAGTTTTTTTTCAACGCGTAACAACCTTTCTTCAATCATAATTCGTATGAACTACCGCACAATTTTCTTTCTTCTTCTTTTTTCGCTTTCGCTTCAGGCGCAGACTGTTGAACTTCCTTCTGTTTGGAAAATACATGCGGGAGACAGCCTTCAATATAAAAATCCGGAATTCGATGATGCTCAATGGAAAAAAATTACCGTTCCGAGCCAATGGGAAACGCAGGGATTTTCCAATTACGACGGATACGCATGGTACCGCGTTCGGTTTACCGTTCCCAAAAAATATCTCACCACGGAATTATATCTATTCGTTGGAAAAGTTGATGATGTTGACGAAACATTTCTGAACGGCATCCGCATCGGCTCTACCGGAAAATTTCCTCCCGCCGTCGAATCCGCATGGAATGTGCAGCGGGCGTATAAAATTCCTGCCGATCTTTTGAAAGAAGAAAATATTCTTGCCGTGCGGGTGTACGACGGCGGCGGACCCGGCGGAATAATCGGCGGACTGACAGGGTTGTTTACAAAAGAGGAAGTTGAAAAAGAACTTAATCTCGGTCCGGCGCCGAAAAAATCATACTACAAATTAACAACAAGCAATGGATTGATTGCCGCCGTTTACGACGAGAAAAGGAACTGCATTGAATCGTTGCTGCCGCATATATTTCAGGCGTATGATTCGTCGCACGCTGTCCGCCCCTTTGCATTAAACATTCGCCCAAATATTCAGGAAAAGCCGGTTCGTATCGGCTACGACGAGCAGACGCATATTATTCGCGCGGATTACAACAACTTTTCCATTTCTTATTTTGCGCCGTTCACTGCTGATGAAAAAATATTTTACGCTGTTCTTCGCGGAGAAAAAAAATATATCAACGCCGTTACGTTCTCATCGGAAAATGCCGCGGGGCTTTTACTTTCAACGAATTTCATAAGAGAAAAGAACGGCGATGCGGAAAAATATTTTCTCTTTTCGTTTGTCGATTCCCTGCACAATAACATTAATGCCGTTGCCGCCGCCGAAAAGAGAATTACTGCTTCCGCCGTTTCGCTGGTTGATGAAGAGCGCCGTTACATGAAAAATATTTTTGCCTCCTGCGCGCTTCCGAACTCTTTATCCCCTTCCGAACGGAAGACCGTTGAGCAGTCCATTGCCGTTTTGAAAATGTCGCAGGTGGGTCAATCGGAAATTTTTCCCGGCGCCCGCGGACAGCTTCTTGCTTCGCTTCCGCCCGGTTCCTGGAATATTGCCTGGGTGCGCGATGGTTCATACGCCGTACGCGCGCTTACCGAACTGGGTTTATGGAGCGAAGCAAAAAACGGACTGCAGTTTATGCTTCAGGCAAAAGCCAATCGCTATAAAAATTTTATTTTTACCGATGGAAAAGATTACGGTATCGGCATGGATTACAAAATTTCCGTCTGCCGCTATTTCGGAACGGGCATTGAAGAATCTGATTTCAACGACGCCGGCCCGAATATTGAAATTGACGGCTTCGGTCTCTTTCTCACCGCCTTTTCCGATTATATCCGCACAAGCAACGATACGGCGTTTGCGCTGCAATGGAAATCCGTGCTGACAAAGAATATTGCCGATGTTCTTCTGCATTGCATTGATTCCGTAAATTTAATTCGGGCGGAATCCGGACCGTGGGAGCGGCATCTTCCCGGAAAACAATTTGCTTACACTGCCGCTGTTTGTGCGGAAGGATTGTATAAATTTTCCGCGCTCTGTTCAATTCTTCATCTTTCCGGCGAACAGTATAAAGAAGCGGCAGACC
>JACFMZ010000082.1 GCA_019455105.1 Bacteroidota bacterium | reverse complement strand
TGGAACGAAGAACAAAAAAGATTTCTGCAATAAAAAAAGAAACCTTGTCAAGAATGAATTTCTTGACAAGGTTAATAGATAGAGTTATTTCTTTTTTCGTTTCAAAGCTTTCTTTACTTTTGCAAACTTTTCTTTATTCACCTGATTGTATGTTTTTAATGGAAGCCCGTAGATTTTAATAAATCCTTCGCTTGCTTTGTGGTCGAACGTGTCTTCAACGGTGTAGGTAGCAAGTTTCATATCATACAATGAATACGGCGAAGTTCTGCCGGCAACTTCAACATTTCCTTTATAGAGTTTTACTTTTACAAGTCCCGTAACATTTTTTTGCGTTTCATTGACAAAGCCGTCCAGCGCTTTTCGAAGAGGCGAAAACCATGTTCCGTTATAGATGATGTCTGCGTAATCATTTGAAAGTTTTGCTTTGTAATGCATCACTTCTTTATCAAGCGTTAAGCGTTCAAGCTCGCGGTGGGCAAAATGTAAAATTGTTGCTGCCGGCGCTTCGTACACTTCCCGCGATTTAATTCCGACGAGACGATTTTCCACGAGATCCAATCTGCCGATTCCGTTTGCGCCCCCGATTTCATTGAGCTTATCAATTAACGCCACAGCATCCATTTTCTTTTCGTTCAAACCAACCGGAACACCGGATTTAAATTCAATCGTTACGTACGCCGGTTTGTTCGGTGCGTTTTGCGGAGAAACGGTTCGCGTGTAGGCATCTTCCGGCGCAACCTCCATCGGGTCTTCTAAAATTCCGCACTCAATACTGGTGCCCCAGATATTTTCATCAATAGAATACGGACTGGCTTTTGTTGCTTTTACTGGAATGCCGTGTTTTTCGCAATAGGCAATTTCTTCTTCGCGGGATTTAAATTCCCATTCGCGTAACGGCGCAATCACTTTTAATTCCGGCGCAAGAGCCATCACCGAAACTTCAAAGCGAACCTGATCGTTTCCTTTTCCGGTGCAGCCGTGAGCAACAGCGGTGCATTTTTCCCGCTTTGCGACTTCAACCAGCGCTTTGGCAAGAAGCGGTCTGCCGAGTGAGGTTGCCATGGGATATGTATGCTCGTAGAGCGCGCCCGCTTTTAAAGCGGGGAAAATATATTCGTGAACGAATTCATGCGTGAGATCCTGCATAAAAACTTTTTTCGCGCCGGATTTGTAGGCTTTTTCCGGAACGCCGACTAATTCTTTTTTCTGTCCCAGATTTCCGGTGACGGTAATGACTTCTGCATCATAATTTTCCTGCAGCCATTTTACAATCACTGAAGTATCGAGTCCGCCGGAATAGGCAACGGCAATTTTTTCTTTTTTCATATTTCTTCCTTTATAAGTTGTATACGTTTATATTGTCAATTTTCAAACAATAGTTCTTTAATATTTTTTTGCAGCGCAGAAATTTTTTTTACGGAAACCGGCGTAACAAATACCGTATCATCTCCCGCAACCGTTCCGAGAATGGAATCATTGCGAAGAGAATCGAGATATGAAGCAACGCCCGATGCCCGTCCGGGTAGCGTACGGATAACAATAAGCGCTTCATTTGATTCAATGCTGAGCACTTCGCGGGAAATCAGAGGAGAAATTTTTTGTTCTTCTGTCGGCGCGGTGATAGAATACCGCATTCCTTCCTGCGTACGGAGACGAAAGACGCCGAGTTCAGCGAGATCGCGGGAAAGCGTTGCCTGTGTTGCTTCAATGCCTTGTTTTTTCAATAATGAAACCAACTCTTCCTGACTTGAAACAATATTTCGCTGAATGATATCTTTTATAGTAAATTGTCGCTGAGTTTTATTCATACTGTTACCTTATGTAGTTCTCAGTAACGATGCTAAAATTGCTTTCTGCATGTGAAGGCGATTTTCCGCCTGGTCAATTACCACAGAAATTTTTCCGTCAAGAATTTCATTGGTAATTTCTTCACCGCGATGTGCCGGCAGGCAGTGCATAACAATAGCATCGCTCTTTGCATATTTCATTAACGATGCATTGATTTGATACGTCCAGAAATCAAAAAGACGTTTGTTGCGTTCTTGTTCCTGTCCCATACTGGTCCACGTGTCGGTGTAAATTACATCGGCGGTTTTAATTGCTTCTTTCGGGTCGCGTACAATCTGAATGCTGCTGATTCCTTTCTTTACCGCCTCGTCAAAAATCTGTTTATCCGGTTCGTATCCGTGCGGAACGGAAAGCGTTAAGCGCAAGGGAAGAATACCTGCCAGTTCCAGCCACGAGTTCACGATATTATTTCCATCGCCGATATATGTGATGGAAATATTTTCTTGTAATCTGCCGTGTTGTTGTAATGTGTATAAATCGGACATGATTTGACACGGATGGGAAAGATCCGTTAATGCATTAATCACCGGAATGGAGGCATAGTGCGCAAGGTCGAGTAAAATTTGATGATCGAACAGTCGTGCGACAATGGCATCGTTAAAGCGCGAAAGAATATTTCCGATATCCTGTGCCGACTCGCGCGTGCCGATGCCGATGCCTTCGTTAGAAAGAACAATCGGATGCCCTCCAAGCTGCACAACGCCCACTTCAAAAGAAACACGCGTACGGAGCGACGGCTTCTGAAAAATCATCGCTACCGTTTTCCCTGCCAGCGGTTTTGCTGTTTTATCTTCTCGTAACCGTTCGGTTAACGAAAGAAGTTTTTCAACATCATCGCGGGTAAGTTCTGCAATTGATAAAAAATCCTGAGTCATGAAGATTCCTTGCTCTGTGCGAAACGGCTGTTCAACGATATAAGAAAAATTATTTATAAGATTAATTCAGTGCCGATTCCCTCATCGGTAAAAATTTCTAACAGCAGGGAGTGTTTTTTTCGTCCGTCAATCATGTGTACTTTGGCAACGCCGGCGTGAAGCGTTGAAAATGCCGATTTTACTTTGGGAATCATTCCGCCGTTGATAATGCCTTCGTTGACTAATTCCCGCGCCGTTTGTTCGTTTAAAGTAGAAATTAATTTGTTGTTTGCTAACACTCCTTCAACATCGCTTAGGTACACTAACTTTTCCGCTTGCAGGGAAGAGGCGACTGCCGCCGCCGCAAGGTCTGCATTGACATTGTAGGTCGTTCCGTTTTTATCAACGCCGAGCGGTGCGATTACCGGCATAAGCTTTTTTTCTAAAAACATATGAATGAAACTTGTATTGACGGCGGTAATTTTTCCTACTAAGCCGATGTCTGCTCCTTCTTCATAATATTGTTCCGCAGTGAAGAGGGAATTATCAATGCCGCTTATGCCGACCGCTTCGCCGTCATTTTGATTGATGAGATTGACAATTTCTTTATTGATTTTTCCTGCCAGTGTCATGGTAACAACATCAACCATTGCTTCATCGGTATAGCGAAGTCCGTTAACGAAGCGGGTTTCGATTCCTAACTTTCCGGCGGTTTCGGTAATTTCTTTGCCGCCGCCATGCACAATAACAATGTTAATACCTATTTTTTTTAGAATCGTAACATCTTTTGCAAACTGGTTTTTTAATTCGGGTACAGTCTGCGCCGCGCCGCCGTATTTTACAACAAATGTTTTCCCCTCATATTTTTGAATATAGGGAAGAGCTTCAATAAGAATTTCTTCTTTTGTCTGTTTCATAAATGAAAATTCCAAAATTACAAGATTAAATAATGACAAAATTATTTTTTTCTTGTGTTTGTTCTCTTCTTTAAATATTTAATAAAATTTGATAATTGTGTAGAAATGCTGATAGCCTTTTCTTTTAATTGTTTAAACTTCTCTTCTGAAATGTATCCTTAATTAACTGCAACGTACGGTAAACTTCGAACCTCACCGACTGAACCTTTAGAATATCCAGGAAATTTTATCATTTCTTTGTTATTGTCACGTTCGTAACCTTCAACAATATTGGACATTATTGAAACTGATGCTCTCTGTATTTGATCGTTGTATCCAAAATTCTTTGAAAAATTATTTTTTGCCAACGTGTAGATTTCATTGACCATAGCTCTTGAATCTTACCAGGCTTTCATCTCTTCAAAATGTTGTAGTGCCATTTTTGATATCCATTATCGTAATTTTGAAATTTTTCAATATTGTAGTTTTTTAAGACCGATAACTTGCATTGATCCTTACATACTCAACGGAAAAATCGCACGTCCAGAATGTTGCCGAATGACTTCCTCCGTGCAGATCTACGGTAATGGTTATTTCTTTTTTCATTAAAACTTTTTTTGCCAGTGCCTCTGAAAACGAAATGTCGTACTGTTGTCCCAAAATCCGCAAATCATCAAAATAAATTTCTGTTTTTTCAGGATGAAAGGAAATTCCCGATCTGCCGACTGCCGCGAGAATTCTTCCCCAGTTTGCATCTTCGCCGTAGATAGCGGTTTTTACGAGAGGAGAATTGCAGATTGTTCTTCCGGCAAGCTCCGCATCTTTTTTGCTCTTTGCACCCAGGACAATAACTTCAACAAATTTTGTTGCTCCTTCGCCGTCTTTCACAATCATTTTTGAAAGAGTAATCAGCACGTGTTCAAGCGCGTTATAAAATGTTTTGTAATCGGTTTGTTCGGAAACAATTGTTTTGTTTTCAGCTTTTCCGTTGGCGAGAATCAGCGCCATATCGTTCGTGCTGGTATCGCCGTCCACGGTAATACGGTTAAAGGACATATCCGATGCTTTAGTAAAAGCTTTTTTTAACAGCGTGTGCGAAATATTGACATCGGTTGTTATAAAAGCGAGCATGGTTGCCATGTTCGGGGCAATCATGCCGGAGCCTTTGGCAATGCCGCCGATACGCACAGGAACGCCGCTTAATAAAATTTCAACGGCATATTCTTTTGCAAAAGTATCGGTCGTCATAATTCCTTCCGCCGCTTCCTGAAAACCCTGCGGACTTAGTTTTTCCTGCGCCTCATAAATGCCGAGCGTTACTTTATCCATCGGCAAAAACTGACCGATAACGCCGGTGGAAGAAACTAGCACCTGCGATTCTTTTATTTTCAGCGCGGAGGCAGTTGTGGCAATTGTTTGTTTTGCGTTCATCATTCCGCGCTCGCCGGTGCAGGCATTCGCATTTCCGCTGTTAATAAGAATTGCCTGTGCGGTTTTTGATTTTTTTAACTGCTGCTTATCAATTGTTACGCAGGCGGCAACGGTTTTGCTCTGCGTAAAAACTCCTGCAGAAAGCGCCGGCACATCGGAAAAAATTAATGTTAAGTCTTTTTTCTTCTTTTTAATTCCGCAGTGAACGCCGGAAGCTGAAAACCCTTGAGCGGCGCAAATGCCTCCGCTGATTTCTTTTATTTTTTTCATTCGCAATAATCCTGCACTCTTTCTTTTTTTAATTCACCGTCGTTAATTTTCTTTTCATATTAAACTTAATGTTTCATCAAATCCGAACATAATATTCATATTTTGAACCGCCTGTCCTGCCGCTCCCTTCACCAGATTATCAATTACCGAATGAAGAATAAGCTGATTGTTCCGCTCATACACTTTCCAGCCGATATCAATATAATTGGAATGCTGCACGTGCGCAATTTCCGGAGGTGTATTTCCGAGCAGGCGGACGAACGGCGCGTCTGAATAATATTTTTTAAACACTGCTTCAATCTGTTCGTTCGTAAGTGGCTGTTTCGGCACAACATACATTGAAGAATAAATTCCGCGCGAAATGGGGATAAGATGCGGAACAAATGTGATGGTAGAAGGCTCGCCTCCGAATCGGCTCAATACCGTTTCAATTTCCGGTGTGTGCTGATGGTTGCCGACTTTGTACGCTTTCACGGTTTCATTCAATTCGGTAAAAGAAAAATCAACGGACGATTTTTTCCCCGCACCCGAAACACCCGAAAGCGAACTGATGATGATATCGTTCGGCTGAATAAGTTTTTCCTTCAGCAGCGGAAGAATGGGAAGAAGGGCGCTGGTTACGTAACAGCCGGGGTTTGCAATTAACTGCGCCGTTTTAATTTCCCGAATATTCCATTCCGGCAAGCCGTACACTGCTTTTGAAAGATACGACGCTGCCTGATGTTCATGCTTGTAATAAGTTTGATACAGCGAAGTATCCTGAAGACGAAAATCTCCGCCGAGATCGATAATTTTTTTTCCCGCTTTAAACAGTGCCGGAACATAATTCATCGCTTCGCCGGAAGGGAGTGCAAGAAAAATAAGATCGTCGTTCAATACTTTATCGAGCGAATATTCTTCATAAATAAGATGTCCGACACCTCGGAGGTGTCGGACATCTGCACTGCGAAATTTTGGATAAAGCTCATCAACTCGCTTGCCGGCAGAGGAATTGGCGAACAGATGAGTTACTGTAACGCCTGGATGATGAACTAAAAGAGAAAGTAATTCTGCCCCCGAATAGCCGGAAGCGCCGATAATAGAAATATTTTTTTTCATAAGTGCATAAATATACAGTGGAATGAATAATTATGCAAGAAAAATTTTAGTAAGGTTTGAACCGCAAAGTTTTTTAATTTGGTGTCTTAATAACACGTTAGCCAATAACTATCTTTCAAGAAAAATAATGAAGTTATAGTAATAGAAAGATAAAAAAATTAAAAATATAACGCGCTTTTTTGCGCTGTTCTTAAGTGAAAACTGGTAATTTTCGAGTATATGAGAACAAGCAAGAAGGTCGTGTCCAGCAATGGACGCACTTTCTTTATTATGTCTTCTATATAGGTATACCAGTACCTCACTTTGGGCGTAATTTGAAATTTGCGTCCTTTTTTATTACGAGATAAAATATACTTTTCCTTTTTCAATGAAAGGAAGTTGCTGAAGAAAAGTCGGAATTAATTTTTTGAGTGATGTTCGAGTGCTGTTGGGGGAATCGAAAATAACTATTGCAATATCATATTCTTTTAGAGGTTGCTGATAATGAAGTTTTTTATCAATTGTTAATAAAATATCAAATTCTGAATGTAACGCCGCCGAAATTAATTCGCCGTTTTTCTTTCCCGACCATCCTTCATCTTTTACCGTACTGACTGTGAGTTTCTCAAAATCATTTTTTAATCTTCAATCAATACATTCGTCAATTAAAATTTTCATTAGAAAAATATTCTGTTGTAACTAAACGTTCTGCTGTTTCTAATACTTCTATTGCCAATTCTTTTGTTACACTTGGAAAAGCAATTAAAAATTCTTCCAATGTTTCTCCCGATTCAATGTAATCAAAAAGATTTTTAATGGGAACGCGCGTTCCAACAAATACAGGAGTTCCGCTTAAAATTTCCGGATCAATATTTACGGCTTTGTTATTCATAATCAATTCCTTTTTCTTAAATATACAAATCTGCTTCAGGAGATGCAAAATACACGATAAATAAAAGTAAATTTTAAGGTGCGTTTTTTTTTCTTTTTTGTTCACGCCTCACTTTTTCGTATCTTGTTACGCAATTCAACCAAAAAAAATCGTTTAGTATTTTACGCCAGAGACGCATCCGCCTTTGGCGGAATAATTTAGAATTTAGGATTTTAAGAAAATGGGTTTTAACTGCGGTATTGTCGGACTTCCGAACGTTGGAAAATCAACTCTTTTTAATGCAATCACAGCCGCCGGAGCAGAAGCGGCAAATTATCCTTTTTGCACCATTGAACCGAATGTCGGCGTGGTGCTGGTGCAGGATGAGCGGGTTGAAAAACTTGTTGCGCTGTACCATTCACCGAAAATCGTTCCGTCATCCATTGAATTTGTGGATATTGCCGGATTAGTAAAAGGGGCAAGCAAAGGCGAAGGGCTTGGAAATCAGTTTCTCTCGCATATCCGCGATGTTGATGCCATTGCGCACGTTGTCCGCTGTTTTGACGATCCGAATGTTGTGCATGTGGACGGCAGCGTAAATCCGAAACGGGATATTGAAGTGATTGAAACGGAATTAATCTTAAAAGATCTTGAAACCGTTGAAAAGAAAATTCGAGACGCAGAACACCGCGCCAAGAGCGATAAAAAATTCAAATCGGAATCCGATTTCTACTTCAAGGTAAAAGAACATCTTTCCACCGGAAGATTAGCGCGGTATGTTGAAACAGCTTCCGATGAAGAAAAACTGTGGCTTCGCGATATGCACCTTCTAACCAATAAACCGGTGATGTATGTCTGCAATGTTCATGAAAAAGAAATCGCTGCCGGCAATCAATATGTTGAGCAGGTTCGGGAAATTGCATCGAAGGAAGGGGCAAAAGTTGTTGTTGTCAGTGCCGCTGTTGAAGCTGAAATTGCCGAACTTCCCGTTGCTGAACGAAAAGAATTTTTAGACGGTCTCGGATTAAAAGAATCCGGCTTGCAGCAGGTTGTCCGCGAAGGGATGGAACTGCTGGAATTAATCACCTTTTTTACGGCGGGACCGAAAGAGGTTCATGCGTGGACGCTTCGTAAAGGAGCGTATGCCCCTGAAGCTGCCGGCGTGATTCATACTGATTTTGAAAAAGGATTTATCCGTGCTGAAATTATGAAGTGCGACGATCTCTTTCGGCTCGGCGATGAAGTGAAAGTAAAAGAAGCCGGCTTGCTTCGCATTGAAGGAAGAGAATATCAAATTCAAGACGGCGATATTTGTCATTTTAGATTTAATGTGTAAACAATAAAATCCAATGTCATTCAGAGGAGCTCCGAAGGAACAACGAAGAATCTTATTTTTCATAAAAAGTAAACCTGAGATTCTTCACTTCGTTTAGAATGACGATGAACCATTAATTTTCAAATATCTCTCATTGCGAACTAATGAGTGTTGACTTTGATTAATGAGAAACTATCAATGAAAATTTGTCCGAACTGTAAAATAGAATATGAAGATGTTGCCTCTGTGTGTGCTGATTGCGGCGCGGAATTAGTTTCATCGTCTCCGAATCTGTCTCCTTTGGATACCTGTGATAACTGCGGGAAAGAAGCGCCGTTAGATATGGATTTTTGTCCGCACTGCGGAACGCTTTATGCGGAAGATCAATATTCCTGCACAAATCATCCTCTTGCTGTTGCAACGGGAGTTTGTGTAATTTGCCAGCAGTTATACTGCGATGAATGTTTAGTGGAAAAACGAAACCGCCTGCTCTGCACCGGTCATCAAAATGTAGAATTGCGCGAAGACTGGGCATTGATTTTTAAATCGGTTGATTTCTACGAAGCGCAGATTATCCGCGGAAAACTTGAAAGCGCCGGAATTACAACGAATCCTGTGAACACAACAAACCCCGGCTTTCTGGCGGATGGAATGATTGAAAGCACTATCGGAAGAACGCTACTGCAATATCCCATTAAAATTTTTGTTCCTATCGATCAATATCTCGAAGCGGCGGAAATACTCTCCGAACCACACACCGATGAGTAATACAGAAATAAAATTCAGCACCGACGGCTGGCACGCAAAGCTGAATGAATTATTTACTGAAGAAAATCTCCTACGAATTGCACAGGCGTATGTGCTTTTTTTGAAACAAAAAAATATTCACGTTCAGCCGGTTGCCGTCGGTTATGACGGCAGAAAAAATTCAAAACAATATGCAGAACTTTTCTCTTCCGTTCTTTCCGGAAATAAAATTCCCGTATTGCTTTCGCAGGAAATACTTCCGACTCCTGTTTTGTCGTTTGCGGTAAAAAAATTTCAATGCTCTGCCGGAGTTATGATTACGGCAGGCAATCATCCGGGGAAATATAACGGAATAAAATTTAAAGCATCATACGGCGGTCCGTTTATTGGTGATGAGATAAAGACAATTGAGAAATTTACCAATACTGTTCAAGAAATTCCCCGTTCAACATTTCACATTACGCCGCAGGATTTTCTTCCCCCCTATAAAGAGCATCTTCAAACAATTGTGAATGTTGACCTTCTACGGGAATATGCCGCTAAGCCGGCAAACAATCCGAACGTGATGATTGATTCCATGGGAGGGGCGGGGAAAACTATTCTTGAAGATATTCTTGTTGAATGTGGCTGGCGGGCACAGACAATTTTCGGTACACCGGAACCGAATTTCTACGATAGAAATCCCGAAACGATTGAAGAAAATCTTCAGCCGCTGATGTATAATACCGGCATCACCGATGCAATTCTCGGCATTGCCACGGACGGCGACGGCGGCGGTTGCGCAATTTGTAACGAAAACGGAAAATGGGTTTCCGTTCAACAAACAATTTTGCTTCTTGCGTGGCATTTGTATAAAAATAAAAATTTGCGCGGTGCGATAATTAAATCCGTTCCAGTAACGGATAGATTGCGCCTTCTTGCGGAAAAGAGGAATCTGCCGTTCTTTGAAGTGAATGTCAGTTTCCAAAATATTACTCGTGTAATGTTGCAGAATGAATGTTTGGTCGGCGCGGATGACAGTGCGGGGTTCAGCGTGCACGGACATATTCCCGAACGCGATGGAATCCTTTCAGGATTATTATTTTGCGAAATGCTGGCGCAGTCGGGAAAATCTGTTGACGAAATTTGGAAAGAAATAGAAAATGAAATCGGTTAATTGATCGAACTGACCGTCACCTTAAAGGTGACGGTCAGTTCTTAAAATTGCACCGAAGCGATCGTCACCTTTAAGGTGACGGTCATTAACATTCAAACGGCTGAGTATGGGAGCCGGAACAATCATGAAAGGTATATTGTCCGCCGCCGGTGCCGGTCTGTAATTCTAACTATGAGGAAGTCGAATCGGAAGAAAATCCGACGATATAAGGGAAAAGAATAATGAAAATGGAAAGCGGAAAAGCCTGCTTACGCCGCTTTTGTTTTTGGAATAACCTTTTTAATTTCATACAGCGTTCCTCGCTGTGCTGCATCAAAACCGGATTCGTGAATTAACGAAATACATTCTTCGGTATTGGTTTTATTAACAAAGTTTGCCGCCGCGTGTACATTTTCTTCCAGCAATGTTCCGCCGAAATCATCCGCACCGAAGTGCAAAGCAATTTGTCCCGTCTTTTTTCCTTCGCTGAACCATGATGCTTGAATATGATCAAAATTATCTAAATAAATTCGAGAGAAGGCAATCATTTCTAAATAGCGTCGAGGAGTGGCATACGTGGGAATAATTTTTTCCAGCGGCGTGTTGCCCGGTTTAAAACTCCACGGAACAAAAGCGGTAAATCCGTGATACTCATCCTGCAGCCGGCGGATAACTTCGAAGTGTTCAAGAATATCTTCATCCTTTTCAATGTGTCCGTACATCATTGTAGCGGTTGATTTGTAACCGAGTTTATGCGCTTCACGCATTACATTCAGCCAGTCGGCAGAGGTTCCTTTTTTGCTGCTGATTTTTCTTTTCACGCGGTCGGAAAGAATTTCTGCTCCGCCTCCCGGAATTGAACGAAGACCGGCATCCCATAATTTTTTTAAAACTTCCTGCAGCGATAAACCGGAGACTTCAACCATTCCTAAAATTTCTGTGGTTGAATAAAAGTGAGGATAAATTTCCGGAACTTCTTTTACGGTTCGGGAAATCATTTCCAGATAATACTCTAGCGGCAGTTCGGGATTAACGCCCCCCTGTAAAAGAATAGTGGTAATTCCTTTTGCAGCAGATTCTTTAAACTTTGCAATCATCTCATCAACAGTGTGTGTATAGACGCCTTCTTCGCCAGGATGGCGGTAAAATGCGCAGAAGATACAATCCACATTGCAGACATTAGTATAGTTCGGATTTGAATCAAGAACAAATGTTACTGTCGGATAAGGATTTTTTTTGAATCGGATTTCATTTGCTAAATCGCCGAGATCGAGAAGCTGCGCGTTACGGAGAAGAAATAATCCTTCCTCGCGATTGATACGTTGATTGGAACGAATTTTTTCGTAGAGAGATGAGAGAGTCATAACAAATTTTTTAAATATTTTTACAGATTACTAAAGCAGTTGTTTATAACGAAATGGTGTAACCGGCCGCTTTCAAATCTTTAATAAGACTAAAGCTGATTTCTTCCAGTTTCACAACAATTTCTTTGTAGGTGATGCCGGGAATTCCTTTCGGCGGCGCATCATCTTTGTGGTGGATGCAGCAGACACGTTTCGCTCCGATTTTTCCGACCAAATATCCCAGTTCAAACATTGCACTGTTCATATCTTTGGCAGTAAAAAGATAAAAAGCAAATTTCGATTCTGCATGTTCGTTTAAGAAACCAACGATGGCATCCGTTGCTTCGCCTCGCTGGAACAGAATTCCGTCAATGCCGATTTCTTTTAACATGGCGATAAGCTGATTCTGCAAATCGGTTTCTGAAGAAGAAAGAACAAGAATGCTTTTACTTGAACCTGTATTCGGCGAAGTTTTTGATTCAACAACCGGCGGTGTAGATTTTGCCGGTTCCGGTTTAGGAGTTTCTTGTTTTGGCGCTTCTTGTTTTACCGGTTCCGGTTTGTGAATTTCTTGTTTCGGTGCTTCTTGTTTTGGAGGTTCCGGTTTGGGAATCTCTTGTTTCGGTGTTTCCTGCTTTGCAGGTTCCGGTTTAAAAATTTCTTGTTTCGGTGCTTCTTGCTTTACCGGATCGCTTTTTGGAGTTTCTTTTTTAGTGTGTTCTTGTTTTTGAACGTCGCTTTTCGGCTGAGCTTCAGAATCCGGTGCAGTTTTCGGCAGAGTAATTTTTTTCTGTTCTTGAACTGAAGGAGCCGGAGGCGGTATTGGAGGAACCGAATTTTTTTTGACTTCTGTTTCGACTATCGGGAGCGCGGACTTTAATGCATCAAGCACGTTTTGTGCAGACGATTGATAAAAATATGCACCGTTTTCATCTTTCGCAATTTTATCACGAAACGCAGAAGCTTTATCGCCGAGTTTGGAAATAGAGTCAAGGCAGTTTTTCCGCCAGGTTAAATACTGGCTTTGCATTTTAGCATTGTAGCCGGAAAATTCTAAACCGCCTTCCGGCACAAGTTTTTCGCCTTGACTGATTAATTCTTGAAATTTTGAGAGAATTTGCGCGTCCATTGAGAGAATAATTTTTCAGAAGTCTTATTAATTTACAAACTTACGCTAACTTCTTCAACTAAATTTTTGAACGTTGCAATTGCCGTTCGTCCCCGCTCTCCAAGGTGGTAATCAAACCCGCGCAGATAATCCGCTGTTTCTTCTTTTGTAAGATTCAATCGTAAGCCGTGTTGATATCCGATGGTGTCAATATCTATTTCACCTTTCTTCAATCCGTCGTCGATAATGCTGATGAGTTCCTGTTTCATATCTTCGGGAAGGGATTTTTTGTATGCCCACACAGCAAAAACAAACGGCATTTTTTGCCAAGTGTACCATTCCGTTGCCAAATCGTACACTAAATCGAAATTCGGAATGGAAGCTTTCTGACATTTCAGCGCTTCATCACCAATAAGCAGTACGGCATCGTAAGCATTGTAATTATTTATGCCGGTGTGCATGCGAACCAAGTTTGCTTTGACATGATATTTTTTTTCTAACAGAACCTGCAAAAGACGAACCGATGTTGCGGTATCATCCATTATACCGATTTTCTTTCCTTCAAGATCTTTCCATCCTTCTTTGGAAAAGAGCATTACGCTTTTTACCTGGTCGCGGGTAGAAATGCAATAATCCATTATTTCAAAATCTTTTTCCTGTGCGAAATAATCCATCAACGAAAATAAGCCGGCATCAATTTGATTCTTTTGAGAAAGCACTCCCATACGGCGCGGAATAATAGGAAGAATTTTAAATCGCCGCTGTTCCATTTTTTCGCAGAAGGGAACGGTATTTAAGTACGGAATTTTTCCGATAACATTTTCAGCACTGATGTTAAGTGCATTGTAATACACATCCCGTTCAACAGGAATTTTTCGCGCATCGTTAATAATTTTAATCAACTTTTCTTTTGCCATTGTCATTGGACTGATGGCGCCGGCATCGTGAGCAATTTTTTCTCCGCCGACCGTTCCATCCATATCATCGGCGCCGAAATTTAAAGCAACGGAAGCGACTTCTTCCGTCAGCATAACCCAGTACGCTTTAATATGCGGAAAGTTATCTAACATTAAGCGGGAAACGGCGATTGTTTTTAAATCTTCAATAGCCGACGTAAATTCGTTACGTGGTTTAATTCCGGTATCGCCCGGTTGAAAGGCGAGGGGAATAAAT
>JACFMZ010000081.1 GCA_019455105.1 Bacteroidota bacterium | reverse complement strand
GAACATCCGGTCTCGCTAAAATGTTATTGACTTTCTCTTTATCATTTTCAGAAACGTATGCTTCGCCGTTTCCTTTTTGGTCCGGACGGGCAAGAAATAAGAAAGGATGCTCTTTCTGAAGCTGTTCCGGTGTTTTCTGGCTTTCATCGATGGCACTGCCGGCGCTGTCTTTTTGCTGCATTGCCGAGAGCGTTGAAGTTTCTTGTTTTGTTGTTGTGGTTTTTGCCGAAGAAATCGAATCGGTTCCGACGCCTCCTTGAGAAGCCAGATATTTATCAATGGCATCCATAGTTTTATAGATAACATCAGGATCTTTCATCAATTTGAATTCTAATTGAGCCGTTCCTTGCAGCAAGCGTCGGACTTCGTTTTCGTTGGAGACTCCGGGAAGCTCCACAACAATGCGCCGCGCGCCTTGCTTTTGAATTGCCGGTTCCGATACGCCGTATTGGTCAACACGATTACGAATAATTTCCATTGCACGGTCAACAGCTTTTTCTGCTTCCTCGCCGAGTCGTTTTAGAATAACATCATTGTCTTCACGTAAGCTTCCGTAATAGCGGCTTAATCGAATACCACGGCTGTCAAAAACTTTGCGAAAGATATTGATAATCGGCTCGTCGCTGAGTTTTGCTTCATTTTCAATTTCAGAAGTAAGCTGTGTAAATTGATCATCTTTATTTTTCGCTATTTGTTCTAACATTTTTAGAACGTCAACTTCCAGCACAACGCGCATTCCGCCTTGCAAATCAAGACCAAGCTTTATACGGTCGGCACGTGCTTCGCGAATATCGTTTTCATTGGCATTGATATAGGAAAGGCTGTCGGCACCGGAAATACCGGTAAGATGTTTGTCGTATCGGTATGCTTGAAAGGTCGGATAAAGGAAATACAATGCAAGAATCAGTGAAAGCGCGATTCCAACCAGTTTACCACGGTTTTTTTTCACAACAATAACCTCCAGTTAATAGGTCAAAAAAACAGATAACATTTCATTAAATTCAGGTTGAAAATATACTGGAAAGTGGCAGTAAAATCAATGAAAATCTCTTGCTGATTTTCTTTGCATTTTTTTGTTTAACGAGCATTCCGGCTTTCATATTTATGTATAAGGTTTCTGATTATCGGTAACGAAAACTGAAATTATATTTTGCGCCGATATTTTTTGCGAAAATAATGAGATTGTGTCTAATTCCATTAATGCATATTTTCATTTACACATTGTAACTTTTTTCCGGAACTTGCGAATATTTAGGGCGGTATAATTTTTTTTAGAATACATGAAACTACGCAAGCTGCTTTTAATTTTATCAATGGCTGTCCTTTTCGTTGTTGTGTTTCTTATTAACGCGGCAACGAAGAATATTGAATTTGACGGCTCGCTGATTTTTACTATTCGTAATCTCTGCGCCTTAGGGTCGTTTATTATTCTTTATTTCACCATTCAGATTTATAAGAGCGAACGCCGAAAAGGAATTATCAGGCAGATTGGCTATGTTGCCGTGTGGACGGGATTATTTCTCGGCGCGTACCTTCTTACAAGTTTTATTCCGTTGAAGGGTTTTGAATCGCGGAACTTCAAATTATATCCCCGCGATTATATAACAATCTTTTTATCATCACTGCTCAGCATTGTTGCCGCAGTGTTTGCCGTTTTTGTTACTCTATACCTTAAAGATCTTGTTCATTATAAAAGAAAGAAAACAACAAAAAGGAATTTTCTTTTCCTTATGGCGTTTATTCTTGCCGCTTCCTGTTCTTCATTAAGCGCGCCTCAGGGAGAAAATTCTGTTTTGGAAAGATTTTTTACTATTCTTGCCGTTCTTTTAATTATTGCAAATTCCTTTCGCCTTGCATGGATTGCGTATCTGCCGAGAAGAGAAAAATTTTATGCGCTGCTTTATTCGTTTCTCAGCTTTCTCGGCTTTCTTGCCATTCTCATTATTCTTTCCGTGGAAACCGGATGGACGCAGAAAGGACTGCTCTATTACAGTTATCCGCTTTATACGTTTGTGCGGCTCATTTCAATTTTCGGCGCTGTGTATTTCGGTATGGCGGGAATCAGCACCTTATTCCATCTTCCGACTGCTGCCGCGTTTGACCGTAAGCAGACGGAAATTAGTTCGCTGCATAATCTCGGAAAGCTGATTAACCAGGTTTTCGATTTGAAAGAACTTGTCGATACCGCCACCACACTGACGTTTGAAGATATTGAAGCGGCATCGGTTTGGCTGGAAGTTGTTGCCGTAGATGATGAACGAAACCGATTAGTTTCCAGCAAAAATATTTCCGAAGAAGAAATTGAAACCATCGTTTCTCATTCTTCATCAATTCGTTCCGTTGTACTGCAATCAAAAAAATTTTTACTGATCGACTCTGTTCCGGAAGATAAACGAACGACGTACATTCCCAAAATGAAAAAGGTAAGTTCGCTTATTGTGGTGCCGCTTCTTTCGCATGAAAAATTAATCGGAATTTTATATGCTTCAAAAGATATTGAATATGGTTTTGAACAGGATGACGTTGAAATTCTTTCCGGTTTTGCCGATCAGGTTTCCATTGCTATAGAAAATGCGCGGTTGATAAAAAAATCAATTGAAAAAGAGCGGCTGCAGCGCGAATTAATGCTGGCGCAGGAAATGCAAAAACGATTGCTGCCGCAGAACCTTCCGCATTTTAAAACTGTAGAAATGAAAGGGGTTTCATCTCCCGCCCTTGAAGTCGGCGGCGATTATTATGATGTGGTAATGCTGGATAAGCACCGCGTAGGTATTGCCGTCGGCGATGTTTCAGGAAAGGGAGTTGGCGCCGCATTCTATATGGCGGAAGTGAAGGGAATTTTTCAATCTCTCAGCAAAATTTATTCTTCGCCGAAAGAATTTCTTATTAAAGCCAACGAAGCGCTCTATGGAAGTATTGATAAACGATCGTTTATCAGTTTATTCTACGCCGTGCTTGATACTGTTTCCGGTACGCTGACGTTCAGCCGCGGCGGACATTGCCCGATGTTGTTTATTTCAAAAGAGCGGCAGGAATATATTAAGCCGCTCGGGTTGGGGCTTGGGCTGGTCGGAACTGAAAAATTTTCTTCCACTATTAAAGAAGAAAAAATCTCGATGCAGTCTGGAGATATTTGTGTATTTTATACGGATGGCGTTACTGAATCTCGTTCATCGGAAGGAGAAGAATTCGGCTACGAGCGATTGTTTGATGTTGTGCTGAACAATAAAAGGAAGTCTGCCGATGAAATTAAAGAAGAGATAATTCAAACCGTGTGGAATTTTACCGACGAAAAGGGATATCACGACGACCTGACCATTTTTGTTATAAAATGGATTGCATAAAAATTTTGTTGAGAGAAAAAATTAAAATGTATTGTTTTAATCTTCAGGAGTATTTATGAGCGATTTTAAGGTAACCATTCGAGATCATTCTGAAAACATACAGGTGCTGGACCTTAAAGGATATCTAGACGCGCATACCGCGCCGGTTTTGGAAGACGCATTCGGAAAACTTTTGAATGAAAAAAAATACCGGATTATCGTGAACTGTAAAGAGCTTACGTACATCTCCAGCGCAGGGCTCGGCGTTTTTATGGCATATATAGAAGATGTTCGCGCCAATAAAGGAGATATTAAATTATCCGATATGACGCCGAAGGTTTTTAATATCTTCGACCTTTTAGGTTTTCCAATGTTGTATGATATTGTTTCATCGGAAAAGGATGCCGCAACAAAATTTGCAGAAATGAAATAGAACGGGCTTTAAAATTGCTATGACAAAACTGCAAAAACATACTTCATCACTTGTTATTCACAGCCAAACGCACCGGTTGAAAGAAGTTCGGGAATTTGTTGCTGAGCAGGCGCAGCTTCACGGCTTTAAGGAAGATGATATCAATAAAATTGTTATTGCCGTCGATGAGGCATGCACCAATATTATAAAACACGGTTATCGCTTTGCCGAAAACGAAACAATTGAAATTCAAATTAACCGGAACGGAAATGAGTTTGAAATTCTCATTACCGATCACGGGAAAAAATTTGATCCGTCTAGCGTTGCTGTACCGGATATGCAGGAATATCTCTCTCATTATCATCGCGGCGGACTCGGAATTTATTTAATGAAACGCATTATGGATAAAGTTGAATTTTCCTTTCAACAAAAAACCAACACGCTGCGGCTTGTAAAATATTTGTAATCGGATTATTTGTGAAGACCCCAAGCAGCACACACGAAAAACTTTCCACCGATCTGCTACCGCTTTTAGAATTCAGCAATATTGTTAATTCATCGCTCGATCTTCCGTTTGTATTGAATACGCTGCTGCTCACCATTATGGGAAAACTGCTTATTTCCAAGGGCATTGTCCTTCTTCGATCAGCCAGCGCTCAATTTACAGTACAGTGCGGGAAAGGAATTCCGCCGGAGTTTATCGGAAAAGAATTTTCTTTTCATGGAGAAAAATAAAACTTTACCGCGGAAGGAGAACTTCGTTCCTGCGGAATTACAAAACTTCTTGCCATTGTTGCACACGAAAAAATTGCCGGCTATGTCGGTATCGGCGAGCGCACGCAATTAACAACGGATCAAGAGCAGTTTATCAGCACGTTAATTAATATTTCCGCCGCCGCGATTGAAAAAGGCTTGACCATTGACCAGTTGAAAAAAGTTAATCGCGATCTCGACGGAAAAATTCATCAGCTTGATACGTTGTTTGAATCGGCGAAAGAGTTCAGCGGCATTTTGGATGAAGAGCGTCTGATAAAATTATTTTCTCTTACGTTAATGGGGCACATCGGCACAAACCGGTATGCTCTGTGCCTGAAAAACGGAAAAAATATTACCTCTAAAATTTCAAGCGAGCATCTGGACGAATATAAAAATATTTTATTTGAACTGATTTCAGAGCCGGTCCTGCTCACGGAGGAGCTGCTGAATTCTGTTTTTCTAAAAGTCAGACCTTGTTTAACGGCGGAAAAAATTCGAGCCGTTATTCCGCTTCAGATTCAAAACGAAGTGCAGGGAGTTCTTTGTGTCGGTGAGCGGCTGCGGGAAGGAGATTATTCGCAGGAAGAATTGGAATTTCTCTACTCGCTGGCAAGCTTTGCCATTCTTTCTTTGGAAAATGCCCGCTTATTCAAAGAGGCAATTGAGAAACAGCGCCTTGAAAATGAACTTCTTATTGCCCGGGAAATTCAGCAAAATCTTCTGCCGCGTCATATTCCGGAAATTAAAAATTTTGAAATTGCCGCCGTTAATGTTTCATCCAAGCAGGTCGGCGGAGATTATTACGATATTATTCCGTTACATAATTCTCAGTTTGTTCTCGCCATCGGCGATGTCGCCGGAAAGGGAACGCCGGCTTCGCTGTTAATGGCAAATGCGCAGGCAACTTTGCGGACGCTTGTTCCCTTTCAATTATCGCTTCCGGAAACTACCGCGCGGATTAATGATATTATTTTTGAAAATACAACGCCGGATAAATTTATTACGTTCTTTTTAGGGCTTTTAAATTCTGAAACAAAAGAATTTTCTTATGTGAATGCTGGGCACAATCCGCCGTTTGTGCTGAGGGCGAACGGTTCCATTGAACGCTTAACCGAAGGGGGGATTATTCTCGGCATTATGAAAGCTATGATTCCCTACAAAGAAGGAAAAATTATTTTAGAACAGGGAGATTCTGTTATTCTGTTTACCGACGGTGTTAGCGAAGCGATGAATAGTAACGGTGAAGAATATACTGAAGAAAAATTAGAAGAAATTATTCGGGGATTCCGGCATTACTCTGCCGGCAAAATACTTTCTTCCATAACCCATGAAATAACCTCCTACACAATCGGCGCGCCGCAATCGGATGATATTACGCTGATGGTGTTTACCGCGCTCTAAATTTTGATTCATTGACACACTTTAGTATTTTTATTTTTATGAGAGACGCAATAGAATTTTTCTTTTTTGAGATTCTTCATCGCTTTGTCCATCTTTTTCCCTTTGCTCAAGTTCAGCGGATGGGGAGCGCCTTCGGACAGTTTGCTTATTCGGTTTTAAAAATTCGAAAATCTTTGGTCATGGAAAATCTTACCAAAGCATTTCCCGAAAAATCAATTAATGAAATAGAACGCATCGCGCAAGGCGCATACAAAAATCTTTTCTCTACGTTTTTTGAAATTCTCTATCTCGATAAAATCACCAACGATGAAATTCAGCGCATCGTGCAGTTTCCGGAACCGCAGAGAATACATCAATTGTTACAACAGAAGAAAGGCCTCATTATCCTTACCGGGCACTTTGCCAATTGGGAATTTGCTGCACAATCAACGGCGTGTTTCGTTCCGGAAGATTATACCGTTATTGTTCAAAAGCAGCGTAATAAATACATTGATCGTTTTATGTGCCGCGTGAGAACTCGATTCGGCGCGAAGCTCGTTGTTATGGAAAAAGCATTTCGCGAATCGTTTACCGCACTAAAAAATAATCATATTGTAGCGCTCATTGCCGACCAAAGCGGACCGGAACACGGAATTTTTGTTGATTATTTCGGAAGACCGACTTCAACGCACCAAGGTCCGGCAGTTTTTCAAGTCCGTACCGGCGCGCCGATGCTTTTAGTAATGCTTGTGCGGAAGGGGATTAATAATTTTCACATTGAATTGGAAGAGATTGATCTTACGGGAATTTCCGGCACGCAGGATGAAATGATTGTAGAAATAACACGGCGTCATGCTGCTGCGCTGGAAAAGTTTGTGAGAAGGTATCCAGAACAATGGCTCTGGTTTCATAAACGCTGGAAACATACCGAATCGTACCTTCGGCGTCTTGAAGAAGAAAAAAAATATGAACATAACAAATCCTAAAAATATTCTCGTTTTCCAAACGGCATTTCTCGGCGATGTTGTTTTAACGCTGCCGATGATTCAGCTTTTAAAAAAACAATATCCGTCGGCATCTATTGATGTTGTAACGACGCCGCGGGCGGCAGATCTGCTTTTGCATCATCCGGCAATTCGTTCAATTATTTACTATGACAAAAGAAAGACGCAGAAAGGAATTTCCGGAATACTTTCTCTGGCGCGCAAACTCAGCGGTAAGAATTATGATGTTGCCGTAGTTCCGCATCGCTCGTTCCGTTCAGCCGTTGTTGTCGCGCTGAGCAATATTCCGCATCGCATTACGTTCGACAGTTCTTCGGCGAAATTTTTGTATAACCACATTGTTCCGTACAAAAATGAAAAACATGAAATTGAGCGGAATATTGCACTCCTCTCGCCGTTTCAAATTTCTTTTTATAAAAAGGAATTTCCGAATCTCTATCCTTCCGTCAACGATATTGCTGCAGTTAACAAAATGTTGTTTGAACGGGAAATTCTCGAGCATCATAAAATTATTGCGATAGCTCCCGGTTCGGTATGGAATACGAAGCGTTGGCTGCTGGAACGGTATGCAGAGCTTTCCGCAATGCTGGCAGAAGAAGGCTTGTGTGTTGTAATTATCGGCGGCAAGGAAGACAGCAAACTCGGCGCAACAATTCTTGAGAAGGCATCTCATAAAAATATTTTCGACGTTACCGGAAAACTTTCGCTGTTGCAGTCTGCAGAATTAATTAACCGGTGTAAAGTGCTGGTGACCAATGACAGCGCACCGCTGCATCTTGCCGTTGCCATGCGAACCCCGATTGTCGCAATTTTCGGTCCGACTGTGCCGGCGTTTGGTTTTGGTCCGTACGGTCCGAATGATATTGTGGTGGAGCGAAACGGTTTGCCGTGCCGGCCCTGTTCAATTCATGGAAGCGACGAATGTCCGATTGGAACGTTTGATTGTATGATAGAGATTAAAACTGTTACCGTATTCAATGCGGTGAAGAAAATTCTCCAGCCGCAATCCGTTCACTAAAAAATTAAAATTGAATCGGACTGCCGACATCCGTAGTATCGGAACTGGTATGAATATCGCATTTCGGCGGAAGATATTTTGAATTAAAAACCTCTTCATATTTTTCAGGACAAAATTCTGTTGCCAATTTGTGCGAAAGCGTGCAGACAGAATCCCGTTCAACGCCGTTCGGCTGACGGAAATATCGTGTCGGCAGAGGAATGGTTCCGTCGTTATACACATACTGCATAAATCTTCCCCACAGCGGTGCAGCGGCTCTTCCGCCTTGTCCGTCTGCACTGTTGAAAGAAACCGCCTGATCATCAAACCCAACCCAGGCACCGGCAACAAGATCCGGCGTAAACCCGACGAACCAGGCATCGGCATAATCCTGCGTTGTTCCTGTTTTTCCGGCGGCGGGATAATGAAAATAATTTCGCACGCGCATTCCTGATCCTCGGTTTACGACATCTTCCAGCAGAGAGGTCATAATGTAAGAAGTCTCTTTGGAGAGCACTTCGCGTTTTTCCGGAACATTTTCTTCGATAACATTTCCGTCTTTGTCTTCAATTTTCATAATGGAATACGGATCGACTCGCACGCCTTCATTGGCAAACACACCGAACGCGGAAGTTATCTCAAGCGGTGTTACCTGCGCCGTTCCCAGCGCAATGGATTCGTAGGGAGGAATAGGAGAATTAATTCCCATTTTTTTTGCATATTCAACAACCTGTTCCTTCGGTGAAATTCCGTCGGTAATCATTCTTATGGCAACAAGGTTTACGGAATTTCGTAACCCTTCCCGCAGCGTGTATTTTCCGCCGACATCTCCTTCAAAATTCGACGGCGTCCATCGTGTTCCATCCGGCATCATTAAGGTAACCGGTTGGTTAAGAATTTCATACGTTGGGGGATACCCATTATCAATTGCTACCGTGTATACAAACGGTTTAAATGCAGAACCGGGCTGCCGCCGGATTTGTGTTGTATGATTTAAACCGTAACGGAAAGAACGAAAATTTCTTCCGCCGACCATTGCGCGAATTCCGCCGGAATGCGGATCGATAACAATAAAACCAATTTCAATGTTTTCCATTACCTGCTTTACCGAATCAATAAAGTGTTGATCGGATTTTAGTGCCGCAAGAATGCTGTCTCGTTCTGCGGCGCTTTCGGCGCGTAAATACATTTTCGTTTGTCTCGCCATTCTATCAACACCGCGATTGAGAACGGCAATATTTTTATTCCAATCCCAGAGCTGATTAAACTGCGGCTGCTTTTCGGCGAGATGTTCTTCAACAGCGCGGTTGGCATAACGCTGTAACCGGCTGTCTAAAGTTGTATAAATGGAAAGCCCGTCTTTGTAAATATTGAATCCGTATTTTTCCGCTTTCTCTCTCATCTGCTGGCGGATATATTCCACAAAGTGCGGTGCAATGCCGAAGATTCCGTCGGCTTCGTCTATGGTAAATTGCAGCGGTTGTTTTTTTATTTCGTCCACGTCGGCTTGGGTAAGCTTTCCGTATTTAACCATTTGCCCCAAAACAATATCGCGCCGTGCAAGCGAACGATCGGCATGTCGAATGGGATCGAAATACGCCGGACCGTTGATAATACCGACGAGCAATGTTCCTTCGGCAGGGGTTAATTCCTGCGTGCTCTTGTTAAAGAAAACCGTTGCCGCCGCTGCTATTCCGTATGCGCCGCGCCCGAAGTACACCGTGTTGAGATACATTTCCAGAATTTCACGCTTGGTAAAATTTTTCTCAATCTGCACTGAGGTAAAAAATTCACGAAACTTTCTCGTCATTTTGTCGAACGGACTTTCGTTGCTTCCTTGAAGCCCGTACAAATTTCTCGCCAGCTGCTGCGTTATGGTGCTGGCGCCTTCCTTTAACCGCAGCGCCAGAACATTTTTTACCAATGCGCGCAGAAAACGCCACGGTGTAACGCCCCAATGCTCGTAAAAATCTTTATCTTCTGTGGCAATAAGGGCGCTGATAATATGCGGCGGAATTTCATCATACGAAACATACGATCGGTTTTTTGTTAAGAAGAATTTTCCAAGAACTTCACCGTCGTAGGAATATACTTTTGTTGCTAATTCCGGTTTAGGATTTTCAAGCTCTTCAAGTGAAGGAAGTCCGTCAATAATATATTTGACATACACGCCGAGAAGAATGAGAAACACAAGCAGTCCGGCAAAGAAAAAATATTTAAAAATCCGGTAAAAACTTTTTCCGCGGTTTAATAACTCCTGACGGTATTCAGGATCATTGAAATAGCGTTTCATTCTTTCTGAACTGTATCGCGGTTTCGTTGGTTTTTTATCGTTAGCCATAATAAAATTCTATTCCCATGATTTTAATACAACAGTGGTTCCGTCAAATTCCGCGTACGTATGAAAAGAAATCCAATCGCCGAGATTGACATAGATGCCGCTGCCGATTTTTTCATACGCCGGGTGATGGCGGTGACCCATCATTACCACTTCAAAGCCCTCATTAATTTTTTTTTCGGCAAAGAGCTTCATACCGTCTGTTTCGCCGTAATCTTTGGTCCCTGTATATTCACGGCTCGTTTTTGACGAACCCTTTGCAATCGGCGCTGTCCAATCCGGATGGAGGAGCGAATAGAGAAAAATATTTATTTTGCTTCGAAGAATTTTTTTTAGAATACGATAGCCGGTGTCGTGAAGCGCCAATCCGTCGCCGTGATGGAAGAAAAATTTTTTCCCGCGCAGTGTCATTGCAAACGGTTCTTTATAGACGGGAATTCCCAGTTCTGTAGGGAAAAAATCCCGCAGCCAAAAATCATGATTGCCGGCGGCGTAGTGAATTTTAATTCCGTGTTCCACCATGCTGCCGAGTTTGGAAAGAATATGATGGTAACCGCGGGGGACAACCGATTTATATTCAAACCAATAATCAAACAAATCGCCGAGAATAAAAAGTTCTTCTCCGTGTTCTTCTACATATGAAAGAAAAGCGAGCACGCGCCGCTCTTTTTCTTTTTCCTGTTCACGAGTTTGAAGTCCGAAATGCACATCGGAGAAGAAGAAAATATTTTTCATCGTCCAATCTCAATGGTCACGTCAATCGGCTGCGAAAAACGATTGCACCAGCCTTCCGCATCGGAGCAGAAAAAATACCGCAGCGTTCCTTTCAGTGAATATTTTCCCGGTGCCGTTCCTTTCTTAGGAGAAAAGGTAAAGAGAACTGGTTTGGTTACCGCTAAGTAGCCTTCTTTATTTTTTGAAAATACCGGCTCTTCATTAACGGTGAAATGAGAATCTTTATCCAGAAGAATTTCAAACAACGGTTCGGTGTTCACATGAATTCCGGCATTCGGAGAGAGTAAAAATGAAAGTTCACCTTTTTGTGCGGAAGATACTTTTTCCGAATATTCCATTTTCACTTTTATATGTTCGTTTTCCGTATAGAGTTTGCTCTTTCCTGAAAAAAGAAAAAGAAAGCCGAAAGGCAATAAGAGTATGGTTTTCATTATGTCGCTCCTGAAAATTTATCGTGCTGATTCCGTATCATCAACACGCTGTAATAAAATAAATCCGAGAATAAAAAACAGTCCGACGGAAAGAACAGAGATACGCTGATTATTCGTAATATACGAAATCAGACCGAATAAAAACGTACCAACAACGGCGGAAGCTTTCCCCATTAGACCGTCATAAAATCCGAAGAATTCTGCTTCACGCTCTTTGGGAGTTAAGCGCGCCATTAAGCTCCGGCTTGCCGCCTGCGAGGCGCCCATTGAGCTTCCGGCAATAATTCCGATACCGTAAAATAAAGTTTTGGATTGTACAAAAAAAGCTCCCGCTACCACAATCATCCAAAGAATAAGATTAATGTTAATGGTTTTTTTGGCGCCGATTTTATCCGTAACAATTCCAAAAAAGAGCGAGCCGATTATTCCCGATGCTTGGACAACAGCGAACAGATACAACACTTCTTCCAAAGAAAAGTTCAATGACTGTGTGGCAAAAATTGAAGCAAAGGAAATAACCGTTAAAATGCCGTCGTTGAAAATAAAAAATGCCAGCAGAAATCTTCCGACATTTTTGTACTGCTTTATATGGCGTACGGTTTCAACAACGCGCGCAATTCCGGCTTTAAGATATGACGGTTTGTTTTCAAACCGTATAGTATGATCGCGAAGAAAAACAAAAAGGGGAATGGAAAAAAGAAAAAATACTCCCGCGGCGATAACAAAACTTAACTTTATGTTATGAAGATTTGATTTCTGAAAACCATCTGCATACAGCGGCATGGCAATGAGGAGTGTTGTCAGCGAACCGAGATAGCCCATTGCAAAGCCGTAACCGGAAACTCTTCCGTAACTTCGTTCCGTAGTAAGTACGGGAAGAAATGCATCGTAAAAAACCAATCCTCCTTCAAAGCCGATATTTGCCAGAACAAACAGCAGAATGCCGGTAATAACCATTCCCGGCTGAACAAAATATAAAAGCGCGGTACATAGAATGCTCACAAGCGTAAAGCCGAACAAAAATCGTTTTCTTCTGCTGGAAAAATCTGCCGCTGCGCCGAGTACCGGAGCAATAAGCGCAGTAAGAAACATTGAAATGCTGACGGCAATTCCCCACAAAAAATCTCCACGACCGCTGCCGCCGGCAACAATTTCTTTGAAATATAGAGAGTAGCCGACGGCGACAACAATAACGGAAAACGAAGTGTTGGCAAAATCAAAAAGAGTCCAGACGAATATTTGAAATTTCGATCCGTAGCGGTCGATTGAATGATTCATTGAGGCGTTAGGAATTTTTCTTTGTGGTGGTGTTCAGCAAACCGCGTCCGGATTTTTTTAAAGAGCCGTTCTTTTGCATCTCTTCAAGAATGGAATCAAGAATTCCGTTGATAAATGTTCCGCTGTTATCGGTGCTGTACATTTTTGCAATTTCAATCGCTTCGTTAATGCTCACTTTCGGCGGAATATCAGGAAAGTGAAGCAGTTCACACACGGCTATGCGGAGAAGAATTTTATCAATCAACGCAATGCGGTGAAAATCCCAATGCTGAGTTTTTTGTTTGATTATTGTATCAAGTTCAAGCTGATGCTGAAGGGTTTTCAAATATAATGAAACGGCAAAATCGTAGTTTGCCGTGTTGTTTGTGAGTTCTTCAAACAGTGTTTCAATAATGTGCTGCGGCGGATCTTTCGCAATTTCCGTTGCATACAATCCCTGCATTACGGTTTCACGAATGATTCTTCGTTTCGGTGAAGCGTTGTGTTTTTCCATACGGCAGATAAAATACGGAAAATGTTGAAGCGAAGCAAAGAGATACCGAAAGCGCGTCGGGAGTGAAAGATATAAAGCAGAAGAATTCCGTCTTTCCAAAATTGTAACTCGAACAATATTCGCGTATCTTTATTCAGTATGCTTAAAAAAATATTGCCGATTCCGCCGACACTCTCTCCCGAATATCAGCACATTCTCCGCAAGAATCTGCGGTTCCATATTTTAGACGGTTCATTTTATTCTTTTGGAATGTCATTTGTTGCCATTCAAACGGTATTTCCGGTTTTTATTAAAATGATCGGCGGGAATGCAGTTGCGGTCGGCGCGGTGCCGATTATTTGGATACTGGCAATAAATTTTCCGATGGCGTGGGTTGCCCAATTATTTTCTCATACGTCATCATTCTACAAACCGATGGTGTTGTTCGGATTGCTTCATCGAATTATTTTTTTGCTCATTTCAATGGCGGCATTTTTTCTTATTGGCAATATCTCAAGCCAGACCTCGGTGCTGCTTTTTTTGGTGCTACTTTTTTTACTGGCGCTGTTCGGCGGATTCGGCGGGCTTCCTTGGTTTCAAGTGTATACAAAAACTGTTCCGGTAAAATTACGGGGGAGACTGCTTGCACTGCGCCAGTTAATCGGTTCCATTAGCGGCGCTGCCGGCGGCTACAGCGTTAGTCTTATTATTGCCTCCGTAAAATTTCCTGCAGACTTTTCAATATTATTTTTATGTGCGTTTCTTTTTACAATGGTTTCAATGTACGCGCTGTCAAAAATTGAAGAAGTGTCGGTGAATGAATTTTCCTTTGAGGTGCCTGAACGCTATTCTATAATAACCGAAATAAAAAAAATTTTAACCGCCGATATACGATTTCGGAATTACGTGCTGGTGGACGGATTGATTCTTATGTCGTTGTCCGCAACGGCGTTTTATTCGGTTTATGCCATTGAAAAATTTCAGTTATCGCCGGCGTATGCGGGAACCTTTACCGTTATCTTTATGCTCGGAAATATTCTGGCGAATATTGTATTCGGTTACGTT